>JAZSIT010000039.1:0-16539 GCA_045533895.1 Eubacteriales bacterium
ATACCCAAAGAAATTCGGCGGACAATGCGCATACGCGAAGGCGAAATGCTGGAGATATTTACAGGCAGAGAAAACGAAGTGGTGTTCAAAAAATACTCGCCTGTGGGCGGTGTGGGTGAGCATGCGGCTATGTTTGCGGAAGCGGCGGCAAAGGCTGCAGGGGTTAACGTGGCGGTATGCGACAGAGACACGGTAACTGCGGCGGCAGGAAAGGACAAAAAGAGCGTGCTGGGCAAAAACGTTTCAAGAACTCTTTCCGAGCTTATGGATTCCCGTAAATGCTATACCGCGGAAAACGGCGGCACCGCTATCACCGACACGGGCGAGGGAAATATATCCCATTTTTGTCCCGTCGTAGCAGACGGCACGGTTGTAGGCGGAGTTATGTCATTCCGCACAGAGGATTTCTCTGTCCCAGACGACGCGGAAAAACAGGTAATATCAACCGGAGCAATGTTTTTATCCGGTCAGATCGAAATATAAAAAAATAACCCCACAAAAGGTTTTTTAATAGCCGTGGGTGTTTCACGAAACACCCCTGCAGCCATTATATATCATGAAAAAACACTTTTGCGGGGACCCCGAAATACACCACCCCTAAAATGCCGACGCATTTTTGGGGACCCCGAAAGATAACACCCCTAAAACAGCAAAAAACGGCGAGAGATTTCTCGCCGCTTTTATTATTCCTTGCAGTAATTTTCCACTGCCTTCATTCCGTCCATTGCCGCAGACATTATTCCCCCTGCGAATCCCGCGCCTTCGCCGATGGGGTACAGCCCGTAAACCGAGGACATGCCATTTTCATCGCGAAGGATGCGTATGGGGCAGGTGGAACGGCTTTCTGCCGCGGTGATAACCGCGCCCGACATATCAAAATCCTTTATCTTTTTACCAAAGGCTTTTATACCCTCTTTAAGAGGAGCCGTAATAAAATCAGGGAAAAGCTGTGTCATATCCGCTTCCCTCACACCATTTGAAAAGGTGGGGGTTACCGACGCGCTTTTTCCATTAGTGCCGAGGAAATCGCCTACAGTCTGGCAAGGCGCGCGCCAATCTCCGCCGCCCAGAGAAAACGCCTTTTCCTCCAGACGCTGCTGGAAAAGCATACCGTCAAAAAGTCCCGTGCCGTAGTCTGCGGGGGTTAGTCCTACCAGAACGGCAGAATTTGAGTTAACGCCGTCACGGGCGCGGTAGCTCATACCGTTGGTGACAAGACGGTTTTCCTCGCTGGAAGCGTTTACCACGTATCCGCCGGGGCACATACAAAAAGTATACACTCCCCTGCCGAAGGAAGACTGATGTGAAAGCTTATAGGACGCGGCAGGAAGCAAGGGAGCGTGCTCGCGGTATTGGGAAATATCTATCATTTCCCGAGGATGCTCGATACGCACGCCTACCGAAAATGGCTTTTGCTCCATCCGTACGCCCAATTTATCAAGCATACGGAAGGTGTCTCTTGCAGAATGTCCGATACCCAAAAACACGGTATCCGTAGGCAAAACAACTTCCTCGCCCCGGAATATATATTTAACGCCCGTTACGCGGTTATTTTCTGTAAGTATATCCGTAACCCGTGCACCGAAGCGAACCTCACCGCCCAGAGAGATTATCTCCTCGCGTATTCCCTTTACGCATCCACGCAAGAGGTCTGTGCCGATATGAGGCTTGGCATCGTACATAATATCCTCGGGCGCGCCGTGGGCAACAAAGGAGGAAAGCACAAAGCGTCCGCGATAGTTTTTATCCTTTACAAGAGTATTAAGCTTTCCGTCGGAAAAGCTGCCTGCGCCCCCTTCGCCGAATTGGACGTTGCTCTCGGTATCCAAAACACCTGTGCGCCAGAAGGTTTCCACGCTTTTAACTCTGTCGTCCACCGCCTTGCCCCGTTCAAGAACAACAGGACGCGCCCCCGCCCTTGCAAGCAAGAGGGAAGCAAACATTCCCGCAGGGCCAAAACCTACCACTATGGGACGGTATTCCTTTTTACCGCAGGAGGGACATTCATACCCTTCCTCGGGCAGAATTTCATACTTCTCGCCCTTAAGAGAGCAAATAGCGGTTTGTTGGTCCTTTGGTATTATGTCAACAGTATACACAAAGCGCAAAGGTCTGCCTCTGCGCGCATCTATACTGCGGCGGAAAAGGGTAAAGGATACGTCGCCGAATTTATTCAATATATAAGAAGGTAAATCCCCGCCTTGCGGCAGGGATATATCATAAAGTCTTATCATTTAAGCATTGTTTCGATATTCTCGTACTGACCGAGAATCTTGTCTGCGGCATAACCGTAAAGAATATCTTCCCAGAAGTTATATTTGCTGTATCCCAGATGGCAATAGTCATCATAGGAATACTGGCTGTCAAGATAACCCTCTGCATCTGCATAAGCCCAAGAAACGTCGATAAAATCATAGCCGTTTTCTTTGCAGAAATTAAGAACTATCTCGTTTTTGGCGCGGACACGGTCGTTATCCACACCCTTGCCTGCATTGCGTGCATTTTTGGTAAAGAAACCGCAGGACATAAATACTATCTCGGTCTCGGAAGAAGCGGAATGAATGTTAGCGCAAATAGTCTGCAGACATTCAACCAGCTTGCTGTCCTGAATATAGCCGAAATCGTTAAGCCCGAAGTTTATAAACACACGCTCTGCCTCGTAATACTCAACTGCCTCCCAGATATACATTGTCTCGCCGCCGATTTTGGGGTGGAGAGAAGATGTCTCTTTATCGCGGCAGGCATTGATATATCCGTATGAAGCGGTGGAGAAAAAGTTAACGGAAGGCAGGTTGCCGTAGTTATTGACATAAAGCTTGAAGCCATCGGTTACAGAATCGCCCACAAAAAGGGAATCCTCAAGAAAATCATCAAGTCTTCTTCTGTCAACACCGTGGGTATCCACGCCCTGACCGGAATATATCCAGCTATCCTCTTTTTCGGGTTTGTTGTCCACAGGAGTGCTTGTTTCATCGGAAACTTCGCTGTTTTCGGGAGCAGGTGTGCTTACTTCGGGTGTGCTGTTTTCCGTAACGGGAACACTGCTTTCCGCAGAGGGAAGGCTGTTATCCGCAGGAATGCTTACGTCACTGCCCGTATCACAGGAGGCGAGTACAAGCATAACGGCAAGCAATATAAGGATAAATTTGGTTTTCATTATTTTTCGTACTTCTTTCTGAATTCCTGATATTCCTCGTAATAACGAATAGAATCGGGATGTCCGCAGTATGCGATGGTGGAAGGCTCGTTGAACATACCCAGATACTGGTAGCAAAGAACAACGTCAACGTAATCGGAAATAGCAGCAAGCTGTCTTTCTACACGTTCCATTGCTGCGGGGATGAGTGCGCTGCGGTAAACGTCTGCCTCAAACTCGAACACTTCCATATCTGCCCAAAGTGCGCTTCTGCCTGCTGCATCGTGTGCGGCGCGGAGAGCCTTGTAGTATGCGCCGGTCTGCTCGGGAGTGGACTTGCGTACGCCGATCTCATCCTGATATGCAACGATATCAACGTCCATACGCTTAAGCTGGTCAACATACTGCTCGTCTGCAACGAGAATGTTGGTGCCGTAAGGAGCGATCATAGTCTTGGTGCCGGGAGCTATCTCGTGAGCGTGAGCGCTGTAAGCGTTAACGTATGTGATGAACTCCTCAAGGAAATGACCGTTTATGCAGGTCTCATCAGGGAAATACCAGCCGTAAAAGCTCTTATGGTTACCGTACTGTGCCCAAAGCTCATCCATAGCCTTGAATGCGCGTGCAGTTACCTCGGGAGAGGTCATATTATCAAAGGTATGGGTCCAAACGCCGTAGAATCCGCAGGAGACAAATACCTTCATATCCCATTTATCACATTCATCAAGCATAACGCCGATAGGATCCTTGCACACCATATCCTCGGGGAAAGGATAAATATCGGTTTTGAAATATGCTTCAGCGCTGTCCTCATAAACGAGAGAGGAGCACATAAGTACCATATATTCCATACCCATGTGGTGCATTTCTCTTATCTTTGCGCGCCACTGCTCATCAGTAAACTTACGGCAGATAGGATTCCAATACTTTCCCTCAGGTATATTATGATGCTTGAATTCAAACCAGGTGCCTTTAATTGTCTTCATATATTATTACCGCCTTTCAAAGTCTTAATTGATTATATCAAATAACGGTAAATTTTGCAATAGATAAATGAAAAATGCGTCTGCTTTATTTAATTGCAGACGCAAAATATTATTTCTCTTTGTGCCGTCTGTTTCTGAAGACCGCATAGTCCTCATAAAAGCCCACGGAATCGGGATGTCCGCAGTATGCTGTTGTTGACGGAGGGTTAAACATCCCTAAATACTGGTAGCAAAGAATAATATCAACGTAATCGGAAACAGCCTTTATCTGGCGCTCCACCCGCTCCATCGTTGCGGGGATAAGAGCGCTGCGGTACACGTCGCCCTCAAAATCAAACATTTCCACGTCTGCCCAAAGTGCGCTTCTGCCTGCCTTATCGTGTGCAATACGAAGCGCCTTGTAATAAGCGGCAGTCTCCTCGGGGTTGGATTTACGTACTCCTACCTCGTCCTGATATGCGATAAAATCCGCGTCCAGAGCCTCAAGCTGTTCTACGTACTTATCGTCGGCTATCACCTTTCTTGTGCCGTAGGGAGCGATGAGTATTTTGGTTTGAGGTGCGATTTTGCGAGCGTGTGCGCTGTATGTATTAACGTAATCTATGAATTCCTTGATAAAATATCCGTCCACGCCTGTCTCATCGGGATAATACCAGCCGTAAAAGCTTTTGTGGTGTCCGTATTTTGCCCATACCTCATCCATAGCCTTAAAGGCAAGAGCGGTAACGGCGGGAGAAGTCATGTTTTTATATGCGTTGGTGCAGGGTCCGTAATATCCCACGGAAACAAATACCTTCATATCCCATTTGTCACATTCGTCAAGCAAAATGCCAAGAGGTTCTTTGCATACCATATCCGGGGAAAGGGGATAAATATCAGTTTGAAAATATGCCTCCGCGCTGTCCTCATAAACAAGGGACGTGCACAAAAGCACAATATATTCCATACCCACGTCGTGCATTTCCTTTATTTTTGCACGCCATTGTGATTCCGAAAATTTACGGCAAACGGGATTCCAATACTTTCCCTCCGCCTTGTTGTGGTGGCTGAATTCGAACCATGTGCCCTTTATCTCTTTCATGTATTTTTACCCCGTGTTTTTGTTTTTTAACCTCGGTTATATACCTTAAGCGTTGCGTATTTCGCCACACGCTCAACAGATTTTCCCGTAATCCTGCCGATAGTCGCTACGGAAGTGCCTTTTAAGGTAATGTCCGCTTCCTTTGCGGTAAGTGTTTCACCGCGCAATTCGCCCGAACCAGTTATATTAAGCTCAAGCATAACTATATTTCCGCCGCACTCGATATCTCCGCTTCCCGTTATGGTGGCTCCCAGCGCGCGGGTAATTTCGCTTATTTTTACATCTCCGCTTCCCGAAATACTCACCTTTGCCGTGCCTGCGCTTCCGCCGGAAATATCGCCCGAGCCGTTTATTTGTGCGGACAGCATTTCTCCGAAATTCCCGCAGGTAATATCTCCCGAACCGTTTATCTGAAGCACGGTATGAGTACGCACATTGCCTGTGTTAACGTCGCCGGAGCCGTTTATCACTACGCTTAAATGCTCGCCCAAATCACCTACGCTTATGTCGCCGGAGCCGTTTATGTTAAGAGTGCCTCTTTTAAAGGTGAGATCGGTGGAAACAGAGCCCGAGCCGTTAATGGAACAGCTTAAGCTCTCGCCCTTTTCAAAGCCTACATACAGGGTAAGACGGTTTTGTGTACGGTCGTAATTGATTCCGTTAAAGCTTTTTACGTTCACACGCAGAGTATTCGCATCGGTAAAGGATGTCTCGATAAGAGAAATAAACCTTGTACTGCCGATGGCGTGCATACGGTAAGAACCGTCCTCGGAGGGAAGTATCTCTATATTGCAGGGGTAATTATTGGAAACAGCTATTGAATTAAAAGGAGTAAACTCCCTTTCAAGCTCATTTTCCTCGGTTTCATTGTATTTGTGAGGCTGCTTTTTCTCCTGCTCGATAATGCGTATCTCACCGGGACCGCAGTTGACCACGCAGTTTTCCGTAAGCAAAGCATAGCTTCCGTCAGTAAAATCCACACGGGCGTCTTTAATGCTTAAAACGGGCTTGTCGGAATAACAGCAAAGATTGCCGCATTTTCCCACAAGCAAAAGTCCTTCAAAGGTATCGGAAACTGTCTGCTCTGCCTCTCCTTCGCCGAAGAGTGCGCCAACAGATACGCCCAGCGCATCTGCAATAGCGGGGAACAGAGTTACATCGGGAAGTCCCTCCCCGCGCTCCCACTTGGAGATCGCCTGAGGGGTGATCGAAAGTTTTTCCGCTAAATCGTTTTGTGTGAGAGAGCGCTTTTTGCGCATTTCGACAAGCCGTCTGCCGAATCCGTCTATTCCGTTTGCCATAAAAAATTCTCCTTTTTTCATCTTTCTGCGCGCAAATATATGCTACCACGGAGCAAAAGAATTATCAATAACCGCGCAGTTGCGTGAAAAACAACCTTTCTGCCTGCTTACGGTTATATGATACCCCTTTTTGAAGTAAAAATCAACCACGAGTTTAGTCGGCACGCTCTGTAAACCCGCAGTTTAGAAAAAGCACGTATTGAAAAACATATATATTCGTGGTAAAATATAAAAAAGGAGGGATGTTATGAAAAAGGCAATATGCTTTGTTTTGTGCGCTTGTATGATATTATCCCTCTCGCCGGTAGTTTACGCCCAAAAGCCCGTAATACAAGGAATTGAAAACGGGCAGACGGTAAACGGAGATACAGAAATATTCTGGGAACAAATAGAAAACGCCCAGTATTACACGGTAAACGTGAGATATATACAAAATGCGGACGACGGCCCTTTGGCTTATGACGCGGTGAAGACAGAAAAAACATCATTTACTCTTGAAAAGTCCGTGATGGATTCTTTGGGAAAAGGTGCGTACCGAGTGTGTGTTGCTTCATATATAGACGACAAGCCCTATTACTCGGAGGTGGTGGTATATACTTACACCGACGTTGTGTCCCCGCTTAGCGGGAAAAGGGTGGTCTGCTTCGGCGACAGTCTTACCGCAAACGGTATTTGGGAAAAACAGCTTTCCGCACGGTTTGGCACATCCTTTATAAATGCGGGAGTTGGCGGCACCACAACCGAAACCTCCCGTGAGCGGTTTGAAAAGGACGTTATTGCCAAAAATCCCCATATCACTCTTATTTGCTTTGCTTATAACGATGCGGTAAAGATTGACAGAATAGCATCCCGTGTGAGTCTTGAGAGATACAGAGAAAACCTTGTTTTTTATATTTCCGAGCTTAAAAAGATGGGCAGTGACGTAATTCTCTTTTCTCCCAACCCCGTAATTGAAGAATATTTTAACGCAAATCCCCTCCACCCCGGCGAGGATTATGTTGAAGACGGCGGTATAAACAGACTTATATCCGAATACACGGATATTATGAAGCAGACGGCAGAGGAGTACGGAGTATATTACGTGGATCTTAACGCCGCCTTTGAGGGGCATGATATATATTCGCTGATTAATAAAGACGGGACCCACCCCAACGAAAAAGGATATACTCTCTACGCAAAGGTGCTGGGTGATTTTTTGGAAAAGACCTACACCCCCTCGCCCGTGCCCAATTACACGCCCGGTGATATTAACGGAAACGGATGCTTTGATATAAGCGATTATCTGTCAGCCAAGCGGATTATTTGCGGAAACCTATTATCTGTTCCCGCAGCCGACGCAAACGGTGACGGCACGGTTAACCAACAAGACACGCAAAAAATAAAAGAGTTATTTCTTGAAACACACTGAAAGGAAAGAAATATGAAAGCATACGAAAGATTACTTAAATACGTTGTGTTCCCCACCGCGTCCGATGAGACGGCGAATAAATGTCCCTCCACCGATAAGCAGTTTGCCCTTGCAAAATACCTTGCAGAGGAAATGGGGGCTATGGGGCTTACCGATATTAAAGTGGACGAAAACTGCTATGTTTATGCCACTCTGGAAGCGAATACAGACAAAAGCTTACCCGTTATCGGTCTTATCGCACATCTGGACACTTCGCCCGATGCGCCTGACACACCCGTAAAGCCCCAAATTGTGGAAAACTACGACGGAAATGATATTCTCCTTAACGAAAACACTGTTATGAAGGTGGAGGATTTCCCCTTCCTTACCCAATACAAGGGAAAAACACTTATTACAACAGACGGAAACACCCTTTTGGGTGCAGACGACAAAGCAGGTATCGCAAATATACTCACTGCCGTTGAAATGCTTAAAAACAGCGGAGAAACGCACGGAAAGGTGCGCATCGCCTTCACTCCCGACGAGGAGATAGGCGCAGGAGCAGACCTGTTTGACGTAAAAGGCTTCGGCGCAGATTGGGCATATACCATTGACGGCGGTGCTTTGGGAGAAATTGAATACGAATGCTTTAACGCCGCTCACGCCACCGTTACCGTTACCGGCAGAAACATACATCCCGGAAGCGCAAAGGGAAAGATGGTTAACTCGTTGCTGTTGGCGATGGAGTTCCAGTCCTTGCTTCCCGTATTTGACCGACCCGAGCATACCGAGGGATACGAAGGCTTTATTCACCTTAACGGCATGCAGGGTGACGTGGAAAAAACAGTGATGGATTTTATTATCCGCGACCACGATATTGAAAAGCTGGAGCAAAAAAAGAATATTATGCTTTCCGCCGCAGAGTTTATGAACGCAAAACACGGAAACCGTGTTGAAGTTAAGCTGACAGACAACTACCGCAACATGAAGGAAATGATACTTCCCCATTTCCATATAATAGAAGAAGCGGAAAAGGCAATGAGAGAGTGCGGCGTTGAGCCCGAGATAATTGCCATACGCGGCGGTACCGACGGTGCCAGACTTTCCTTTGAAGGCCTGCCCTGCCCCAACCTTTGTACCGGTGGCAACAACTTCCACGGCAGATTTGAATTTGCCTGCGCAGAGGATATGGAAAAGACCGCCAAGATAATAAAAACAATACTTGTAAACGCAGCCAAATAAAAGCATTCCCCGAAAATCATATGATTTTCGGGGATTTTTTTATTCTTTTGGCTCTTCCGCTTTACGGCGTGTAAATATCTTTGACATTACGGATATTCCGAAATATCCGAATGAAATAAGCAGACATGCAAAAGTCGCTGCATAACCCACATAAGGCAGGGCGCAAAGCACCGCCAAGGTGGTTGTAACGATAATAGCGGATAAAAAGCGGTTCATTGTGGGGAACAGTCTTGAGGCAAGAACGCTTCCCGCAAAAAGCTGGGATACTACGATAAGTGCCAGATATACAAGCAACAGCGCCGTAGCAATTTCGGAGCTGAGCATTAACATAAACACCGCAAAGCCGGGAATGGACAAAATAAGCATAAGTCCCGACATGGTAAATCGGATAGGATGCTCTCTGAATACGGAAGCGGATTTTTTGGTGCTGCTGCCGAAAACAAACTGCACTATAAGCGCACCGGACACGGCGTAAAGAATAGTCCAGTGCATAGAACCAAACGCGTTTTTCCACACGTTTACCTGCTTCCACTTAAGGGCATCCTCAAAGCTATCGTGAGACAAAGCGGAGGTCTTTCCGTCTGCCATCAAAGGCTTGCGTGCAGATTCTACCGTAACATCGTTTATAACAGCAGTATCCGAAAAATACACGTTATCGGCATAAATTTTCGCGTTGTTCTTAACTTCGCCGGAAATAACCACATCCGAAGCGTAAACTGTAAGCACATCACACGTTCCCTTGAATTCAACACTTCCGGTAGCGAAAACAAACACCGCATTTGCTTTTACGTTTTCTCCCACAAGCGCATCACCTGTCAAAAACGTAAGGTTGCGGCAGGATGTGTTGGTAATGGCGGTCTGCACGGCGATAAAACGCATACTGCCGCCTACCTCAAGCTCGTCCGCTTCAAAGGAAGTGAAAAATCCCAGCACGTCGCCGCCTACGGTACCGCCCAGAGATGACATAGCGCCTGTTATGTTGATATAATCTCCTTCGGCATTGACAGTTTCATCAGGGTCGTTATTGTTTTCCGTAAGGTTGCCCGCGCCGTCATCTGCAGTATAAGCAAAAACCGACACCGACATAACGGAAGCCAATATAAACAATATGGAAATAAACGCAAAAATCCTCTTCATTTCTTACTCCTTTTGGGGAAATACAATGGATTATACAACAAACCGGAAAATAATTCAAGAATTAATTTGTTAACGAATGCATAATATTTGTTAACGAGAGGAGGAAACACGGTTTTGCAAAGAAAAAACACCCTTTTGGGCAACGCGCTTGCAATAACGGTTTTTGCCCTCTGCGTTAAATTTATGGGTATGCTGTTCAGGCTGTACCTTACGGGACGTATAGGTACCGAAGGTATGGGCTTGTACCAGCTTATTATGTCCGTATACGGTATGTTCACCACCATTGCCACCGCAGGACTTACGGTAACCGTATCGGGGCTGGCGTCCGAAAGATATATCACCGGCGGAAAAGCGGAAGCCAAGCTTGTATTAAAGCGCACGGTACGTCTTTCTCTTATAATAAGCATTCCCGCAGGGCTTATTATGCTTGCGGGCGCGGATATTACGGCGGCGAATTTTATAGGCGACAGCCGTGTCGCCCTGCCGCTGAGGATATTATCCTTATCAATGCCGTTTATGGCAGTGGCGGCATGCCTTAAGGGGTGGTTTTTTGCGGTAACACAGCCATTAAAACCCTCTGTTGCCTCTCTGCTTGAGCAGACAGTTAAGATATGCGTGACAATACTTTTGCTGGGCACCTTTATGAAGGGAAAAAGCGACCCCGTCTCCCTGTGCGTGGGCACTGTGACGGGAATTACTTTGGGTGAAATGTTCTCCACCCTTTTGCTGGGAAGTATGTTTTTTGCGGGAAACAAAAAAGAGCCTTACCCAATTAAGGACAAAAAAGAATGCGACCGCAGTATACGTGCAGTCTGCTTCCCTGTTGCGGCAGGCGCGTATATGACAAGCATACTTCACACCTGCGAAAGCGTGCTTATACCCAAAATGCTGTTGCTTTACGGCGGCGACAGAGAAAGCGCGCTGTCCGATTTCGGAATAATACGGGGAATGGCGATACCCCTGCTGTTTTTCCCCTTTTCCTTTTTATCTTCTCTGATATCCGTGACGGTGCCCGAAATATCCAGATTAAAGGCACTTAAAAACAAAGATGCGCTTAAAGAACGCACATCAAAAATACTTACATACGGCTGGATGTTTTCGGTTGCCGCAGGAGGAATATTCTTTTTGTTTCCCGATATAATGGGGCAGGCATTTTACCGCACCGATGAAGCTACCCGCGCCATAAAGATACTTGCGGCAGTAACCCCATTTATGTATATAGAAACCATAACCGACGGTATGCTTAAAAGTATTGGCGAGCAGATGTGGACATTTATTACGGGACTTATAAACTCCGCATTCCGAATTGCCGCCGTGGTGCTTATAATATCCCGCACGGGAGCGGAAGGATATTTGTGGCTGTTGGTGGTATCCAATTTGTTTTCCTACGCTATGTGCGCTTACAGAATGAAGAAAAAAGCCGGTTCGTCGCCCCGTTTTGTAAAAGGTATACTGATTCCCCTCTTGTGTTTCGGCGCAGGAGGTGTGGCGGCAAATCTTATTAAAAATTCAGTAAACGGAATATATCCGAAAGCTATATGCGTAACCGCAGTATATCTTGCAGTAGGTGGAACCGCATATCTGATAATTAACAAGCTATGGAAAAAATCTGCTGTTTAACAACATATTTGCCCGAAAGATTAAAAAAAGCAACCGAAAATATGCCTGCCGAAACGAAAAATGCGGCAGAGGAGATACGCTTGCGGAAAAACGGGGTGTTTTCTGTATTTGCAGGAGGTAAAAACATATTTCCCGATGAAAACGGTATGCTTTGCCGTATTGAAAACGCCTTGACTGTAACCGAAAAAGAAATTGAAGAATGTGTCTTTTTGCTGTGCAGAGGGTCTATGTACTCCTTTGACGAAACCATACGGAAAGGCTATGTCCCCATACCATACGGCAGAGCGGGAGTCTGCGGAAACACCGTTACCGAAAACGGGGTGCTAAAGCGTATGAGGGAGATAACGTCGGTGTCTCTGCGAATACACAGAGACATACCCTTTTACGGAAAGAAAATAATAGATATCTACAAGCAAAAAGGGCTAATGGGCACTCTTGTTTATTCACCGCCGGGAATGGGAAAGACCACGCTGTTAAGGTCGGTAGCTTTAATGCTGGCGCGAGGAGAAGGAATACGCCCCGTAAAGGTGGGAATTGCCGACGAAAGGTGCGAGATAATTTTGCCGAATACCGATACGGGTATTGCAGATGTAATATCCGGATGCCCGAAATCCGTAGCGGCGGAGATACTTACGCGGACAATGTCACCCCAAGTGATAGTGTGCGATAAGATTACCGCCGAAGACACGGAAACTCTTATAAACTCCACAGGCACAGGGGTGTTTCTTATATGCTCCTGCCATGCGGAAAGCAGAAAAAGTCTTGATACAAAGCCCTTTATAAAACGCATGATACAAGCAGACTGCTTTTCGCTGCTGGCAGAAGTAAAACGGGCAGCAGGCAGATACGGATATGTTACGGAGTTGTTATGAAAACAATAATCGGCGCTTTTACCGTAATAATATGCTTTTTGCTTTTGGGCAGGAAAGCCACCGAGCAGGAAAGAAATTCATTAAAACAGCTTGATACGGTAATAAAACTTACCGAGTATATTAAGGACAGTATTGCTTTATCCATGTCTCCCCTGCCGGATATATATTTATCCTTTTGCGAGAAAACAGATGATACGATATTTGCCAGCCTGCTTGCGGAAAAAGGGTTAAAGCAGGCGCTGGAATTATATTCCCTCCCTCCCCAAGCGGATACACTGCTTAACGAGCTTATATCCACGCTGGGCAGGCTTGACGGGAATACCCAGATTGAAAAACTTGAAATCACCTGCAAAAAGCTTACTACCCTGCGGGAAACGGAAAAAGAAAGAATAAGCAAAAAGACAAAAAGCGTGCAGGCGTTGTTTTCGTTGGCAGGGGCGCTGGCGGTAATACTGATGTGCTGACAGAAAGGTAAAAGATATGAACGTGGCTCTCATAATCAAAATAGCGGGTGTGGGACTTCTGGCAAGCATTGCCTGCCAGATACTGCAAAAAAGCGGAAAGGACGAGCAAGCCACCTTTGTAAGTATTGCGGGAGTGATTACCGTTATGCTTATGCTAATCGGAGAAATCAGCACTCTGTTTTCCTCCATACGCAATATTTTCGGGTTATGAACATACTTACCGTCTGCGGAATTGCGCTTATTACCGTTGCGGCGGCAGGGGTAATACGGGAACTGCGCCCAAGCCTTACCCCTTTTATTACTGCGGCAGCAGGGGTTTTACTGCTGGGATATACGGTAGTTTCCGCATCCCCCGTAATTGAATTTATAAAAGCACTGGATACCCTTGCTTCAGGGGGTATAACCGTAATGATAAAAGGGCTGGGAATAGCGGTAAGCTGTCAGCTTACTTCGGAGATATGCCGCGATTGCGGTGAAACAAACACTGCCTCAAGAGTGGAATTGGCAGGAAAAATAGGCATACTGCTTCTTTCCTTGCCCCTTGTGAGAGATATTCTGCAGATAGCAGGGGAACTGGTAAATTGAAAAAGATATTTATAATAATACTGGTAATAACGCTGTTTTTTGTATATCCGCTTAAATGTTTTGCAACAAATGCAGAATCCGTGATATCCGACGCAGGCGGCGATACCCAAGCGCAGGTGCCCCAAAGTCTTATAAGCCATGCCTTTTCACTTATATTCGGCGCCTTTTCGGAAACGGGCAAAAGCGTTTTGGGACACTGCGCGGGAATACTGGCTATGTGTGTTACCGCCGCCCTTATAAACACCTTCAGGCATTCCTTCCCCGTATTGGGAGAAGCAGGCGAATATATAAGTATACTGTTACTTTCCGGCACGGTATTTGCGGCGGTAAACAGCGTAACAACCTTTGTGGAGCAAGCCACGCTGCGTTTTTCCGAATATCTCCTTACTCTCCTTCCCGTAATGACCACTATGTTCGTATACGGCGGAAGTACGGGAGCGGCTGTGGCAAACGCCACGTCTATAAATCTGTTTTGCACGGTAATAAGCGTTATATGCCATTCCGTCCTTACTCCAATAATAAACGTATGTCTTATTCTTTCTCTTACTTCCGCACTGCCGGGCTGTTCATCGGTACAGCCTATATCAAGCGGTGTGAAAAACCTTGCCGCATCCCTTACCGCATTTATTTTTTCGGTACTGGGGTTTGCGGTATCCTTGCAGACGGTTATATCTGCGGCGGGAGATTCTTATGCCACAAGAACAATACGCTTTGCATCCGGAGTTTTTATACCCGTTATAGGAAACATGGTGGGCGAAGCATCCCGCACCGTAATATCTGCGGTGGCAAAGGCGAAATCCGTAATCGGCTTGGGCGGTATCGCCGCTATAATGACAATAGTAATACCTCCCGTGGCGGTGGTTGTGCTGTATAAAATAGGCATACTTTTTTGTGCCGCCGCCGCAAGAATAATGGGATGCGAAAAGGAAGCCGCTTTTTTATACGATATAAACGGAATTTTCGGGGTGCTGTTTGCGATAATGCTGGGGTCATCTCTGGTGGGGCTTCTGGCTGTAACCGTGTTTGTATGCGTAGGTGCGCCGATATGAGAGAATGGGTATATATCATCTTCGTGGTATCTCTTGCGGGGAGTATGATAAACATACTTGCAAGCGGAACAAAAAGCGAAAAATACATAAAGTTTCTGGGCGGGCTTTGCTGTATGCTGGCAGTAATATCTCCTGTGAGGCAGTTGATAAAAAGCTTTGATACCGACACCGCCGTAACAAAAACGGAAATCTCCCTGCCCGACGGAAACACTTATGTTGCCCAAAAGACGGCAGAGCAGACAAAAGAGTATATTTCGGACTATCTTTACGGAAAAACAGGAATAATATGCAGTGATGTGCGCATAGAAATAACTGTGACCGATACGGAAACGGTAATTGGTGATATTTTGGTTTTAGTACCCAAAGAACAATACGAAAAAGCAAAAAACGCTCTTTTCGGTATTGCGGAGGTGATTTCCGACGGATAAAGAAAATACCTTGGGAAAGCTGTTCAAGATAAAAGGCGTATGGCTGTTGTTTGCGGCGTTGCTGGCGGGCGCGGCCCTGTTGCTGTGGCCGGACACCGGCAAAACCGCCGAAGGGAGCATCCCCTCTGCAGAGGAATACCGCAAAGCGCTGGAAACACAGACCGAAAAGCTTATATGCGATCTTGAAGGCGTGTCAAACTGCAGAGTGCTTATTACTCTGGAAAGCGGATATGAATATCTGTATGCATCCGACCAGACGCTGGACCGCACTTATGATAACTCGGGGACGATACTTTCAAGCTCATCGTCAAAAGAATATATGCTGGACGGAGACGGCGCACCGGTGGTGATTACCGAAAGTTTACCTACGGTAAGCGGAATTGCGGTGGTAGCCAAAAACATTTCCCCCGAAACCCAGTACAGAATAATCCGTCTGCTTCAGGCGGCATACGGAATAAATTCAAACAGAATATCGGTTGAATCTTAAAAAATATACACATACATACGGAGGCTTTTATGAAAGAAAACAAACTGTGGAAAAAGTTAAAGGAATACGAATGGAAAAAACTTCTGAACACAAAAACATACGTTATTGCAGGCTGTCTTGCGTTGGTGGTTGCGGCTGTTACGGTATCCGGAATAATGGCGTCATTAAACGATGCGGATACGGTGGGTAACGAAAGCAACAAGACCTTGGGCAACGCGGTTTTGGCAGACGGTACCATAGCCGACGGCGACAAGGAAAACGAAAAGGACGACGCTGAAACCGACGCCAAGGAAGAGGATAATTTCTTTGCCTCCGCCGCCATTAACCGCGAGCAGACCAGAGACGAATCCATGGAGGTTCTTAACCAGCTTGCCAACAATCCCGATGCACTGCCCGATACCAAGGAGGACGCCCTTAACGCCATTGCACAGCTTGTTGAGGATATGAACGCGGAAGCCAACATCGAAACACTTATTAAAGCAAAAGGATTTGAGGAATGTGTGGCTATAGTTGCTGGCAAAAGCTGTACGGTAGTTGTAAAATCCGGCGGACTTAATGCCGCAGAAACCGCAATGATACTGGAAATAGTGTGCGAACAGACCTCTGCAGAACCTGAAAATGTAAAAATAATAGAAAAGCAATAACGGAAGTGCTCATTCGACGCAGAACCGAAAACGCAATAAATATAAACATCGCTGCAAACCCGTTAAAATTTGCGCTTTTAATTAAATTTGCACATATTAGGGAAGGAATTCGAACAAACG
>JAZSIT010000029.1:0-2097 GCA_045533895.1 Eubacteriales bacterium
CTCCGATCCGACTTTTGTTTTATACCATAAAAACGGCAAACAGTAAATAGGACGGCGGGGGGCTTTTCAAATTGAACCGCCCTTTTTGATTAAAGCAAATCGTGAGAGCTCGTAATTCATTGTTCTCCAAGAGATAACAAAAAGCACTCCGCCGTAGCGAAATGCTTTTTGAAGTTTCGACCAAAGGTCGAAATTATCTCTTGGAGTTTTAACAATACCGTTTGATATCGTGAATATCATGAGTATTGTTTGATAAAGTGTTGCACCAAATTTGCACCAAGATCACACCAACATTCAACGCTGTTCTGCTCGACAAATTGGAATTTGCTTACTTGTCAATAAATTTGACAGCAGTGCCATATACAATAACCTCTGCAGCTCCCTGCATAACGGCAGAGGATGCATAACGAATATTCACAACAGCATCGGCTCCAAGTGATTCGGCTTCTTCAACCATTCTTTTTGTAGCAAGTGCTCTTGCTTCGTTCATCATCTCATTGTATGATTTCAGTTCTCCGCCCACTAAGGTTTTAAAGCTCTGTGCAATATCCTTTCCGATGTGCTTAGACTGAATTGTACTTCCTTTTACGAGAGATAGCGTTTCTAATTCTCTGCCGCTGATGTAATCAGTATTTACTAATATCATCTTCTTCACCTTTCCTTATCTCGTTAATTCTTTCTATGCAAACCTTGAGCATTAACACTGAAAATGCAAAAGGAATGATACCCAAAACATACTTCCATATACCCGGAAGCAGTGTGATTAAAAAGCCAAAGTAAACAACGTAATAGAGTATCATGATGACCGAAACCACAATTGGTGCAATCATTTTCTTCCTATGGGGGTTCATTTTTATTACCTCGCTTACAAATTCAAGTTCATCCATTGATCATATTATATCATAAAAGCCCCGAATTGCCAAGAGAATACAAAAACAAAAAGCTCTGCTGAAGCAGAGCTTTTTGTATATCGAAATAATCCCAAACGGGTAATTATCTCTTGGAGAACTGGCGTGTGCGCGTGTTGCCGCAGGGGACGGATGAAGGCAACAGGCAAGCACTGTGCCGCGGTCGATTTTTTAAACCGAGCTGATAGGCGGTGCAAAAAAAAATCGGGAACCGCAAACGGAGCTCGTAACCGGGGAACAAAAAAAATTCCGAAGCATTTGCTTCGGAATTTTTGTATCCAAAAAGGACAATTATCTCTTGGAGAACTGGGGAGCACGTCTTGCGCCTTTCAGACCGTACTTCTTTCTTTCCTTCATTCTGGGGTCTCTGGTGAGGAAACCGGCCTTCTTGAGGGCGGGTCTGAGGGTTTCGTCTGCATTAACGAGAGCTCTTGCAAGACCGTGACGGTTAGCGCCTGCCTGACCGGAAACGCCGCCGCCTACTACGGTACAAACGATGTCAAACTTTGCAGTCTGGCCAACGAGTTCGAGGGGCTGACGAACGATGAGCTTAAGGGTCTCGAGACCGAAATATTCATCAATATCTCTGCCGTTAACGGTAACTTTACCTTCGCCGGCATAAAGTCTTACTCTTGCTACGGAGTGCTTTCTTCTGCCGGTGCCGTAGAAATAGGGTTTCTGAGATTCGTACATTATTTCGTCCTCCTTACCTTATATTTCGTACTTTACAGGCTGCTGAGCAGCGTGGATGTGCTCTTCGCCCTTAAATACGTGAAGTCTTCTGAATGCGCTTCTGCCGATAACGGTGTTAGGGAGCATTCTCTTAACAGCAAGTTCCATAGCGAACTCAGGATTCTTTTCCATAAGAGTGCCGTACTGAACTTCCTTAAGACCGCCTACCCAACCGGTATGGTGTCTGTAGTACTTCTGGGTAAGTTTATTACCGGTAAGAACGACCTTGTCAGCATTGATAACGATAACGTGGTCACCGCAGTCAACGTGAGGAGTGTAGGTTGCTTTGATCTTGCCTCTGAGGATAGCAGCAACTTTATCTGCTACTCTGCCGAGAGGTTTGCCTGCAGCGTCGATAACGTACCATTTACGCTCGATGTTGCTTGCATTTGCCATAAATGTGCCCATTTGCATAAGCCTCCGTGATTAATGATTTATTTTACCCGAATATTATATC
>JAZSIT010000134.1:0-19234 GCA_045533895.1 Eubacteriales bacterium
TTATTCGATGTCCGTGTTCATCACTTCGATGATGATCCTGGCTCCGAGTGTGAACCCTCTTACAAACGCCTCCCGCTCGGCGATGCCATACATCTCGTTGGTGCACTCGGTAAACTTTTCGAGAATCTCTATTTCCTCGTCATTCAGACGTTTCTTCAGATCTTCCTCGTGCCGCACGATGTAACCAAGCAGTTCAGAATACTTACTGCCTTTCTTGAAGTCCCTCTCACAAGGAGAGATGTTGCCGTACCATAGCTCTTCAATGATGTTCATTTCGCACCTCCTTCATAAAGAGAGAACGGCTCCGTCTCGGGAAATCCCGATTCAGAACCGCTCTGTTTTGATTTTTTGCTATTAACTTGTTTCTTCCGTGTCATATGTACTACCTCCTTTTCTTGGTAGCACACACAATATCACAGAAGATGCAGGAAGTCCAGAGAGAATATACAGAATAGAGTATTCTCTCTCAACGGCGCATCAAATACCAAAAGCCATATTAGAGGAACGGATGTGTAACAGAGTGAGAGCAAACGAGCTAATATTGAGTAAAGAGCATCTTTGACCGTCAGTGTTACATACAAAGAAAAACTGGTCTTGATTAACATTTTACTTCCTATTATACATAATGTTGGTGAACTGCAACATTAGTTTCGTTTTTATAGAATCAAAGTTATAATTCAACGCTCTCGGAAGGATTCTTGTTGCTTTTTAAGCAACAAGAATCCTTATAGCGCATTTATTTAGCAATAATATACCCATCAGGACTTCTCTGTGCAACAAACTGACTGTAAGAAAGTTTCTTTAGTACACAATCTTTGCCTGCATTATAAGTGCTATTGCCATCCCAGTTGCATTCAGTAAAGTAAACCGTCTGAGGATTACCCTTTGTATCATATTCAACATATTCGATAAACATAACATGACCATATGTTCCGGAAGTGTCAACAGCAATGCACTGGGAAACAATCTTGTTTGCACCATAGACAACAGTAACGTTGGAGTTATTTTTATTGGTGCTGAGCCAGGATTTAGCATGAGGGGCTTTTGTCAACTTAACGCCAGTTACCTCGCCGAATCTACCTAAAGCATACCAAGTACATTCACCAGTATATCCGCCTTTAGCAGAAACGTTTTTGGAAGAATTATACCAGGCGGTGTAAGAAGAACCGTTTTTAATTGCGGCAACGGTTTTGCCAACAAGAGAATCCCATTCATTTTGACTAAGTTTATCAGCTATCGTTTTTGCTGCAGGATAGGTTGCGGAGAGATACTTGTTTTGTTCGGATAGTTTCTTGTCATACGCCTTGACTGCTCCGCAGTCAAGGGCGATCTTACCAAGAGCAATACCGTCTTCGATGTATTCCTTAATTTCAGAAGCTTTGAAATCAGAGATTACGGAATCAGCAAAGCCACAGAATACGTTGTTGAAGTACTTGCCCAATTCTTTCATGGTTGAACTGTTAGCCATTTCTCTTACTTGATCTCCGGCAAGATAATCGGCTGCTGCAAAAGATGCGCTACACTCAGCATAAGCATTTGCTGCTTTCAGCATAGTATCATAGTCGGTAATTTCGTTTTTCATAAGCGATGCAGCTTGATTTCCGTACGCAATTGTGTTGTTTGCATATACTCGAATCAAGCCAAGAAGAACAGCAGACTTGACTGTATCGCTTGATGCAAATAGGCTCTCACTTAATTCCAGTGCAGCGTTGCCAATAGATACGCTATTTCCTGCACCTAGGCTAAGGAGAACAGCTGATCCGTTGCCGATTAATGTTCCCATCTTTTCTGTTGCGGCAATATTGGTGCAGATATAGTAATAATCATCTGCGGCACTTGCCCAACCTTCGGCAGCCCCTTTCTGGAGTTGACGCATATCATTAAAAAGGATAAGGGTTTGAAGCTTATTAAGAGTGGATGCATTGTTTACAACCTTGCCATTCGCATCAACAAAGAAGCAAGAATTCTTTGCCACACCATTATATGCGCGAGTAGTCTTTGCTTGATAATATTTAGAGCCGCTGATTGTGTAAACTGCGCCGGTCTTTACATATGCGGAGGAGGGGATGCCGGCGTAGATGCTTGTTTTAGTATCTTTGCTCATAATGTCAACTTTATTGCCTCTTGCATCCTTGATAATCCACTTCTGTGACTTGTTGGAGGCATCAAATTTCGCCAGTTTTACTCTGTCCTTAGATGCGGTTGCAGCAAGAGCAAGGTCGGAATTATTTGCCATACGGATAATGTAACTACCGTCATCGCAAAGATAAAACGTAACGTTCTGAGCTGTGGTGTCATCACCAGTCTTCCAAATGTCGCATTTTTGTCCTGCCTTCAACTTAGAAGAGCCTCTGTAAACATCCAAGCAATACTTGCTGGATTTATGAGTAAGGATACGATAAGTTGTACCGCTCACTTTTTCGATATCCCAAAGTTGTTCAGTAGAACCATCCCAAGGCCAAACACGGACATATGTACCGTTCTTAAGGGTTCCGTAGTCAAAATTGAGATACTGACCTGTTCCAACATTCTGAATGGTTACTTTTGTAACCTCGGAAACATTTGCGTTAGCTGTTGCAGCAGATGCTGAAAAAGTCATTGCACTGAATACAGATATCATACAAACTACTGCGAGAAGAAAAGAGATTGCTTTTTTCATAACGAAAACTCCTTTATAATAAAGTATTTCGGTTTGCCTCTCGGCTTTCCTTGACTTTATTATAAAGGAGTCGTTTAGGTTTCTGTAATTGTGATTTTACGTTTCCGTTTCATAGGAAATTTCGCACACATCAGCGTAAGTACCAAGTGGATCATCACACAGTACACACATCATAACAAAGCATTCGTACGGATTGGATATATACAATCCACCCATTCCACAGCTGTCCAAGATTTGATTAGTAGAATCCTCAAAGAGAATAAGCCTTGCCTTGTTGTTAGGATGTTCTTCTAACTTCTGTGAGAAGATAAAGAAGTTTAGTGTGATTAAGTCAAATCGCTCAACTTCAGCCTGATTTACAAGAATATCATTGATGCGTTGCCGGCTGAATCTCTTCCCATTAAAATGCTCATTTAGCTTTGACATTTTGCCGGGCACAAGATTGCCGTGCTTATCCAAAGGAACCGCTGAACAGATAATATGCTCAATGTCACTTGGCGAAATATCGTCACGAGAATAGGTACGTTTGTTAGCACGCTTGGCTTGAATGCGACTTAATTTCTCACTATCGAACAAGCGATCGTTGTTTGATAACCGATCCCGATATGCCTCAAGCGAAAGGAGGTTTTCCTCATCTTCGATCTTATTGTAAATACCGGCAATAATATCTCTTGCTTGTTCATAGAGAATGTCAAATTGTTTTCGTGCACTTGCGCTTACACGGGAGATATTATCCCTCGTCTTTAATTTTGATAAATGAGAGAGGAGGGTCAAATCGTCTTGTATCGACTGTGCTGAATTTCTAAATCCAATTGTAGAATCACTGTACACAACAGTAGGATTCATTGTACCCGCCGGTATATCTAAGTATGACTGCCACAACTTTTCAAACTTAAGATAGTTGTAATTGTTTTTATAGCAATACCAGCAGATAATTTCAAAAGGATCTTTGAAGTTGATTTTTGGCTCGCGCAAAGCTTTTGTCAAAAATGCATTAACATCATCTACGTTCATATTTAACCCAAAGCCGAGAAGAAAGACAACATTTCGTTTAACAGTCTTTTGCGTTAACCAGTTTTTCGATAGCGCACTGAGCTTTGAAGAGGATGGTACAAATGAAGCAGGCGTATGGTTATCAGAAAACGATTCTCGGATAATGAGTTGATAGTCCTTAATTGGAATCTCATCATATTTTCCATCAAGTCCCGCTTTCTTATATATGTACCGCTTCAAATAGTTGCCAAAAGGTATCATCTTTAAGCGAGACTCTAATGCTTTGTAGATAAGCTCTGCATCTTTTTCTCTAAAGGACGAATCATCCACGACATCGTACATTGAGTCATAGGCAATTTCGGTAAAATCAATACCATTATCCGATGTAGGAAACATTATGCCTGCTCCTTTCCAATTTTACCAAGTACGAGACGAGACAGCACAAGGAATACAACGGTAAAACCAATCAAAATTCCCCAAGACATCAACATATGACCTGTTGTATATTCAAAGAAGCTTTCTGCCTCATGGGGGATCATAATTCCTTCCTGCTGCAACCGTAACGGGAGTTCGTTCAGATTTGCGGTTGTGCCGTAATTCTCCATACTCCATCTGCAGACAGCAAACCAAGAAATGATTTCCGTTGCACCGCTCAGTTTGAAGATTAAGCCCGAGAACAGAATTTGCGGCATAAGTAGGATCGGTGCAACTGTCATTGCTCGATCAGCGTTGGTAAAGAGCGAAGATACAAACAAGCTCATAGCTGCCGAAGAAATTGCAGTAAAGAATGTTGTTACCAGTAGTTCTGCAAATGCAGGAAGAATAATGCCTTCTGAGGGCAAGCCAACCAGCAGTGCAAAAACGCCGGTCACAAGCAAACTTTGAATCAGGCACAAGATGCCTAACACCATAATCTTTGATGAAACATAAGAGCTGAGTGATAGTCCCGTCATGTACTCACGCTTCATAATCGAACGTTCTTTACAAATTTCCTGAATTGCATTCAGCATACCAATCCAAAACGCAGAGCAGGATAGAGCAAACAAAAGACTCTTTGTCATTTCGTATTGCTCAAACTGCTTTCCGTTTGCAACAAAGGAAATAAGAAGGGCTAAGACCGGAGCCTGGAACAGAAGCAACAACAATCTTTGTTTGTCATTTGCTACTAATTTCATATAGCGTGTGCAAAGAACGCCAAGTTGCTTCAGACGATCGGTTTTTTGTTTTCCCGAAACGGGATCTGTTTTTCTGTGGGCACCGGAGGGAGTAACGCTTTGCTTGTACTTCTCACTCCATTCTTTGGCGTGATCGGTAATCATATTGTACACATCCACAATATCGGAAACACCGAAGAACGCCAAAGCTTCATCGTAGGAACCGCAGAAACACAGATTACCTCCTTTGCCCATAAACACGATCTTGTCGCACATCTTAAGCTGCAGTGTACTGTGGGTAACCAGGATAACAGTTTTACCACCGTTGGCCATCTCCCTTAAAGATTGCATCAGATTGCGCTCTGTGCCGGGGTCCAAACCGGAAGCAGGCTCGTCCAAAAACAGCAAATTAGGATCGGACAATAGCTCAACGGCAATGCTTGCTCGCTTGCGCTGTCCGCCGCTGAGTGCCTTTATCAGACTGTTCCGTTTATCCGGAAGCTCTACTGTTTCAATCGCCCTGGTAATCGCTGCTTCGCGTTCCGCTACGGAAATGTCCTTCGGCAAACGAAGCTTGGCAGTGTACAAAAGCATATCATAAAGCGTAAGGTTATCGTATACGATGTCAGATTGCGGTACATAACCAATTAGCTTTTTCAAAGAATCAAAGTTTTGGTAAAGATTGATTCCGTTTATGTATACCTCGCCTTGTGTAGGCTTTAAGTATCCGCACATACAGTTGAGGATTGTGGATTTGCCTGCACCGGAACCACCAATCACGGATACCAATTCACCGGGTTTAATATTGAGGTTCACATGGTTGCAGGTTACAAATGCCTTTTTGCCTTTTCCGCGTTTGATTACAATGTCCGAAGCATCTACAGAAATACCGTTCTTGTAATGGCAGTAGGAAATTGCGGCTGTAGTAAAGATCAGCTTTGAGTTTGTGATGGTAATGACATCTTTTTCGTGAAGTAACTCCTTGCCGGATATCTTCTTTCCGTTTACTACCACACCGTTTGTGCTGTTATTATCCGTGATGTAATAGCTTCCGTTTGCATGTTGGATAATAGCATGACACTTAGATATGCTGACGTGAGGCAAGGTGATAGAGCAGCTCTGCTCACGACCAATGGTAATTGTATCGAGTCCGGCAGTTTGCAGAACATTCCACCGATTGGTGGATTCCGCAGAAGAAACCACAAACAAAACACCGTCCGTGACAGTTTCTACACCATCATCAATACGGATAAAGTCGCCGTCACTGATCTCTCTTCTCTGAATACTTGCATTGTTGTAGATCAGGCCATTTGTGCTTCCCAAGTCCTCAATGTACCATTTTCCGTCAGCATAGGCAAACCTGCCATGCCGACGCGAAACCAAATGCGAATCTAAAACAATGTCATTATCCTCGGCACGACCAAAGGTCAAAGAGGTTTTTCCTTTGTCGGCGATGGAAACAATATACGGTTTTCGATCTGCATCAAAGATCGTAACATTGATTCCACTTGACTGCGATACTGCTGAGTAAAATCGTGTTGTTTTATCTAAATTTTGCATATTATCCTCGCAAATTTATTTGTATAACCCTAATCCAGTTAGGAGATAAGATTCATGACACCAAGCGTTAGGATCATATTTTCCGCCATCAAATCGAGTGATTACATTAATCTGAAGTTTATCAATGTTTTGGATATCAATATCAAACTCTAAGTTCATCGAAGGATTTGTCCATGGTGAAAGATATAACTGCTTTCCATCTCCAATAAACTCAAATCTTACATATTCTTCGCCCTTGCCAGTTATTTCGCCAGCACCTAATATATTACCTGCTTTTATCATTACGATTTGACCAGTGAGTCGGGAATATACAGCGTTTAATGAGTATTCTAATGTTCTTGAACATATTGTCGTTTGGGTAAATAACAACCCTTCTGTGTATATATCATCTTTAAAAGAGGTGACTTCCCCATTAATTACGAATAATTTATTTCCGTCTGCAGCTTTGTAGTCATAATTTGTGTACTGTAAATTGTACAAAAACTCAGCTGGCAAATTTGAGGCGTACTTTTGTTTAGCTGCCTCTAACTTAGTGCTACTTTTAACATTGGTCTGTGCCGTTTCTACAAGCGCAATTGCGCCTTCGTAATCCTTATTGGCGGCCAAAGAATCGGCCTGTGCAATAACAGAGTCTTCATAAGCACTGCAATAATTATCGTAGGCAATTTCATAGTCAACATCATCGGGTAAATCTTTCTGCGCCGCTTCAATTTTTTTCAAAGCGCCAAGATAATCTTCTTTGTTTGCAAGCGCTGCAGCATCATCTAACACTTTCTGCTTATTCTGCTGTGCAAGCTTAGTTGTGTATTCTTCAAGTTTGTTTTGCAATTCGACAGAATCGGGATATAACTCCAAACCTGCTTCGATTTTTTCTATTGCTTTGTCAAGATAATTGCTATTTGCCAATTTTTCAGCATCGCTAATAATGGATTGGATACGATCAGCGACATTTCCGGGATCTTCGGTATTTCCGGGATTATCGGTGCTTTCATTATTTTCGGATTTGTTCTCGATATAATCTTTTACATAAGGATATGAAACGAAAACACCGCCAATCAGCAATGCGAGAACTAAAACAATAGCAATGATCTTAGGGGTTTTAGACTTTTTCTTTCCGAAAGTGGGAACTGCCTCGTTTTTGCTGTTTGCATTGCTCTGCACAGGAGCTCCCGCTACCTGGGGGGCTTTGCGAACTGCTGTGGTAGCATCATAATCAGCCTGTGCGTGGCGTACAGCGGTGGTCTTGTCCAAATCAGCAGCAACCGGTACATAGGTGCCATTACCAACGCTAATCAGTGCTTCTTTCATAGCAGTAGCACTGGCAAAACGCACATCAGGGTTATAGGCACATGCACGCAGGATCAGGTTCGCCATTTCAGGAGATGCCTCACAAGGTGCAGGAAGCTCTTCTCCGCGAATACGTCGCTCTACAGCGTTCTTGCGCTCGTTGGGATTCAAAAGCTGCTTTTCCGTATCAAGGAAAGGCAAACGATTGCCATTCAGCAGGCGGTACAGAACGATGCCAAGGGAGTATGTATCAACGCGCGCATCGTATGTGTTGCTATTTGCAACCTCAGGTGCCATATAGTTGAAGGTGCCCTTTTGAGACAAGCCTCCGGTCATATTCTCCAGCTTACGTGCAATGCCGAAATCTCCAAGCTTAAAGTAACCAAAATCATTAACGAAAATGTTTTCCGGCTTGATATCGCGGTGAATGATGTTGCGCTGACCGCAGATTTCAAGAGCTGTGCAAATATCGATACCAAGTTTGATAACGTCCTTTTCGCTCAGCTTCTTATCGCATACAAAGGTATTGAAGGGGGTTAGTAACTCCATACGAATATAAATATCCCAACCGATGCTGTCCGTTTTTTCGACAACCTTATAGTCCTCAACACTTACAATGTTTTGGATACCTTTAAGGGATTCCATCAACTGTATTTCGCTTACGAAGTCGTCAACAATGCCCTTGAAATACGTTCTGGTTCCATCCATATCCAGACCTTCAGAACGCAAGGAGTCTACCTCTGATTGATCGGAGGGAATAGAGATGACTTTAATTGCCGCACGGCTTTCAACATTGCTGTCCCGACGCGTGGCTTTATACACCACACCGTAAGAACCTCTGCCGAGTGGTTTCTCGTCAATTTCCCATTCGGGCCAAATTTGTGCTAATTTTTCCACTGACATAATCACACCTCATCTATTAAAATTAAATATTTTTCTCTTTACTTTTTCAATGCAGATAAGAATAAACGTAATGTTATCCTTTCCGCCATTATCAAGGGCTTGCTTTAGTAATTGTTCTGCTGCAACTGACCCTTTTTCTTCACATAATATCTTTTCTATATTCGGTACAGGTAGCATATCCGTCAGTCCGTCAGAACAGATCAAATAACTGTCACCATTATGATATTCTCCGGTAGCAACATACGGTGAGATAATCAACTCGCTTTCCGGTATGCCGAGATTCTGTGACAAAGGTGGTTTCCTGCCGAATGCTGATATGCCAACATGGTCGTATGATATCTGTTGCAATTTACCCTCAGAGAACTGGAATATTTTGCTGTCTCCAACATTACACAATCCGATCTGCTCTTTTGCAAACTTCAATATAGCAGCCGTAGTTCCCATTGATGTTAACTTGTGCTCATCGGTATAGTTGCATATTCTTGTATTGGCTTTTTTGCAGAAATTCGAAAAATCCTGTTTTACATCCTTTTCAAATTGAAACTCCGACAATTCCTTTGCGGCAAGGTAGGCGGCCATCTCTCCGCATTCTTCACCGCCCATACCGTCAAAAACCGCAAATACAGCTTGCGGAGATGGTGGGAGCGTGCCTTCTATAATTCCGTTTGTCCCATTATTGTCGTAGTTTAGATAGTTACCGTGACAATATAGGTTGTCTTGATTGGTTTTTCGACACTTACCAATATGGCTTGTGTAGTAGTATTTGATTACATATGACATAAAACCGCCTCGCATATTTCGTTGTATTCATAGTATAACTGTTTGTTAGCGTAAATCTGTAGGATGTATTTTACGCAAATCCCGATTTTACAAACTAATTATGCAAGCACACAACGAACCGTTCCAACTATTATAAAAAGGTGTACCTTTTGAAAGCAATAATATTTGATTCAGTATAGCACAAAAACGTTGTATTTACAAGGGAATATGCAACTTTTTCGACAAACGCTGACTCTTAATTATAAATGTTTATAACTTTAGCTTTCTTTTTTTGTGCGTAGTCATACGCTATCTTTGTTCCACTTTTGGGTTGGTAATCTATAAGATCGTGGCGGCTATTTTTACGACGTGGTGGGGCGTATTCAGTATTATAATAAACAATCATAATTTTTATCTTTATTCAATCGGTTTGGAGCATATAGAAAAAACCATCACAGACTTTTGTCCGTGATGGTTTTTTGTTTGGCACTCATCAATCGGCTTATTTCATAGGATGTTCAAAACATCCTTATGAGAAGTAGCCTTTGCGGTGCTTTTACTTTTATTCAATCACGGTCTGTGCGGCTTTTAATATTCCGTATTTTCCGCTTTCGTATGTAAGACCGCCTTGCAGATAAGCTATGAAGGGAGGACGTACGGGACCGTCGCAGGAAATCTCAATAGACGAGCCTTGTGTAAATGCGCCGGCAGCCATAATAACTCTGTCGTTGTATCCCGGCATTTCCCAAGGAACAGGCGCAACGTGCGCATCCACGGGACTTCCTGCCTGAATTCCTCTGCAGAATTTAACCAGCGCATCTTCGCTTCCCAAAGTAAAGGTCTGTATTATATCAGATCGCTTTTCATTGTACTTGGGAGAAACTGTAAAACCCAGCTTTTCAAACATTCTTGCGGCGAACACAGCAGTTTTAATAGCCTGTGCCACGGTGTGAGGCGCGTAGAAAAGTCCTTTTATAATGCTTTTGGTCTGTCCCAGAGAAGCGCCGCACTCCAAGCCCACACCTACAGTGGAATATCTGTATGATGCCAGCTCAACCGCCTTTGCGCTTCCCACAAGATATCCGCCGGATTCGGCAATACCGCCGCCTGCGTTTTTGATAAGCGAGCCTACCAGCAGGTCTGCCTTTGGCTCGGTAGTTTCGGTAAAGGCGCCGTAGCAGTTGTCCACCATAACGTAAGCGTCTGAACAGCCTCTTACCGTATCGCAGATATTATTTATATCCTGGACCGTAAGTGTACGTCTTGCGGAGTAGCCTTTGCTTCTTTGTACAAACACTACTTTAATGCTCCTGTCTTGGAAAAGCGCGTTTTTAATTTTTTCTAAATCGGGATATCCATCTTCATCAAGGTCTATCTGCTTATAATTCACACCGAAATCTGCCAGCGAGCCGTCGCCCGTCTTGCCGGAAATACCGATAACACCGTCCAGTGTGTCGTAGGGTTTGCCTGCAACAGAAAGCAGGGTGTCGCCGGGGCGTAAAAGGGCATAGAGACCTATTGAAAGGGCGTGAGTACCGTTTATAATGCTATGGCGTGCAAATCCCGCCTCTGCGCCGAAAGCGTCTGCAAAAAGCTTATCGCATAAGTCTCTGCCGTCGTCATTATATCCGTAACCGCTTGTGGGTACGAAATGACGGTCGGAAAGCCGGTTTTGAGCAAACACGTTCATAACCTTTTGGGTATTCGCAAAGGCTATCGTATCAATATACTCAAATTGCTCGCGGCAGTCCGCTTCACATTCCCGTGCGAGGGTCAAAAGTTTTTCGGAAAACATATATTAAAATCCTTCTTTTACAATTGCCGCCAGCAGATCTCTGCAGGCGTTAAGGTCGGCAGTATCCACGGTTTCTACAGGTGTATGAATATATCTGGTGGGAATGGATATACATCCGGTAAACGCGCCTGCGCAGGCTACCTGCATAGAAGAAGTATCGGTACCGCCTGCAGTTAAAACTTCAAACTGGTGTTTAATATTGTTTTTCTTCGCCAGCTCGGTCATACGGTTTATTACGATGCGTGAGCAGATAACAGAGGAATCCTTTATTTTTATTGCCGCGCCGTCGCCCAGCTTTACTGTCATCTTGGGACCGCCTATCATATCACCTGTATGGGTTACATCGAGTGCTATGCCGTATGTCGGTGCAATACCGAATGCTGCGGGCTTACTGCCTTTACAGCCAACCTCTTCCTGCACGGTAAACACATAGTAAGTGTCGTAAGCAGGGGTATCAACGCATTTTGCCGCCTCAACGGTGATAGCACAAGCAATACGGTCGTCAAAGGCTTTTGCGGCAATACGATTGTTCATAAGGCGTGTAATTCTTTGCTCAAGAGCGCAAACATCACCGATGCTTACTTTTTTCTCTGCTTGCTTTTTATCCTTTGCACCGATATCGATTACCATGCTTTTAACCGAAATATCTTCTTTTTTCGCACCCATATCAAGGACAATAACACCCTTTGTACCGTTTTCGAACACTACAGTGCCGTAAGAGGAAGCCACGGCGTTTATACCGCCGATATTGGTCACGCGAATAAGTCCGCTCTCCTCAATATAGGTAACCATAAAGCCTATTTCATCCATGTGGGACGCGATCATAAGACGTTTTGATGAGTCTTTTCCTTTTTTGAAAGCGATAACATTCCCCATAGGGTCAATTTCAACACTATCGGTAAAAGGTGCGATATCTTCAGAGATTATATTTGCAAGAGGTGATTCGTAACCCGAAACGGAAAAAGCGGATATATATTTTTTAATTGTACCGTACATTATTCATAACTCCTATCTACAATTACTTTAAGCAGCTTTACTACTTGGTCAAGATCATCGGTTTTACATACATTTGCGGGGGAGTGGATGTAACGTGTGGGTGCGGAAATTGCAATAACCTTTGCGCCGGTGAGTGAAGTCTGGAACATCCGTGAATCATTACTTCCGGTGGGAAGACGCTTGAACTGATATTTAACATTGTTTTTCTTGGCTTCTTCAACGGCAATGTCTACGAATTCTCTGTCATAAACCGTGCCGCCGTCTTTTATGGAGATTACAGCGCCGTCACCTACAGTACATGGAGAAGCAAAAGGCGGTGTTATACCTTCTTCACCTGCGGCAGTAGCTTCGCATATAACAGCGTAATCCGCACCTATTTTGTATGCAGCAGTCTGCGCGCCGCGGCTTCCCACTTCTTCGGCAACGGTAAAAGCAAAGAATGTGTCGTATTCGATCTCGCCGCGTATTATCTCTACCAAAGCGGCACAGCCGAAACGATTATCTAATGCCTTTGAAATAACAAAATCTCCGTCGATAGTAAAATTGGGATGGAAAACCGCGCAGTCGCCTATATCTGCAAAACGTACTGCGTCTGCTTTGTCAATAGCTCCGATATCCATATAAAGCTGGTTTACAGGAGGACAAACGCCGCGTTCTTCCGGCTTTTGATTGTGTATCGCTTTGGAGCCGATAACCGCATTAATCTGTTTTTCTCCAAGCACCATGTATTTTCCGCACAGGTCTTTGGATTCAATACCGCCGATAGTGCCGAAATGCAAAAGGCCTTCTTTGGTAACGTAATCTACCATAACTCCCACTTCATCCATGTGCGCGCACAACGCTACGCGGTTGGAACGGGTGTTTTTGCCTCTTTTGAAGCAAATAATATTGCCGATCTTGTCTATTTCATATTCGCAATATCCGTCAATATCCGCAATAATATTCCTGCGAATTTCGTCCTCCATACCCGAAGGACCAAAGGTATTACAGTATTTCTTTAATCTTTCAAGCATTGCTCTTACCCTCCATATCAGTAATTACGCAGGCAATAAGCCTAGCGGCACTCTCTACGTCACGCAGAGAGATAACCTCTGTGTAGGTATGCATGTTGCGCAGCGGAATTGAAATCAGTGCCGTGGGAACACCTTCACGTACTAAAGCCAAGGCGTGGGCATTTGTTCCTGTATGGCTGGGTTCACCGAGTAATTGGTAATCGATCTTATTGTTTTTCGCAGCGTTTATAAGTTTCTTTGTAAAAGCTCTGTCGGTAGTGGCTGAATAAGAAACCGAACAACCGCCGCCAAGAACGCAGTCGCTTCTCCACTCGGGCATATCAGGGCCGTATGCACCGCAAACGTCGAGGGCGATAGCATAATCGGGGTCGATGAACCATCCGCCCGTCTTTGCGCCGATATATCCGGTTTCTTCGCCGCCGGAAAACAGCGCGTATATATCGTGTTCAAGCTCTGTTTCCTTAAGCTTTTCCACGGCAAGCAGGATAGAGGCGATACATATTTTATCATCCATCTGCGGTGAAGCCATTCTGTCGTTATTCAGCATAACGGGCTGCGCCTTAAAACTTACCGGAGTTCCGATGGGTACTTTTTCTTTTACCTGTTCTGCGGTAAGAGAGGTGCTTACCGAAAGCGCTTCCAGCTTTATGGGGCCGTCTTTTTCTCCGGGGGAGCGCAGATGGGGCGACACGGAGGAAATAACTCCGCTTATAGTTTCGTCGGGGCAATGAATATTTACTTGGTTAGCACACAGCACGCGGGTATCAATACCGCCGATAGCTGCAAGCTTGAGAAAACCGTCCCCTGCATATCCGCTTACAACGAAACCTATCTGGTCAAGATGCGCGTCCAGCAGTATCTTTTTTGCGTTTTGTTTTTTGCTTTTCTTAATGCCGATAAAGCATCCGGTGGGAAGAGTAACTATTTCATCAAACAACTCACCGCATATATCCTTTAATCCGGCAAAGGCCATATCCTCATTGCCGGATACACTGGGTAGAGCGGCAAGTCGGCAGGCGAGATCATATGTTTTTTTCATCGTTTCCTCCGTTTGTATTTTAGTTGAGGGTGTTCACGCAGGTTTTGAAGATGTTTCCGCGTTCCTCAAAGTTTCTGAACATATCAAAGCTGGCAGCGGCAGGGGAGAGAAGCACACAATCTCCATCCTGTGCCACAGAGTACGCCTTGTTTACTGCGTCCTTCATACTGTCTGCACGCAGTATTTGTCCTTCATATCCGCAGTTTTCAAGCACAGTATTTATCTTTTCGGCGGTAGCTCCCATCAGCACACAGGATTTTACTTTCTCAGCAAAAAGGGGACCTAACGGCTCAAGGGGAATGTTTTTATCGTATCCGCCGCAGATAACTATAACCTTCTGCTTAAAAGCGTTGCATGCAGCGGCAGTACGGGTAGGACTGGAATCAATGGATGAATTGTAAAATCTAATTCCGTTATGCGTCCTTACCAGCTCGCATCGGTGCTCCACGCCGCCGAAAGCAGTCGCCACGCTTTTTACAGTGTCTGCGCCGACAATATCAATGGTGGCGGCTATGGCACAGCAATAATTATAGCGGTTGTGCACGCCGGGAAGAATAATATCCTCGTCGCATAAAACCTTGTTTCCGTTATAATATACGGCGCTTCCGTCAAAACACACGCCCTTTTCCAAAACTTTCTCGCAGGAAATGGGGTAGATCTCACGTTCATCGGCAATAGAAGCTGTGTAAGCGTTATCTATGTTGGTAATTATCTTTGTGTTTTTGTTAAAGCGGTAGATGTTCTTTTTGGAATTAAAATATTCTTCCATTCCCGTGTGCCAATCCAGATGGTTGGGGGAAAGATTGGTTATTACGGCGATATCCGGAGAAAAACTCATCTTCATAAGCTGGAAGCTGGAGCATTCCATAACAACATAATCTTCGGGAGATATTTCATCAAGACTCTGAAAAAGATTTTTTCCTATATTGCCTCCCAGCCATACTTTTTTGTTTCCGGCTTCAAGAAGCTTTGCGATAAGGGTGGTGGTAGTGGTCTTTCCGTCACTGCCCGTAACCGCAAAGGTCTTGCAAGGGCACATCTTAAGGAATTCGTTGAGCTCGGTGGTAACTACGGTACCGTTTCTTTTTGCCTCAAGTATTTCAGGCTTATCATCACGCACCGCAGGTGCTAAAAAGAGTAAATCTTCTTTTATATTGTCAAGGTAATTATCGCCGGTAATATAGTTAACGTTGAGTCCTTGAAGTTTTTCTATTCCGTAAATCTTATCGGGAGATTTCATATCACGCACCGTAACAGATGCGCCATAGCGGCAAAACATTTGGATAATGGGGATATTACTGATACCTACACCCACAAAGCCAACACGCTTTCCGGTGTAGGCAGATATATATTCTTTAAGCATAATAACATCTCACCCTTTCTTTTCTATATTATAATATATCATAAAATTTATTTCAACCGTTTGACAAATATATTTTAATATGATATTATTGTTTGCAACCGTTTTGAACAATCGCGCGGTAATATGCCGTAAGGTTTTACGTTGAAAAAAGTCCGGGCTTCACAGAGCAGGATAACGGATAACATCCGCCGAAGGCGACTTCCGGGCCAGTGCAACAGAAATAAACCGCCTGAAGAATTTTCAGGTAAGGATGGAAAGGCGAGGTAAGAGCTCACCGGTGTGTCGGAGACGGCACAGCCCTGTAAACCCTATCCGAAGCAACACCCCACCGGGCGTTAATGCTTGCTCGGCAGCCCATGGGGTGGCAAGAGGTGTGGGGCAACTCACATCCCAGATAGATGATTGTTCACGACAGAACCCGGCTTACAGAAGCGGTTGCGGCACGCAGAATGCGTGCCTTTTTTATTTTTTATTAAAAAGAAATTTGTTGACAACGGGGCAGTTATAGGCTATAATAATAACAGGAACACTTGCTTCATAAGTGTTCGTGCTCCGCACCACCGCACTACCGTGCGGTTGCTAAATTGTATCGCTTCACAAAAATGCCATTGCGAGCAAGCATTTTTGCTCGCGGTATAATATTCGGCAAGAACACTTGCTTTATTATTTATATAAATACTTAAGAGGTTATTTAAGTGCTTATACAGCTTGAACAATCAAAGCAATCCATTCGCGAGCTTGAGGCAGGTATCAAAGAACTTGGCGCTTCTATTAAGGTTGATGACCTAAAGATAGAGGTCGCAGGTCTGGAAGAGCAGGTTAACGCTCCCGATTTTTGGTCAAATGCAGAAAATTCGCAGAAGGTTCTCCGCTTAATGAAACAGCGCAAGGGTCTTTTGGATAAATATCTCTCACTTGTCAATTCTTTTGATAATGTGTCACAGCTTGTCGATATGGCTATCGAGGAAGAGGACGCAGACATGGCAGAGGAGATTCTTTCTGAACTTGCAACTGTTTCCGAAGAATATGAGAGACAGAAAATAGATATCCTTCTTTCCGGCGAGTACGACGGCAACAACGCGATCCTTTCCATCCATCCCGGCGCAGGCGGAACAGAAGCGCAAGATTGGGCAGAAATGCTTTACCGTATGTATTGCCGCTATGGCGAGCGTAAGCGCTTTAAGGTGAAGGTTTTGGATTATCTTGACGGAGACGAAGCGGGAATAAAAAGTGTTTCTATCCTCGTTTCCGGTGAAAATGCCTATGGATATCTTAAAAGCGAATCCGGCGTGCACCGTTTGGTAAGAGTTTCTCCCTTTGATTCTTCGGGAAGACGCCATACATCCTTCGCATCTGTAGAAGTAATGCCCGAGTTTAATGATGAAATTAAGATCGAGATAAACGAAGCGGATCTTAAAATCGATACACACCGCGCATCGGGTGCTGGAGGTCAGCACGTTAATAAGACCGATTCCGCTATCCGTATCACACATATTCCCACAGGTATCGTGGTGGGATGTCAGACAGAGCGAAGCCAGATACAAAACCGTGAGACTGCAATGCGTATGCTCAAGAGTAAGCTTCTTGAGATAAAAGAACGCGAGCATCTTGAAAAGATAGACGATATCGTGGGCACCAAGATGAATATCGAATGGGGCTCTCAGATACGGTCGTACGTATTTATGCCTTATACTCTTGTAAAGGACAACCGCACCGGTTGCGAGACCGGTAACATTTCCGCCGTTATGGACGGGGAAATAGATGAATTTATCAACGCATATTTGAAATATAAATGCCAACAATAACCATATAAAACGGAGGGTAAAAATATGAAAAACAAAAAACAGGTATTCGGAATTGCGTTTGTCGCTCAGGCTGTAACTTGTCTGGTGCTCAGCATAATTCTTTGGAACAAGAATAAGGTTCTTGCAAGAACTTTCGCAGTTGTTTCCGCTTTGGGCGGCGTAGCCGGAACTTATTTCCTGCTTTCCGACAGAGTTCAGAAGAAGCTGGCAAGCTGCTTCAGCGATTCTGACGAGGCAGACGATGACTTCGAAGATTTTGATGTATGCGAAGATGATATTCTCTGCACCTTTGAAGGCGAAGAAGACGACATGGAGCCTATGCCCGTCGTTTAATCCGGTAAAAGTAATTTAAGTATATTTGGGCGGACAGAATTACTGTCCGCCATTTACTTTCTCATAAAATCACGCAACGATTGGATTTTTTCACGTTATTGCTGATTGCCGAAACTGCAATTTCACATTATAATGTATGGTGGTTAATTCATTACAAAGGGGATGGGATAATGATAAGACTAAATAATATTTCAAAAACTTTCAAAGTTGCCGGGCGAGATAGCGGTTTCGGTCAAGCCGTTAAATCACTCTTCAAAAAAGAGTATACATATATCGAGGCGTTAAAAGACGTTTCTTTTACGATCGGCGACGGTGAAATGGTTGGGTACATAGGACCCAACGGCGCGGGGAAGTCGTCTACCATAAAAATAATGAGCGGTATTTTGACACCTGACAAGGGAGAGTGTGTAATCAACGGACGTATACCTTGGAAAGAGCGTGTAAAGCACGTAAAAGATATAGGCGTTGTGTTTGGACAGCGTTCCCAATTATGGTGGGATGTTCCGGTTGTGGATAGTTTTGAGCTTATCCGTGATATATACGGTGTTGAAAAGCAGCAATACGTTAAAAACATAGCCGCTTTGACCGAAATGCTGGATATTGGAGATATTGTCAGAACGCCTGCAAGACAGCTTTCTTTGGGTCAGAGAATGCGTTGCGAAATTGCGGCTTCGCTTGTTCACGACCCGAAAATTCTTTTTCTTGATGAGCCTACTATAGGACTTGATGCGGTTTCAAAAATTGCAGTACGCGATTTCATTAAAACCTTAAACAAGGAAAAGAAAACAACGGTTATCCTTACCACCCACGATATGCAGGATATAGAAGCGCTCACCGAAAGGATTCTGCTTATTGGCAAAGGACGAATTCTTCTTGACGGGTCTCTTAACGAGTTGAAAAGCAGAAACTCTTCACACAAGACAGTAACAGTTGATTATGTAGGTAACAGATTGCCCGAAATCAATAATGCTGTTTTGGTAAAGGATCTGAACGGTCATGGTGAATTGGTTATTGATACCGACAATATCTCTGTTTCCGAAGTAATCACGGAGATTTCGAAATCAGTGGAGATTAAAGATATTTCCGTGTCGGGAGATACTATCGATCAGACTGTTGTTTCTCTGTATAAGGAATTTGAGATATGAAAAAGTATTTATCGTTTTTCAGAATCCGTTTTATTGCTGGTTTGCAATACAGAGCGGCGGCTTGGGCGGGTATCGCCACGCAATTTGCCTGGGGCGGTATGAATATACTTATGTTCCGCGCGTTCTATGAAAACGGCAGTAACGTTTTCCCCATGCCGTTTGATTCGCTTTCAAGTTATATTTGGCTTCAGCAGGCGTTTCTTGCTATATTTATGGCTTGGTTTTTCGATAGCGATATATTTGACAGTATAGTTACAGGTAATATTGCCTATGAACTGTGCCGTCCTTGCGACATATATAATATGTGGTTTACCAAAAATGTTGCCATTCGTGTATCAAGAGCGGTGCTGCGTTGCTTACCGATACTTATATTCGCTTTTCTTTTGCCGTATCCTTATGGTATCAGCATGCCCGTAAGCCTTATTTCCTT
>JAZSIT010000005.1:0-2833 GCA_045533895.1 Eubacteriales bacterium
CAACCTTTTGGATATTGAGCTTAGCGGTTCTGACAGCCCCATCCGTCTTGTGTACGAAGTGGCTCTTGACAGTCATATCAACGAATGGAATGTAAAAGAAGTTGTTTCGGCAGATTATCTTGCGGATGCACATAATGTCAATGCAGACGGTTCTATCAACTTCTACACTAACGATTGGGAACATACGAATAACACAGGATATAACACAGTAAATACTTATTCCTATTTCAACCCTTCAAGACAAAACGATAAGTATTACTTTACCTCTGATGCTCCCATTTATGCGGATACCAACGGAACTTTATATGCCGGCTCTACCGCGCCTGATACTAAAGGCACATTCTACAATGTATTTACCGTATACGAAAAAGACGGTAGCGCCCTCAGAAAAAAGACTATCTACCGTCAGTTATCAGAGAAGGCTCTTGAAACTGCCGAGTCGACAGATGGAACCAATAATTATCATATTCCAAGCGGTGATGTCCATGTAAACCTTGAGGGTTATACTATCCCCAAAGACCCCAATGAAACCAACACTCTTAATGTTGCAAATCAGCCCTTCGTGGATATTTACGGCCACAATGTAAACGATACCAACCATTCCTTCTATGTTGGTGCAACTCTTGGTAACAACGGTAAACTGACGCTTGAACCTCAAACTGGTATCAAGCTTAGCAAAGAATTGGCTGACGGTGCAACCGCAACCGACGAAGCGTTTGAGTTTGTAATCACAAAAGCGGCAGCTTCGGCAAGTACAAATGATGTAATGCTTCTAAATGCGGACGGATCTGAAGTTTCAATGGAGGACATATCCTTTGATAACAACGGTGTAACAACTGTTTATCTCAAAGCAGGCCAGACACTCTATATTGGCGACTTGGATGCAGGTGATATAACAATCAAAGAAATCGAAACAGCAGGCTATATCCCGACAGTTACCGTAAACGGTGCAGCATCTTCAAATCCTACAACTGTTACGATTGCAAATAACGAACTGGTTGATGTGGATTTTGTTAATGCCGACAGAGGCACAGGCAACCTCACAATCGCAAAAGAAGTTAAACACGACTTTGGCACTGATTATCAAGTTCCTACCGATAAACTCTTCACTATGCAGGTTACTCTCAGCGGTATCGGCACTGCTAATGCTACCTTTGCGGCAAAGCATACAAATGGAACTTATACTGAAATCAAAACCGATGCCAACGGACAGTTTACTGTGCAGCTTGCTCACGAACAGCAGTTTGAAGTGTTTGGACTTCCCACAGGAACAGTGGCAACCGTATTAGAAACAGTAGGTGGTACAGGATTCACTCCCTCTTATTATGATAACGGTTTTCTTGGCAACGGTGAAGTAACCGTGGTTAAGGATTCAACCGTATCTGTTATGGTAGTAAACGATTATCACGCCACTGAGGTCAATCCTGTAAACATCACGGTTACAGGTAATAAACAGCTTGTCGGAACTGCTTGGACGGCTGATCACAGCTTTAATTTCCGCCTTGAAAAGCTTTTGGCTGACGCATCTTGGGAAAAACTCGGCGAAGAGGCAACGGCGAAAGAGGGAAGCACTTCATTTGATTTCAAGGATGCTTTTGCTACCGAAAGTTACCCAACTCACGGCAGCTATTATTACCGCATTATAGAGCTTCAGCCCGCATCTCCTTCGGGTGGTATCTCCTACGACAAAACTGTTCACTCCTTTGCTGTTCATGTTGCCGATAAGGATATGAATGGTCAGCTTGAGATCACCGAAGTTGTTTCGGATCGTCCTAACACAACGGTGGTTACCCAAACCAATAATGGTTGGAATGTAAATGCAAACTTTACTAACACCTACTCCGCAAGCGGTTCTGCAACCGTAACGATCGATGTCAACAAAGCGATCACAAATAACGGCGGCGCTGAAAAATCTCTTGCGGGTTATAGCTTTGGTTTATTTGATGCTGCCACAGGTGTTCAGTTTGGCAACACACTCACAACAACGGAACGCGGATTTGCAAGATTTGTTCTGAATTATAATGCAGAAGAAATGAATGCCAGCACAGAAGAATTCCACTATATCCTCAAGGAGATCGCGCCTAATCCTATCCCTGAAGGCTGGAATTACAGCACAGAAGAAATCCCCGTAACCGTTGTTGTGTCCGATAACTCTGACGGCACAATTTCCGCCATCATCTATACCGGTTCACAGCAACCCGCCAATGCCGGAACTTCTATTGAAACAACCTTCACCAACATTTATGACCCTGTTGATGCAGAGCTTGAAATAGATTTCGTCAGCAAGCAGCTTTCCGGCAGAACAATGAACTCCGGCGATAACTTTACCTTTGAAGTTCAGTTGCAGGACGGCACAACTGTTCTCAACGGCTCTAACAACGGAACCGAAACTGTAACTTTTAATGGTAACTTGAAGTTCAAAGCAATTGGCAATTATTATTACAATATTGTTGAAACCTCTAAAGACGGCAAGGGTATTACTGTGGATAAAACCACATACCGTATAGTTGTGACAGTTACCGATTTGAATGGCCGATTGACTGCAGATTATGTTATTGTTAATGCCGTTGGTGATGAAATTGTGTTCAAAAACACCTATAAAGCGGCTGATGCCACCTTTGAAATCAGCGGCACAAAGAATTTGACAGGCAGAACACTTCTCAACGATGAGTTTACCTTTATTCTTACTGAAGCTAAAAATGCTCAAGGTGAAATTGCAGATGGTGCTAAGACCTATGAGGCGCATAACGAGTATCGCGGTCAGTTTATTTTCCCTGAAATTACCTATACCGAAGTCGGAACTTACTACTATGTGGTAACCGAAAAGCAGAAC
>JAZSIT010000054.1:0-17974 GCA_045533895.1 Eubacteriales bacterium
GATATTTTGAAAATAGTATTTGCCGTATGCGGTTCCTTTTGCAACCACGCCAATGCACTTAAAGTGTTAAGATGCCTTTGTGAATCCGGACACGATATTACTCCCGTTATTTCGGAAATCGTCCGTGACACCGATACGAGGTTCGGAACAAAGGAGAAGCTGAAGGAAACAATGGAAGCACTGTGCGGAAAGAAAGTAATCTCAAATATAAAAGACGCAGAAGAGATTATAACTCCTCAAAAATACGATCTGTTGGTAATCTGTCCCTGCACCGGAAACACTTTAGCAAAGATAGCAAACAGTATAACCGATACTACGGTCACGATGGCAGCAAAAATATTTTTCCGTAACCGCGCACCGGTGCTCATCGCCCTCGCAACCAACGATGCATTGGGAATGACACTGCGTAATATCGGTACACTGGCGATAAGAAAAAATGTGTACTTCGTACCGCTTGCGCAAGACAATCCGGTTAAAAAGCCCGATTCTCTCGTTTGCAACTTTGACATGGTTAACATTTCGGCGCAAAACGCCGTTCTTGGAATACAAACACAGCCTTGTATAGAATAAGAAAATAACCCCGCCGAAAAAGGCGGGGTGTATTATGGGGGATGTATCATCAATAAATATAGCTATATGAAAACATTACAAATCCATCTGTACGTTGGGTACATTCATCGGCTTGGCGGAACAGCATATCGGTATCGGTAATCCACTCATCTTTGGCGATACCCGCATTAAGATCTTCCGTTCCCTGTTTATAAGCCGCAAGACCAACGTAAAGCCGTACATCGGGAATCTTTATTATGTTTTGCCATTTGGTCAAGGTTTGTGAAAAAGGCGCATCCGGATGCTTAAAACCGAAATATATCTGCGGCATTATGTAATCTATATATCCGGTTTGGGAACACCATTTGTAAATATCGGTACAGCAAGTGTTGTAAGTGTAATCCATATTACCTGAAGGAGATATTCCGAAAACGCACTCTTTATCCGCCTGTTTTACCAGCGAATAAACCTCCTTTACAAACTCGCTCACATTGGTTCTTCGCCATTCATAAAGCTCTTTTGCTCCGGAAGAAGCAAAATCCGCCTCGTCAAAGGAGGGGTCTTTTGTCGGATAAAAGTAATCGTCAAAATGGATACCGTCAACTTCGTAATTCTGTATTATCTCACTTATTCCGTTAAGAATGAGCTGTTTTCCCTTATCATCCGAAGGTCGGATATAATATCTTCCGTTGAATAAAGTAAAATCACCGTTTTCTATATGAGCCTTAATAATAGAATCATCGGGCAAAAGTGCAACATCATCCTTTTCCATTAATCTGAAGGGATTTATCCACCCATGAAATTCAAGTCCGTAACGATGAGCGGCGGAAATAAAAAGCTCAAGCGCATCGTAGTCAAAGGCGTTTCCGTATGCGCCCACCGCGTACTCGGAAGGTGGATAAAAAGCCGAAGGATAAAAGCTGTCGCCAAAGGGACGAAGCTGAACAAAAATCGCGGTATATCCATCTGCGCTTATATTCTTACATATACTGTCAATATGCAATATAAACTCGCTTTCGGGCGTTTGTCCCTCATCGTTGCACCAAACGTCGGTAATATCATATTGGGAAATCCATACACCGTTCATTACTCTATCTCCGGCAGGCAAATATTCATATATGTACTCGGATTCTTCCGAAACTTCCATGCTTTCTTCGGTTTCGGAAGGTAACGGTTCTACAAAGGAAACATCCCCTCCCCCTGCGCAAGAGCACAAGAAAACCGTAACAAGAAAAAGCAAAATACAACGTTTCATTAGTTACTCCTTGATTGATTTATTGAAAAAAGTATGATAAAATATTTTTATAGCGAGGTGAAAAGCTTGTACAGAGAAGTGCTGGAAATAATCCGCCGCGAAGGATACCAAGGATATCTTGTGGGCGGAAGCGTGAGAAATATGATAATGGGTATGCAAACAGCAGATTACGATATCTGTACCTCCGCACACCCTGAAGAAGTAAAAAGCATATTCAAGGACTATACTGTTGTAGAAACGGGAATAAAGCACGGGACAGTAACGGCAATATACAAAGGCGTTCCTTTTGAAATCACTGTTTTTCGCAGTGAGCAGGGATTTTCCGACCACCGCCATCCTGACAAGGTTATATTCGGCGTAAGTCTTACCGAAGACCTTCTGCGCAGAGATTTTACCATGAACGCCATATGCTTTGACGGAAAGAATTATATCGACCCGTTAAAGGGCATTAACGATATAAAAAATCGCGTTATACGAGCTGTAGGCAACCCGGAAAAACGGTTTGAAGAGGATACTTTGCGGATTTTACGCGGGTTGCGCTTTTCGGCTGTTCTCGGCTTTGAAATAGAAACACAAACTGAAAACGCGATGAGAAGCCGAGCGTACGATTTCAAAGGAATATCGGCAGAGCGCATATTTACAGAATTTTCAAAAGCGGCAAAGGGCAAATATTTCGGACAAGTTTATATTAAGTACTATGACGTTTTTTCCAAGTTTATTCCCTATGCAGCGAAGACGGAAAGCGTATATTTGAACGCCGAGGATGCCGTAGCTTCCCTCAAAGCGCTGAAGGCGGATAAGAAAAGTGTGAGACTTGCGGAGATATATTTTTCCGCGCCGCAGGAAGAAGCTATAAAACTGTTAAGAAGATACGGCTATGAAGCCGCGAGATTTATTTGCGAAAAACGGGGTATTACGGAGAAGCTGGACAGAGCGTTAAAAAGCGGCACGCCGTATACGGTTGCTATGCTTGATATACGCGGCAGCGACTTGATCCCTCTAACCGACGATAAAACGAAAATAGGTGAAACTCTGGAAAAGCTGCTGGACAGCGTTATGAGCGGAAAAATACAAAACAAAAGAGAAATATTACTTCAAAAAGCGGTTGACATACTTTGATTTTTTTGTTATAATTACTGCCGCGCGCTGGTGTAGCTCAGTCGGTAGAGCAGCTGATTCGTAATCAGCAGGTCGTGTGTTCGAGTCACATTACCAGCTCCAAATCACCCCAAGAAGTTTGCGGCTTCTTGAGGACCCAGACAAAAATTCCGTACACAAAAATGTGTGCGGAATTTTTTGCTTATAGTTATTTTTTAAGATATTCTTTTATTGCACCAAAGGTCTTGTCGCTTATAACGTGCTCAATGCGGCAAGCGTCTGCGGAGGCAGTGTCCTCGTCTACTCCGATACTTTTAAGAAACTCGGTAAGTGTGCTGTGACGGTCATAAATCTTTTTAGCTGTTTCATAACCTATATCTGTAAGAGAAATATTACCGTCGCCCGCAATGGAAACATACCCGCCGTTTTTGAGCAGGCCCATAGCTCTTGAAACGCTGGGCTTGGAATATCCAAGTCTATCACTTACATCCACTGCGCGGACAAAACTGCTTTCCAGCGTAAGAACATATATAGTTTCAAGATACATTTCACCGGATTCCTGTAAAAGCATAAAACTCCCTCCTGACTTTAATTATTATAACAAAAAAATAATTGTTTTGCAACGGGTATTTTAAGGAAGTACTGTACTTATAAATACACAAATAATCAACACTTTTATTGTGCAGTTTTAACAAACAAATCTGATATTTTTTTAATTTTTGTTTCCACTATTGACATTTTTTATTACCAATGTTATATTAATGAACAAAGAGTTAACAAACTCTTAAAAGAGTTAACGAACATTTTCAGGAGGTAAATGAAATGACAAAGAAACTCTTAAGCGTTTTAGTGATTCTCACCCTCGTATTAGGACTTACCGCAGCTTTTGCTCTGGAAAGCTCCGCAGCATCCATCGCTCTTATTTACGAGAGCGCTACCGACCCCGTTATCGACGGTGTTGTTGATTCAGAAGGTTACAGACTTGTCTGTGAAACCGGTGCTGACCCTACAGGCAACCTTAAGACCTGGGAAGGCTGTACCGTAGATGACACCATGCAACTTTATGCATGCTGGAAGGGCGATTATCTCTACCTTGCAGTTAAAGTTGTATGTAACGGCGACCACGTTGCATATAAGAATGACGCCGCAGGCGGTACCCATTATATTTTCAACGCACATCACATGATGACCTGTGTCTGCCCCGGTGATCCTTATCAGGAAGTTTATAAGGGCGGCAATGAAGACGGTTCTTGGGATTGGAGCGAACTTTACAACGCATCCTACGTTTGGGAATGGACTATAATCAATCCTTCTCAGGAGACCGATTCTGATATCGCTGACCACTTCCGTAACATGTCCGCACAGGAAGGCTTTGAATACAAGGTTACTACTGCTGACGGTTATGATACCTACGAGCAGAAGATTCCCCTTTCCAAGATAGTTAACAGTCTCCAGCCCAACGGCGTTAAGGCTGAAGTAGGTTCTCTCTTCGGTTTCGGCTTCCAGATGGGTCTTAGCGACTGGGGCGACGGTTATACCGACGAAACCTTTGAAGACTATGTATATTTCTCCGATTACTTTACCGGTGCCAAGTATATCAACGGTATGGCTTACTGCAAGCTGGCTTCAGATCTTGAAAAAGATCCCTCCGATACTCCCGAGGAACCCGCAGCTCCCGAAGCTATCGACGAGCAGTACGACATATTCCCTCAGCTTGACGGTCTTTGGGTAGCTACACCTCACGATGAAGCAACCGTAACCGTTACCTATTCTCAGGGCACCACCGTTATCGGCGGCAGTATCTCCGGCAAATGGCCCTCTGCTTCCGCTACTCTTCCCAAGACTATTTATATTGGCGAAGGCACCAGCCTTGTTTACGATTTCTCCTTTGATGTTGGTACCACCAGCATTCGTGTAAACGATCAGAAGTTCCTCCACGACCTCATTCCCGATGCTCCCATCGAATCCGGCTCCGGCGACCTTCAGCCCGGCACTTACAGCGGCGCTATCACTTATGACCAGCTGGTTGAACTTCTCGGCGCAGACGAAAACGGTCTCGTAAGAATCGACTCCTTCACCATTTACTCCGTAAACGGTGCAGAAATCACCTTCAACACATTCAAGTTTGATCCTTCTTACGTTCCTCCCGTTGTTGAACCCGACGTTTCCGAACCTGAAACTGACGATTCCTCCGAGCCCGAAGCAGTTGATCCTTCCGAACCCGCTGACGAATCCACTCCCACAACCAACGACTCCTCCGCTCCTACCACTTCCGATGACGCATCTGAAGAAAAGGGCGGCAATACCGGTCTTATTATCGGTATCGCCATCGCAGTAGTAGTTGTTATTGCTATCGTAGTTGTAGTTGTTGTGGTTTCCAAGAAAAAGAAGGCATAATTACTTAACCGAATAATTTAACGGACGGGTCTCCCGTCCGTTTTCTTATATAAAAAAACTCCGCTTCTTTCGGGAAGCGGAGTAATATTTTATCTTGGTATTTTTATTTACCTGCAACAGGCATTTTGGGAATATAAATATCGGGTCCCGCAAATGTGGTGGGAGAAGTTGTAAGACCGAAATCAACAGTATCGCCAAGATCTGCAATATCTTTAAGGAGGTTAAAGAAATTTCCTGCAACAGTAAAAGACTTAACGGGCTTACCAAGTGCGCCGTTTTCTATCATATAGCCTGCGCTCTCAACCGAGAAATCGCCTGTGGTGGGATTTGCGCCTGCGTGCAGACCCTTTACTTCGGTAATCAAAATACCGCCGTCAGCCTTTTTAAGAAGCTCCTCACGTGGGGTCTTGCCGGGCTTGATATAAAAGTTATGATAACGGATACCGTTGGAATGGTTGCCGTTACCGGTAGTTGTCTTCCCTGCTTTCTTTGCAGAAGAAAGGTTGTAAAGCAAAGTATTGAGAACACCGTTTTCAACAACACTCTTTGTGTAGGTAGCTACGCCTTCGCCGTCAAAAGCAGACTGAACAGAGCCGGGACGGAAAGGATCGTCAACAATAGTAACGCAATCAGCCGCAATAACAGTACCCTCCTTACCCTTAAGCAGAGAGAGACCTTTTTCCGCATTCTTTGCTGAAAAAACAGGTGCGAAAGTTGAAAGAAGACTGCGCACGGTTTCGCTTGCGATAACTATAGGATATTCGCCGGTGGGAGCGGGAGAAGCGCCGATTTGCGAAAGGGCCTTGTCAACTGCCTTATTACAAGCAGACTCAAGCTCTTCAAATGTGGAGCCGTTTGCGCCCTTAAAAGCTGAAACACTTTCTTCGCCCTCACGTACGACAACAGAAACGTAGCCGTAATTCACGCCGTAGCGCTGGGACAGTTCAAGACCGTGGGAATTATACATGTGGCTGCCGCTTATTGCCGCGCCGACAGCAGTCTGTGTGCCGTCTGCAATCTTATCGGAAAGAGAATAGGTTTTCTTTTGAAGGTCAAGCGCCGCTTCACGAAGGGCTGCCGCAGAGGGAATTACAGGCTCGGGCATATCAACCTCACCATAAGAGGGACTTCCTGCAAAAAACTCAAGCTCGTCCTCGCTTTCGGAAACAGCAGCGTTAGCAGCCGCTTTTTTAACAAGGTCTGCAATTTCATCCGGCTCAAGAAGCTGTGTTGAAGCATAGCCCGCTCTGCCGTTAATGATACAACGGAAATCTACAGAAGAAGCGTTTTCGGAAGTGAATGAGCTTATTTCGTCTTTAAGCGTTTCGGTGCTCATACCTTCACTCTCGGAATAATATATCTCATATTGAGTAACGCCGACAGCTTTAGCCGCTTCGGCAACTACTGCTTTAATTTCAGAAAAAGTCATAACATAACCTCCTTATTTACCGACGCCGCCGACGGTAATATTGGATACTCTGATAAGAGGCTGGCCTACGTTAGTGGGAACACTGCCGGAGCTGGAACCGCACATACCCTGACCCATTTCAAGGTTTTGACCAACCATATCGATATCCTGAATTATCTGGCTGCCGGTACCGATGAGAGAAGCACCGCGTACGGGCTCGCAAATCTTGCCGTTTCTGATAATATAGCCTTCGTTAACAGAAAAGTTAAAAGCGCCGTTAACGGGATTTACAGAGCCGCCGCCCATATTTGCGGCATAAAGTCCGTACTCGATAGACGCGATGATATCTTCGTTTTTATCGGGTCCATTTGCAATATAAGTGTTTGTCATACGGGAAGTGGGCTCGTACATATAACCCTGTCGTCTGCCCGAACCGGTGGAAGGAACACCCATCCGGCGGGAACCGAGACGGTCAACCATATAAGACTTAAGTATACCGTTTTCGATAAGAACATTCCTCTGGGAGGGATGACCCTCGTCATCAATATTAATAGAACCCCAAGCGTTAGGAATAGTACCGTCATCGATAGCAGTAACCTTTTCATTAGCTATCTTCTGTCCCAGCTTTCCGCACATCTGGGATGCACCGATAGCAACGGAAGTAGCTTCAAGAGAATGGCCGCACGCTTCGTGAAAAATAACTCCGCCGAAGCCGTTTTCAATTGCAACAGGCATCTGTCCTGCAGGGCAAGGCACTGCACCCAGATTTACGATAGCCTGACGTGCCGCGTACTTACCGGTTTCTGTAGGAGAAACGGTTTCAAACATTTCCAGTCCCATAGCTCTGCCGGGACCGATAAAGCCAGCCTGGTTCTCGGTACCGTTGGATGCGATAGCAGAAACCGCGAGGCGGGTACGCACGTGTCTGTCGGTAGTGTAAAGCTCTTCACTGTTGGCAACAAGAATGTTATGGTCTATAGAAATAAGATTGCCGGTTACCTGAACTATACGTTCATCATATTCCTTTGCGGCAAAGCATGCTTCTTTAAGAATACCGATACGCTCTGCAATAGGAGCATCGCCGGGAAGTCGCTTAACGCCGTGAATATTGGGGAAAATACGCTCGGTAAGGTTAATGGACACCTGCGCTTTGGATTGTGCGATTGTATCTGCAACTGCAGAAGCACAGCGAAGCAAACCGTCACGAGAAAGATCGGTAGTAGTGGCGTAAACTGTACGAGTACCAAGAAAAGCGCGGACACCCACACCGGAAATTACGGTATCGTCGATAGCGTCGATTTTACCGCCGATAAGCTTGATTACGTTTCCGCGGGTGAGTTCCTGATAAACTTCCGCAAAATCAGCTCCGGTGGACATGGCGCGTGCCAGAATATCGGAGCATAAGGCTTTAGAAAGCATAAATTGTCCTCCTTAAATATTGATCGTATATATTCTACAATATAGTACCGTTAATGTCAATGCGAAATTTTGTTAAATATACCGTCTGCTGTTGAAATTATGAATGAATATTCATCTTCACTGCAATTTTTCAGCCTGCGTTTTTTGGGATAGCCCCAAATATCAAAAAGACGAGGTCCAACCCATTCGCGGTTTCCGCACGGCTCAAAAATACCTTTTATAGCCGACAAACTCGCTTTGCGGGGACGCATAAATATAACTTTCATCGGGTGCTTTATAACTGCAAAAATCAGCGGCGGATAGTGAGCGGTTATGTTGGTAAACGTTATACCGGGATGCACCACAGAAACAGGAACACCGCTATCTGCAGAAAAACGGTAAAGCGAATACATTAAATATCGCTTCGCATTACCGTATACAAGACTTGATTTGTTGCGGGTTGAAAAATCCACATCATTAATATCGGTTTTAGAATAGTTGTGCGCTATACTACCCACCGCAACTACCCTGCCGCCGCGTTTCTTGAGAAGCGGCGACAGAAAACGTGCTATGTAATACTGGGAAACAAAATTTATCTGAAACACGTTATCAAAGCCTGTATCGCACTTTTTACGAGGAATACTGTAAGCACCTGCGTTAAGGATAACAACATCCAGTGGCAATTTTATCAGTTGCTCGCAAGCGCGCTTCACAGATGTCATATCCTCAAGATCCGCAGTCACAAGAGATATGTCTGCCTGCGGATATAAAGATAATATTTCATCCCGCCTTGCCGAGGAACGGGTATAATTTCTATCAACAAGTACAAGTGATGCGCCGAGGGAGGCAAGAATAACGCATATTTCTTTCCCCAAGCCTCCGGTGGAGCCGGTTATTGCCACAGTTTTTCCGAAAAGTGATTGGGTGTTTTTTGCAAGCCAGTTTTTAATGCTCATACTTACTCCGATAAGCCATACCCCGCGTTAAAAAACGCGGGGTAAAATAATTATAAAAGTATTTTACGCAGTTCTTCCGCTGAAAGTGCGCTTAAATACGCAGGGGGAATATCCAAAACCGTCTTGCATCCGGTAACACCCTCTTGGTGTAAGCGGTGAACAGCGCGTGCATAAGCAACAAGGACAGAGGAAGTAAATTCGGGATTTGAATCCAATTTAAGGCTGTATTCGATAACATGTCCGCTTCCGCTTCCGGTTTTGCCCGTGCGGAAAACAACACCGCCGTGAGCCATGGCGGAGTGTTCGCGCTTTAATTCTTCCGCAGAAATAAAGTGAACTGTTGTATTATAATCAGCAAAATATGCAGGCATTGTCTTAATTTCATGTTCAATGCGAGCTTTGTCGGCACCGTCTTCGGCTACAACAAAGCATTCGCGGGTGTGCTTTTCGCCTGCAGAAAGCTGAGGACAAAGTCCCTGCCTTACCGATTCAACTGCCTCCGGAATAGGAATAGTATACTGCCGTGCATCAACAACGCCTTCAATACGGCGAATAGCATCGGAATGTCCCTGACTTACGCCTTTTCCCCAGAAGGTATAGGTTTCTCCTTCAGGAAGAACAGCAGACGCATAAAGGCGGTTAAGAGAGAACATACCGGGATCCCAGCCGCCGGATATAAGGGAAAGATGACCGCTTTCCGAAGCAGCTTTGGAAACCGCTTCAAAATGCGCAGGGATTCGGGAATGGTTATCAAAACTGTCAACGCAATTAAACAAGCTGGAAAGCGCGGGAGTCTGTACAGGAAGATCAGTTGCACTGCCGCCGCAAAGTATCATTACATCAATATCATTAACCAAATCCGCAGCGTTATCAGTACTGACCACCTTCACATCGGGCATATCTATTTTAAGCGAAGAAGGATCACGACGGGTAAATACAGCAACCAGTGACATATCGGGATTCTGTTTTATAGCCGCCACAACACCCCTGCCGAGATTACCGTAGCCAAAAATTCCTATACGAATACTCATTTAAATCAATCAACCTTTCAGGAAACAAATGTGATAATAAATTATAACATATTTTTTTCTGAATTCAATATATTTCCAAATAATATCACTGCTAATCGTAGACTTTTTTAATGCCGAATTTCCAGACGATGAGCATACCGAAAACAGCACCTACCACTGCTTGCAAAATTTGGAAAGGAAGCTTAAGTACGGCATATTCTGGTGTGCTGTATATAAATGCCCTTCCCAACGAATAACCTACTACCATTATTATCGCGCCGATTGAAACTCCTATACCGGACGCGAGCACCGGACGTTTTTTAAGAACAAAATGTGAAAATACGGATATTACAATTGCTTGCAAGCCGTGCGTTACCAACGAAACAAACATAGGCGTGGGATAAAAAAACAAGTCCCCGAGAAAAGAACCGATACCCCCTACACAAAACGCAGAGAAAGGATCCAAAAGAATAGCTGCTGTGCAAATTGCAATGTCATTAAGATACAAATGTCCTCCCGGAACAGGCACACCGAAGGAACTTAACGCAACAGTAAGAGCCATAAACAATGCGGTAAGACAGACTGTAATAATTACTTTACGACGATTTTTTGTTTTTTTCATAATACACTCCTTGATTTTATATCGAAGTGAGTATATAATATTTTTGGTCATATTAAAATCACCAAAATAGGAGAATTTTATAATACCAGATGAAAAAGCCTTTGTATCTTTTAACATACGAAAATTTAAGAAAGGAAATTACAGATGGCGTTTACACATACGGCAGTAGACTGCCATCAAGACGTGTATACGCTGAACAGAACGGAATAAGCACCGTAACGGTAAGTCATGCCTATGACATGCTGTGCGACGAGGGATATGTTCGGTCAAAAGAAAAAAGCGGGTATTATGTAATCTTTCGTGAACCGGAGTTATTTCCGGTAAGTAATAGTCATGTTACCGTACAAACAAATAACTCACACCACGTTAATAGCTTTCCGTTTACGGTACTGTCGCGGACAATGCGCCGAGTTATTACCGAATACGGGGAAGAAATACTCAAAAAAACGCCTAATAAAGGCAGTCTATTATTAAGAGAAGCCATTTCAGCATATTTACGAAGAAGCAGAGGTATATGTGCAGACGCCGAAAATATCATCATCGGATCCGGCGCTGAATATCTTTACGGAATTGTGTTGCGCCTTCTCGGACGAAACAGAAAATACGCTATTGAAACCCCGTCCTACGTCAAGATATCACAGGTATACGCCGCAGAAGGAATCGAATTTGAAAAGCTGCCGCTTGGAAGAAGTGGTATTGAATCGAAAGCCTTGCAAAATACCGACGCCGATGTTTTACACATTACCCCGTACCGAAGTTTTCCTACCGATATTACTGCCACAGCTTCAAAAAGAAGCGAATACCTCCGTTGGGCTGAAGAAAAAAACAGGATAATTGTTGAAGACGATTTTTATTCCGAATTTTCTCTTATGAAAAAGCCCGAGGAAACCTTGTTTGCCGCAGCCGGTAAAAACAATGTTATTTATTTGAATACATTCACATTAACTATTTCCCCTGCGTTGCGTATCGGATACGCAGTATTGCCGGAACAGCTTATGGGATTGTATGAGACCAACGCATCTTTCTACTCTTGTCCCGTTCCCACATTTGAACAATTAGTGCTGGCAGAAATAATTGCAAACGGAGATTTTGAGCGGCACCTAAACCGCGAAAAAAGAAAAAGACGCAAATTACAAGACACAGAAAAAGACCGCTAAAAGCGGTCTTTTCAGTTCATTACAGTAAAGTGTACTCAAACATTTCGCAATGAAGTCTTGTGCCGATATCAGCGCCCATTGGGAGCAATGCAAGGGCAATAAATACCTCGTCTCCCCCGTCGTCAGGCTTAAGATATGCATACTCGCCTTCTATTTTAACCAAGGTATAATCTTTAGGCTCCATAAAACCACCTCACGCGCAAAAGACTGCGATTTCATAAGGACGGAAAATTTTTTCCGCACCGGTACGGTCCAAATAATTGTTAAGAACGAGCATGCCGTACTCATCACATTCGATAACCGAAGACTTTTCAAAATTACATACTACCGTAATTTTTTCCTGTTCAAAAACACGCTCAAAAACGAAGTATCTATCGGTTTCACAAGAGAGAACCTTAAACTCACCCCTTCTGACAGAAACGTTTTCTTTACGAAGTTTAAGAAGATTCTTATAAAAGCGGAAAACCGATTTTTCAGAAGCAAGGTCATTCTCAAGGTTTATCTCGTTAACACGGGAGGAAAGAGGTATCCATGTCTTACTCTCGGAAAAACCGCCGCCGACTCTGTTACTCCAAGGCATTGGACGGCGTGCATTATCTCTTCCGCCGAAATTGATTTTTTCGATAGCTTCATGCTCGGTGTGTCCGCTTTCAATCAGACGGTTATACATATCAAAGCTTTCAACATCGTCGAAATAGGACATACCGCTATAACGAGAAGAAGCTATACCAAATTCCTGTCCCTGATAAATGAAGGGCACGCCCTTCAACAGATAGAACATGGTTGCAATACAAGTAGCGGATTCATAGCGCAATTCCATATCGTTTCCTGCCCGTGAAATAAAGGGCGGGTTATCATGGTTATCGGTAAACAGAGAATAAAGCAGGCCGTGCTGTTGAGTAAGAGTTTGCCATTTTACAAGAATATCTCTTACAGAGCAAAGAGAATCTTCCATAGGAGTAAACTTTTCGCTTCTGCCGGCTTCAAGATGGTCAAACTGGAAAAGGGTCGAAAGCTCGTTTCTGTCTGCACCGATATGACGTTTAATCTCTTCAATCTCGTTTGCCCAGCACTCTCCCACAGTAAACAGATGCGATGTCTTTTCCCTGCCGAAAAGCGCGTTTATATACTTGTGTAAATTTGGACCGAAACAGTTTCTGCCCCCTTCAAAGTCTTTTGATATCTGGTCGATAACATCGATACGAAAGCCGTCTGCCCCCATATCAACCCAGAAATCAACAATGTCCTGCATTTCTTTTACTACCATGGGGTTATCCCAGTTCAGGTCAGGCTGTTGCACCGTGTAAGAATGAAGATAATACTGATCTCTGCCTTCATCATATTCCCAAACAGATCCGCCAAAGCTGGCGCGCCATTGATTCAAGGGTTTATCAAACCAATAATAGTAATCGCTGTAGGGGTTATCCTTTGATTTGCGGGATTGCTTGAACCACTCATGCTGGTCGGAAGTATGGTTGGGAACAAGGTCCATGATGAGTTTCATACCGCGGGAATGCATCTCGCGAATAAGCTCGCGCATATCTTCCATAGTGCCGAATTCATCCATTATATCGCGGTAATCCGCGACATCGTATCCGTTATCTTTGTTTGGACTTTTATAGCACGGGCACATCCATATTGCGTTTATGCCGAGATCACACAGATAATCCAGTTTGGAAATAACGCCGCGAAGATCACCAATACCGTCGTTATTGGTATCCATAAAGCTGCGGGGATATATTTGATATATAACTAAATCGAGAAAGTTTTCCTGCTTTTTATCCATAAATAACACCGCCGTTGTTTTATTGAAATTATTATACCATATTATATATTTTTTAGCAAGAAAAAAGACAGTATCTTTGAAAGATACCGTCTTTTTATAACACAAATCAATCTGAAAACGTAACACTCTTCGCCCAAGAAACAAAATAAGGTCTGTAAGTATCATAAAAGGGCTCATCAGTCGCAAATTGCAATAACCAAAAAGCGTCAGAAGATTTATAGCAAACAGCGAAATATTTATATGAGTTGCCTTTTTCGGCTGTAGCGCTGAATTCGAAATACACAAGTCCGTCTTCAGTATACACATCGGTAATTGTATCGGTTGAATAACCGTCATGCACAGCCCAGGCATAATCCTCCGAAGAATAAGAATTGTCAATACCAAGATCTTCGAACGTTTCTTTCAATATAAGCAGAGTAGCATCAGGTGCGCCGAATGCCGCTGTATACCCTTCGGCAAAAACAGACATTTTCATAAACTCATCGGTGAGTGTTACGGTAAGTTCTTCAACGGTGAATTTTTTCAAAGCGCCCTCATAAGCTTTTGTATATGAACAAGCGGTACAAGAAAGAAGAAATAAAAGCGCAAAACACAAACCAACAATTCTTTTCATTTAATTTTTACTCCTTTTTTATAATGAAGATGGGCAGGAAGAAAGATGAGATATGCACCTAAGCACACCGTTGGAATATATAACAGCGTGCTTACATACCAGCCTGCAATTTCGGATATCTGTTTGAAAACAATGAGAGAAGAATTGCGAGGACCGACAAAAAACATATTAATATCGCCGTTGGAAATATCCCAAAGGGATAGGTTTATTATAAAGGCAACCGCGCACAACGATACAAAGGTTATTACTGCATACAGGTAATCCTTTTTTGTTTTTGCGCCTCTTCCCGACATAAGCAGATACGCGCCGATAAAAATGAGAGAAAGGTGCCACACAAATGCGTGAATTGTTAAGGTAAGATGGTCATGTACTATTCCCGACGGCTCGATAAACGCCATAATACCGCCGAGAAGATTAAATGTAGTCATAAAACCGTACATACCGTTTTGTATTTTCCCCGGCTTTACCAAAGCGGCTATCAAGCACAGATACATCGGCACACTGCAAAGCTGAAAAGGGAAGATTCCGAAATTATATTTCTCGTTTTCCATGTGGTAATAATAAAAAAGCTGTTTGTAAATCTCTGTAATGATAAGAAAAAGGCTGACGCTGATAAGTAATATCTTATTGCCTTTTTCGCCTATTTTCCGCAGCTTCCACGCAAGGAATAAACAAACGGCAATGCCTACAAAAGAAAAAATGAGATGGAAAGGTCCGTATGCTTTGGGCTTTGTCATTTCCCACGCAGTAAACTCAATAAATCGATCCAACAAATCGCCAATACTACCCATATCAATCCTCTTTTCTACACAATTTTGCTTATTATATCACATTCTCCGCTTACTTTCAACCTACAAAATCATACAAAAAGCAGTGTGTAAAATATACACACTGCCAAAAAACGAGATAATAAATCAGTTCCTTGTAAATACATAATGTTTAGGTTCAAAACCGCCGTACACGTAATCACCGCTTTTCCATTGAATAAAAAGATATTCGGTATCTTCGATTATACGAATTTTATAAGCACAAGCAGTGCTGTTGAATTTACGCAATATATATCCTTTTGTCCATACTTGCATGTTTTCGCCTTCAACAATTGATTCACCAAAGTTATACCGGCTTTTAACCTTCCCTTCATTTTCAAACTCTACTGCGCTGAAGAAATACTTTTTATCTTGCTTTGAATTCGGTTCAAAGGATTCGGGAGCGCTGCAATATCCACACGCCGTCCAATTACCAATTACAACGGGATCGTCAACGAAGGGCAGGCTTATATCGTCTTTGATTGAAATATCATCTACGGAATACTCGTTATTATCAACTTGACGCAACACAAGGACGGATGGTCTGCCGCCGAATCTGTATTCCCTTGATTTATATGAAACAAACATATAAGTTTCGCCTTCATATTCCTCAAGAGTATACTCGTTTACAGTATTCCCATCTCCGTTACTGCAAATCAACTTGCCTTTGGTCCAACCGTAGCACCAGTATCTCTCCCCTCCGGGAAGAAAATATATTTCTTTCGCTTTGGTTTTGCGATGGTCGATATCACCGTAAAAATCACCCTTAACTGCATATTCTCCCACCGTTTCCCATTTGCCGATAACGCGCGGATCGTTTTCAAAATGCAGGTTAATATTATCATTAAGCTCAATGGGACTGTCAAGTAATTTTACTACTTCGCAAGTAATATATACATTGTTCGAGTAGGGCTTGCCCATTGTAACAAAGTCTGATACACGCTGATAACCCTTTGCAAATATTTCTTTTGCAAGAGCGTTACGTGCTTCATTTTGATTATTTGCATCAAAAACCCCGGTTGAAGCATTTATAACTCCATTTTCATTATTAAATTGAATTTTATACATCATACCGTCTCCTATAATAATTTTTTGTGCTTCCTCCAAATCGGAAAGCATACTGGCAAGTAGTTTTTTTCTGTTTTGAAAAAAAGACAAAAGCTCCTCGTCACTATTGATACGGGAAAGCATTTGCTTAATTTCGGACAGAGAAAACCCCGCTTTTTTGAGTGCAGTTATGCGTAAAAACACATCGATCTGTTGACGCGAATAATATCTGTATCCCGTAAATTTATCCACAGTTTCGGGAATTAAAATTCCCTCTTTATCGTAGTGTCTCAAAACAGAAATTTTAGTGTTGCAAATACTTGCAAATTCTCCGATACGCATATTTACCTCCGTTAATTTGCGACGTTCGCGACCGACGCAAAAACCTTATAGGATATCCTGTGATTTGATTATAAACCTGAAGTATGGTTGAGAGTCAATAGTTTTTCATAAAAAAATACCGCCTTTTTCGAAAAAAGACGGTAAAAGTTTCAGCAGTTATATTGAAAACGCTTATTTAATACAAGCTCGTTTTTATACTTGTTTACATAATATTTTGCCATTGCCAGATTTTGCTCGCTGTAATTTCCGCACTGTTCGGGAGCGGCACCGGGAATATCACCTTCAAAATCAAGAACAAAATCACACATTGAAACAATAAGATCAAATATATCCTCAGGATTAAGATCACCAAACATTACTACATAACATCCGGTTCTGCATCCCATGGGACCAAAATAAACAATGTCGTCCTTACGAGCAGAATTTCTGAGATAAGTGGCACCAAGATGTTCAATAGTGTGAAGGGCGGGCATATCCATAACCGGCTCTCTGTTGGGTGCTGTAAAACGAATATCGAATGTAGTTATAACCGTATCGCCGTGACGGTCTCTGCGGGAAACATAGAGCCCGGGAAACAGATTAAGGTGGTCTATTGTAAAGCTGGCTATTCGTTCCATGAGTTAATACCTCTTAAAAAATATAAATTTTTTACCGCTTACAGTATTTTCAGTTCAAAAGAGACAACCAGAGCGGTATTGTGACCAACGAAAAGATGTGGGAGATAAGCGCAAGTCTTGCTCCCGGCTTGCAATCCTCATCTACAAGTTTGGGGAAAACAATAGTATTTAATCCACTGGGCATACAGGACATAAGCAAAGCGGAGTTGATAATATCAAGCCTTAATAGCTTGCACAAAGCAAATATTACCGCGGGTAAGCCCACAAGTCTTAACGCAACAACGATATACGCCTTTATATCGCCCACAAGTTCCTTGAAGGAAAAAACAGAAAGAGTTAGTCCGGTCAACACCATGCTTATCGGTGCAACGCAGGCAGAAGACATATCAAGTATGCTGAAAACAGAATCCGGCAAAGTGATTCCTGTAAGTCCGAATACCATTCCCAGCAGAATTGCCACAGTTATAGGATTGAATATACGCTTTACGGAAGTGCCCTCTCCGGTAAGCATAGCATATCCAAAAGTATATGTATACATTGCAAAAGGAATACAGAACAATATCATATCCGTAAGCCCTGCCTCACCGAAAAGGTTTTCCGACAAAGCGTATCCCATATATGCGTAATTTGCAATTGTAAGCGTATAGCGGTAAACCTTTTGCTCGTATTGATTCTTGGTAAGCAGTTTTGATATGTATTTTGAAGCAAAATGCAATACCAAAAGCAATACTACGGAAATAATAATTGCTATATATTTTTCTTTTATGTAAGAAACCGTGAAATTTTTCGAAAAGCTGGTAAACACCTTTGTCGGCAAGAAAAGGTTTACCAGTAAAAACGAAAGAATTCCGGTTTGAGACGGCAAGCCTTTTTTGAGTTTGCCAAACAGCCAGCCCGCAAACAGAAATATATA
>JAZSIT010000138.1:0-5756 GCA_045533895.1 Eubacteriales bacterium
GGGATCGGGCGCAGCAGTAATGGGTCTGCCCACAACGATATAGTCCGAGCCGATAACCTTTGCCTGAGCAGGGGTCATAACACGCTTCTGGTCGCCGATATCGCCGTCTGCAAAGCGGACGCCGGGGGTTACGGTAACAAAATCATTTCCGCAGACAGAATGTACCTTTTCTGCTTCCAGAGGAGAGCAAACAACACCGTCAAGTCCTGCGTTCTTTGCGCAAGAAGCGTAATGCATAACTACCTTGGCAATAGGCTCCTTTCTAAGCAGGTCGTTTTCCATACTCCTCTGATCGGTGGAGGTAAGCTGGGTGACTGCGATAAGCATGGGACGGGTGCCGTCGGGTCTGGTAAGACCTTCTATTGCCGCCGTAATCATACGGGAAGTGCCTGCGGCGTGGAGGTTGCACATATCCACATCCAGACGGGAGAGAACTGCCATAGACTTTTTAACCGTATTGGGGATATCGTGAAGCTTAAGGTCAAGGAAGATCTTGTGGCCGCGTGCCTTTATTTCCTTTACTATAGAGGGCCCCTCTGCATAGTAAAGCTCCATACCGATTTTTACGAAAGGCTTTACGTCGGTAAACTTATCCAGAAACGCAAAGGTCTTTTCCGCGCTGTCAAAATCACAAGCGATAATTACGTCTTTTCCCATTTTACTTAACTCCTCCGATAATATCTGTTAAATTTTCTATTCCGTATTTTTCCATTGTCTGAGGAAGCTCCTCGATAATCTTTTTGCAGGCATAAGGGTCAACAAGGTTTGCGCTTCCCACCTGAACGGCAGTAGCGCCTGCAAGCATCATCTCAATAACGTCCTCGGCACTGCTTATACCGCCCAGACCGATTACGGGTATATTTACCGCCTTTGCCACCTGATACACCATTCTTACCGCAACGGGTAACACTGCGGGGCCTGAATAACCGCCCATGGTGTTTGCGATTACCGGCTTGCGGTTACGCAGATTTATACGCATGCCCAGCAGGGTGTTGATAAGGCTTACACCGTCTGCCCCTGCGCTCTCACACGCCTTTGCTATTGAAACTATATCCGTTACGTTGGGGGTGAGCTTTGCGATTACGGGCTTGTTTACCGCCTTTTTAACTGCACTGATGACCTGATATGCGCCATCGGGGTCAGAGCCGAAGTTGACTCCTCCTGCGTGAACGTTGGGACAGCTTATATTTACCTCCAGCCAGCCCACGCAATCCTCTTTATCCAATCTCTCACATACGGTTACGTAGTCTTCAACAGAAAAACCGCCCACGTTTGCCATAACGGGCTTGCGGAACACTTTTTTTAGTTTGGGCAATTCTTCCGATATAACTGCATCTATACCGGGGTTTTGCAGACCTACCGCGTTGATAAGTCCTGCGGGACATTCCGCAATTCTGGGTGTAGGGTTGCCGAAGCGCTTTTCAAGGGTGGTACCCTTAAAGGAAAAGGTGCCCAGCATATTTATATCGTAATATTCTGCATATTCATAGCCAAAGCCGAAGGTGCCCGAAGCAGGGATAACGGGGTTATCCAGAGTGATACCGCAAAGGTTTACTGTCATTTTTCCCATAATATCTCCTCCTTCTTCATAACGGGGCCTTCCTTGCAGATACGCTTGTATCCTGTTATAGTCTTGCAGGAGCAGCCCATACACGCGCCAAATCCGCAGCCCATTCTTTCCTCAAAGCTGAAATATCCCTCGGTGTTACTTGCGGCGTACACCGCTTTGAGCATAGGCTCGGGTCCGCAGGTATAAAAGCAGGTGTAATCAATATTTTTCATCGCTTCGGTAACAAAACCCTTTACACCGTAGCTTCCGTCAACGGTGGTAACGGTAACGTCACAGCCGAGAGAAGAAAAGTCTTTTTCACAGAACACCTCTTTTGCGGTGTTAAATCCGAGAATTACCGAAACCTGCTTTCCCTCCGATATAAGCTTTTTTGCCAACATATACAGAGGAGGGACGCCTACGCCGCCGCCGATAAGCAGAGGACGGTCGCCGCTGTCATCGGTAGTGTAGCCGTTGCCAAGACCCGTAAGGATATCAAGCTCGCCTTTTTGCATTTTGGATAACATCTCCGTACCCTTGCCCACCACCTTATAGATGATGGTAACGGTATCCTCAGACATATCGTGAACGGATATGGGACGGCGGAGATACAGCCCCTCAATGCGGATATTTATAAACTGACCCGGTGCCGTGATGGCGGAAACATCGCCATACAGCACCATTTTGTATACGTTTTCTGTGAGGGGAATATTGCTTATAATACGAAAAATTCCCGTTTTCATCATAATATTTCCTCTCTGTGTGTTTTTTGTAAGATAAAATCTGAAGGGCGCGGAGCATTTGGATGCAGAAGAAACCTTTTACGAGCGGGATCTCCACCCCACAAAACCGAAGGTTTTGTGGGGAACCCCGGGAGCTGTAGTAATCTACAGCGAGCGAAGTAAAAGTTTCTACAAAAACGCAAATATAATAAATTTACAGGGAATCCTGTAAGGATTTCTACCGATAAAACCATCAGAGGCGGGACATCGAAGCGGGGTTCCCTGCAAATGCGTTCAGCATTTGTGGGGTGCGTTTCGAGGACGCCGTCCCCTACAATTATCAATTCATTTTACTTTTTGCGTTTTTGGGTCTGCGCCGAATGAACGCGCTCCAACGTGTTTTATGCATCTATAGTGGATATGGTAAGGGTGATATCTTCAAGCACGTCCAGAAGCACGCCTACAGTATCAAGAGAAGTGAACATGGTAACGTTGTTTTCTACCGCAAGACGGCGGATCTCGTGTCCGTCGCTGATCTCACCGATACTGCCTGCGTCACGGGTGGAGATAACGTACGCGATATGACCCTGACGAATGGAATTGGGTATCTCCTCGCTGTTTTCGCTGATCTTCTTAAGCACTCTGGTACGGATGCCGTTTTCCTTAAGGAAGCGTGCGGTGCCGGAGGTAGCTTCAATATTAAAGCCCAGGTTATAGAAGCGGCGGATGAGAGGAAGTGCTTCCTCCTTATCCTTATCCGAAATGGTGGCAAACACGGTGCCGTAGTTCTGCAGATGCATACCCGATGCCTGCAAAGCCTTATACAGCGCTCTGTGGAAGTTGTCGTCATAGCCGATAGCCTCACCGGTAGACTTCATTTCGGGAGAAAGATATGCGTCGATACCGTGAATCTTGTTAAAGGAGAACACGGGTGCCTTTACGTAGTGGCGCTTCTTTTCATCGGGATAAATACCGAATATTCCCTGCTCCTTAAGGCTTACGCCCAGAATTACCTCGGTAGCGATATCTGCCAAGGAATAGCCCGTTGCCTTGGAAAGGAAGGGAACGGTACGGGAGGAACGGGGGTTAACCTCTATGATATATACGTTTTCGTCCTTATCAACGATAAACTGGATATTGAACAGACCCTTTATACCGATACCCAGACCCAACTGTTTGGAATAACGGAGTATGGTAGCCTTTACCTTATCGGAAATGCTGTAGGAGGGATATACGCTTATAGAGTCGCCGGAGTGGATACCGGTACGCTCTACCAGCTCCATAATACCGGGTACGAATACGTCGATACCGTCACAGATAGCGTCTACCTCTACCTCTTTACCCTGAATGTATTTATCAACCAGAACGGGCTTGTCCTCGTCGATTTCAACAGCGCTCTTAAGGTACTGACGGAGCTGATGCTCGTTTGCGACTATCTGCATAGCGCGTCCGCCCAGAACGAAGGAGGGACGAACCAGCACGGGATAACCTATCTCGGCTGCGGTCTTTACACCATCCTCAATATTGGTAACGGCTCTGCCCTTGGGCTGGGGAATGTTAAGCTCAACGAGTATCTTCTCAAAGCTATCGCGGTTTTCTGCCTTTTCGATAGCGGCGCAATCGGTACCGATAATGTTAACACCGCGGTCAACCAGAGGCTGTGCAAGGTTTATTGCGGTCTGTCCGCCCAGAGAGGCGATAACGCCCATAGGAGACTCAAACTCAATAATATTCATTACGTCCTCGGGAGTGAGAGGCTCGAAATAAAGCTTGTCTGCGGTGGTGTAATCGGTGGAAACGGTTTCGGGGTTGTTGTTTATGATAATAGCCTCGTAGCCGGATTTCTTTATGGTGGTTACAGCGTGAACGGTAGAATAGTCAAATTCAACACCCTGACCGATACGGATAGGTCCTGCACCCAGAACCACTACCTTCTTTCTGTCGGTAAGGATAGACTTGTTCTCGCCTGTGTAAGAGGAATAGAAATAAGGGATGTATGCGTTGGTATGGCAGGTATCCACCATACGGTAAACGGGGAAGATATTTTCCTTTTTGCGGAGAGCAAACACCTCAAGCTCGTTTACGCCCCAGATAAGGGATATAGCCTTGTCGCCAAAGCCCATTTTCTTTGCGGCTTTAAGGGTCTCAACGTCGCCCTTGTTTGCTCTGAGTACGTCCTCCATATCAACGATATTCTTAAGGGCGTTAAGGAAGTATACGTCTATTTTGGTGATACCGCTCAGCTTCTCGGTGCTTTCGCCCTTGCGGATAAGCTCGCTTATAGCGAAAATGTTATCGTCTCTGAACTTGGAGATGTATTCGTATATCTCCTCAACCGTCATAGCCGCAAACTTCGCCATGCTGAAGTGGCAAACGCCGGTCTCAAGAGAGCGAACGGATTTGAGCAGACATTCCTCAAGATTCTCACCGATACCCATTACCTCGCCGGTAGCCTTCATCTGGGTGCCAAGGGTGTTGGGAACGGTATTGAATTTATCAAAGGGGAAACGGGGAAGCTTTGCAACGACGTAATCAAGTCTGGGCTCGAATGCGGCGTTGGTATTGGCGATAGAGATATCCTCAAGAGCCATACCGACGGCTATCTTTGCGGTAACTCTTGCAATGGGATATCCGCTTGCCTTGGACGCAAGTGCGGAGGAACGGGAAACTCGGGGGTTTACCTCAATAAGATAATATTCGCCGGTTTCGGGGTTGAAAGCGTACTGTACGTTACAGCCGCCCTCTATTTTAAGCTCGCGGATTATCTTGATAGCGCTTTCGTTAAGCATCTTGTGATGCTCGGGAGAAAGGGTAAGTATGGGTGCAACAACTATAGAGTCACCGGTATGAACGCCTACGGGGTCGATATTTTCCATACCGCAGATGGTAATGGCTTTATCGTTACTGTCACGCATTACCTCAAATTCTATTTCCTTATAACCCTTAACGCTCTTTTCGATAAGAACCTGATGAACGGGAGAAAGCTTGAATGCGTTTGTACCAACCTCAACAAGCTCATCTTCTTTATAAGCAAATCCTCCGCCTGTACCGCCGAGAGTAAATGCGGGGCGGAGAACGACGGGATAACCGATTCTGCTTGCGGCTTGCTTTGCCTGCTCAAGATCATAAGTGATTTCGGAGGGGATAACGGGCTCGCCGATAGACTGACACAATTCCTTGAACAGCTCTCTGTCCTCGGCGCGCTCAATACTCTCACTGCTGGTGCCGAGAAGCTCTACTCCGCATTCCTTAAGAACGCCCTTTTTCTCAAGCTGCATTGCAAGGTTAAGGCCGGTCTGTCCGCCGATGCCGGGAACTATTGCGTCGGGACGCTCGTAACGGAGTATCTTTGCCACGTATTCAAGAGTAAGAGGCTCCATATACACCTTGTCGGCGATGGTGGTATCTGTCATAATAGTTGCGGGGTTGGAGTTTACCAGCACAACCTCGTAGCCTTCTTCCTTAAGCGCAAGACACGCCTGAGT
>JAZSIT010000094.1:0-2861 GCA_045533895.1 Eubacteriales bacterium
TATCTGGGTGATATGATAAAGGTTAAGGGCGAGCGCTTTGAATACGAAACCAATATGCTCCTTTCCTTTAAGGACAACGATATTCCGTATACGGAAAACTCAATACATACCGTTTATATCGAGGAAAACAAGACATCTCACTTTAACCCGTTAAAGGATTCTCTGCGCATATACAAGCAGATTTTCGGGTATGCATTCTCCTCTCTGTCCGCAACGGCTATTGACCTTGGGCTCTTTGCCTTGCTGTTTTGGCTTCTTTTCCCCAAGGCGGTGGAAAACAGAGAGATATGCACACTTATCTGCTCGGTTGCGGCGAGAGTGGTTTCATCCCTTTATAATTACTTTATAAACTTCCGCTTTGTCTTTGCAAAAAAGAAAAAAGCAAAATACACATTGTTAAAATATTACTTATTGGCGGCGGCGGTAATGATTTTATCCGGTCTTTCCACCGCGGGAATGACACTTCTCCTTCCCGACGGGGCGAAAACGTGGCTGGTTACTGCCGTAAAAGCGGTTATAGATACCGCTTTGTTCCTGCTCACCTTTACCGTACAGCGTGAGTGGGTGTTCGGAGGAAAAAAGAAAAAATGAAAAACAAAAAAGAAAAAAGCAAGGGCGTAAAGATGTTTTGGCTGGTTGTACGCCGTACACTTATCACTCTGCTTGTAATACTTGTGTTTTTGGTGGGATCGTTATACGCGCTGGGTCTTACTCTGGCAAACGGCCCCAGCGAGAGTCTGCGTGACATGCTGGTCCTTTCCGCTAAACAGGCATCTGCCACCAAATGGCTGCCCGGTCTGTTTTTGGATGACGAGACCATTAACCAAATAATGGCAAACAGCGAAAAGGTTACTGTTACCGAAATTGATATTAACGATTTCCTGCCCGATAAAGAGACAAGCGGCGGAAACGGCGAAGAAACACCGGTTGACGAATGGGAGAATTATCCCGACGGAGTTCGCCTCGAATTCGTGCAGGGAACTACCTACCGCGCTTATGTTACTGTTGTAAAAGACCCTTCCCGCGTGTTTACGGGAGTATCCGATAAAACGTGGCGCGCCGCCTATGGACTGCGGCTTTTCAAAATGGCTGAAAAGTACGATGCGTTGGTGTGTATTAACGGCGGCGAGTTTGCCGACGTAGGCGGTAAAGGAGACGGAAACGCGCCTATGGGCGTTACCTATTCACAAGGCGAATGCGTATGGGAGGACAGTATAACCTACCATACCTTTATCGGTTTTGATAATAACGACCGGCTTGTGGTGAGCGAAGGTATGACCAAAGAAAAAGCCGAGGAGCTGGGAATAAGAGACGGCGTCTGCTTCCAGACGGGAAATGTGCTTATAACCAACGAAAACGGAAAGGTCCGGCTTCACTACAGCGAGGGCAACGTAGGCGCCGCACAGCGTACCGCTATCGGTCAGCGTGCCGACGGCGCGGTAATTATGGTGGTTACCGACGGACGCAGTACCTCCAGTATCGGCGCGTCCCGTAACGATATTATCGACCTGCTGGTGTCCTACGGCGCAGTGACTGCAGGTATGCTGGACGGCGGTACATCCTCTATGATGTACTATGATAATTATATTGAGCAGTACGGTATCGACCCGTCTACTCTGGACGAATATCAGCTTCAGGGTATGGTAAACAAATACAAGGCGTTTATTCCGCCCAGAAGCTTACCCACCTATTTTATTGTTAGCAAGACAAGCGCGGGGGAATAAATAATGGCAAAGAGAAAAACAAAAAGCTTCCCCTATTTTTACGCGGTTTTGGCACTGTTGGTCATTGTCGGAGCCTGCTTTGTGGCATACGGACTTAACTTGCTGAAAAGCTGGATGGCGGACTATGAGTCCACACAGCCCAAATACGTGGCAGAGAGAGTTTTTAACCAAGTTTTTGCAAATCCCGATTTTGATGAACTCCTTGAAAAGCAGGGCTACACCGTCTGCGAAGCCGAGACCAAGCAGGACCTTATTAATTACGTTAAGGCGCAGGTGGGCGACGGCAAGATAACCTACCAGCAGGCGGCAAGCGGTGTTGACGGCGGAACGCTGAAATACGTGGTTTCTGCAGGAGACAACGCCTTTGCCCAGTTTACCGTGGTAAAGACGGACGCTGTTACCGAATACGGAAACCCCATATATATGCCGGGGGATTACGAGATATATTACAAGACCGAAACCAAATCGGTTACGATTATCGCGCCTTCCGATGCGAAAGTAAGTATAAACGGCTATGTGCTGGACGGACGGTATATCATCAAAACCGAGGAGACCGAATCCTGCGCACACATGCCGGGAAAAGTACTTAAAAACGACGATAATACCCAAGGAATTAAGTTTTCCACATATTACTTTGACGGACTGCTGTATGATACCGATAATATCGCGGTGACCGACAAATACGGCGACCCCTGCCCCATGACCAAAAATGAGGACGGCGTCTTTTTGGCGGATATAAACTACAACGAGGATTACCAAAACACCCACTCCGAAAACGTGCTCTTCTTTGTTGAGGAGTATGCAAAATATGCAATGCGGTTTGGTAGTTTTAATAAGTTCAAGAATACCATCGACCCCGATAGCGATCTTTATGAAAAGATAAGCACAATGGAGTATTATTGGGTCCACAAGCCCGATGGATATGAATTCACCTCCCGCGAAACGGGCGAGTTTTACGAATACGGCGAAAACGTTTTCTCCTGCCGTGTAACGGTGGATTGGCACGCTTGGCGCGGCAACAAAACCTTTAACGATACCATCGATTTAACACTGTATTTGAGACTGGTGGATGGGGTTTATCTCATCTATGATATGCAAACCCACGCTGTAGCCGAGGGAACTGCCTAAAAATCACCC
>JAZSIT010000174.1:0-4102 GCA_045533895.1 Eubacteriales bacterium
AAGGCAAGGTAAAGCGCAAAAGCTTTTTGTAACCAAAGCTTTCCGAAAGACGTATCATTTTCTTTGCTCCTTTCACACAGACTGACGGGTATTATAATATAAAGGAAAACAAATGTCAACATTCAAACGCCGCAGATAATATCTGCGGCGTTTGGTTTATATAATGAATATGTTGATAACCGTTTGCAAAAGCATTATTACGGGAAGCCCTATCATAAAGGACAAGTGCTTTGTTTTGTGGCGGATAACAAGCATTGTAATATACATTGCCGCACTTCCGCCGAGGATGGCGAAAACAAAAAGCAGTTTTTCCGGCACACGCCATTTCTTGTGCTTTGCGGCGTATTTATCATACACCGTTAAAGCTACCCCGAACAGGCTGAAGCAAAGATATATTATATATAGGAAAGCACTCATTACATTCCGTCTATATAACGCATTGCGGCGAGAGCGGCGGTTGCGCCGTCTGCAACAGCGGTGGCTATCTGACGGATACGCTTACTGCGGCAATCGCCTGCAACGAAGATACCCTCACAATCGGTAAGAGTGTCTTCTGCAGAGGGAACGTAGCCCCAGTTATCAAGAGAAACAAGTCCCGAAACAAACTCGTTCTGAGGAACAAGTCCGATTGCGACAAACATACCGTCTACATAGAGCACCTTTTCCCCGTCACCGCCGGAGATGCGTATGCCGGTAAGCTCTTTATCTCCCACGATGCCGGCAACAACGTGGCCGGTGATAAACTCTACGTTGGATTTTTCTTTAAGCGCATCAATAAGCTTTTGCTCGCCGGTAAAGTAATCCAGGTTCTGAACCAGAGTTACCTTTTTACATCCCTCGGAAAGAAGCACCGCCTCCTGAAGGGCGGAGTTTCCGCCGCCGATGACCGCAACGGATTTTCCTTTATAAAAGGCTCCGTCACACACGGCGCAATAGGAAATTCCCTCTCCGGTAAACTCGTTCTCGCGGTCAACGCCAAGCTGTCTGTGCTTTGCGCCTGCGGCGATAATTACGGTTTTTGCTTCGTAAACGCCGTATTCGCCTACAGCGCGGAAGCCGCCGGGAATCTTCTCAACCGATTTTATCTCGTCGGGCTCAAGGGATGCGCCCTGCTCCAACACCTGACCCACCATAGCATCTGCAAGCTCGGTACCGGAAACGGTGTTGAAGCCGGGATAGTTTTCTATTCTGGGAGAAAAGGTCATTTGTCCGCCAAAGGCACCCTTTTCAACTACGGTAACCTCCTTTTCGCCGCGGCGGGCGTAAAGGGCGGCGGTGAGCCCCGCAGGGCCCGCGCCTATTACAAGAATATCTATCATTATTTGGTCACCATATCAATATAGCGGCGGATGTTACCTACGCCTACGTATTTTTCAACGCTTCCGTCATCGGATGTGATAACGAGAGTGGGTGCCTGCTTGATACCAAGCTCGGTAGCAAGTTCGGCGTTTTCCTCTGCCAACAGCTTTTCAAGGCCGATGCCTGCTTTTTCAAGTAAAGCGGCGGCTATTTTGCAGTTGGGGCAGGTTGCGGTGGCAAAGAGAACTGCGGCACCTTCTGCGGCAATGGGAGCCTCCTGCTCGCAGCAAGGACATTCGGCTGCGGGAGTTTCGGGTGCGGGTTCGCCCTCTACGCGAGCCATGCTCTTGGGGATATTGTAAGATTTTCTTTCTTTATATTCCTGAGTCTTACCGATATTCCAGTTCTGAACGGGACGGTAGTAACCGGTAATACGGGAGTATACCTCGGTATCCTCGCCGCAAACGGGGCACTTCCATTCCTCGCCTGCGATATAACCGTGGTTACGGCAAACGGAATAAACGGGAGAAAGAGTATAATAAGGAAGCTTATAGTTGGTAGCAATCTTGCGTACGAGATTTGCGGCTGCCTTCCAATCGGGAAGCTTTTCACCGAGGAATGCGTGGAATACGGTACCGGAGGTGTAAAGAGTCTGCAGTTCGTCCTGAACGTCAAGTGCTGTAAAGATATCGTCGGTATAGCCAACGGGCAGATGAGAGGAGTTGGTGTAATAAGGAGTTTCCTCGCCGCCGCCTGCGGTAATGATATCGGGATAATGCTTATGGTCATGCTTTGCAAGACGGTAAGAGGTGGACTCTGCGGGAGTAGCCTCAAGGTTATACAGATCGCCGTATTTTTCCTGATAATCGGAAAGACGTTCTCTCATGTGGTTAAGCACGTCCTTGGTGAACTGCTGTGCCTTTTCGTTGGTGAGGTCTTCTCTTATCCAGCTTGCGTTAAGGCAGGCTTCGTTCATACCAACAAGACCGATGGTGGAGAAGTGGTTGTTGAAGGTGCCCAGATAACGCTTGGTGTAAGGATACAGACCCTCGTTCATAAGCTTGGTGATAACGGTACGCTTTACCTTAAGGGAGCGAGCGGAGATATCCATTATCTTATCAAGACGTGCATAGAATTCCTTTTCGTCCTTTGCAAGGTATGCGATACGGGGAATGTTTATGGTAACAACGCCTACGGAACCGGTGGATTCGCCGCTTCCGAAGAAGCCGCCGGACTTTTTGCGGAGTTCACGAAGGTCAAGACGGAGACGGCAGCACATAGAACGAACATCGCTGGGCTCCATATCGCTGTTTACGTAGTTGGAGAAGTAAGGAGTGCCGTATTTGGAGGTCATCTCAAACAGGAGACGGTTGTTCTCTGTTTCGGACCAATCGAAATCGGAAGTGATGGAATAAGTGGGAATAGGATACTGGAAGCCTCTGCCGTTAGCGTCGCCCTCAATCATGGTCTCGATAAACGCCTTGTTTATCATATCCATTTCCTTCTTGCAATCCTTGTACTTGAAGTCCATTTCCTTGCCGCCTACTATTGCGGGAAGCTCTGCAAGGTCTGCGGGAACGGTCCAGTCCAGAGTGATGTTGGAGAAGGGAGCCTGAGTACCCCAACGGGAAGGAGTGTTTACACCGTAAATGAAGGATTCGATACACTTTTTAACCTGCTCGTAATCAAGGTTGTCCACCTTAACGAAGGGTGCAAGATAAGTATCAAAGGAGGAGAACGCCTGCGCGCCCGCCCACTCGTTCTGCATAATGCCGAGGAAGTTTACCATCTGGTTGCAAAGGGTTGCCAGGTGGCTCGCGGGAGAGGAGGTTATCTTGCCGGGAACGCCGCCCAAGGCCTCCTGAATGAGCTGCTTGAGAGACCAACCTGCACAGTAACCGGTAAGCATGGAAAGGTCGTGAATGTGAATATCGCCGTTGATGTGAGCGTTTGCAACCTCATCGTCATAAACCTCGCTCAGCCAATAGTTAGCGGTGATGGAGCCGGAGTTGTGAAGGATAAGACCGCCTACGGAATATGTAACGGTGGAGTTTTCCTTAACGCGCCAGTCGGTAACGTTAACGTAATCGTCAACCAGCTTTTTATAGTCAAGCACAGAGCTCTTTACCTGACGGAGCTTCTCTCTGTTGCGGCGGTAAAGGATGTATGCCTTTGCCACGTCGCCATAGCCTGCCTGAATAAGCACGCTTTCAACACTATCCTGAATATCCTCAACAGATATAAGATCGTCTACTATCTTGCTCTCGAAATCTGCGGTGACCTTAAGTGCGATAAAGTCTATAACCGATATGTTGTAGTTCTTTTCCTGTGCGTCAAAAGCCGCTTTTATTGCGCCTGCGATTTTAGAAATATCAAAATCATTGATTTTACCGTCTCTTTTTATAACCTGATACATTTTTCTCTTCTCCTTTATATTAGTTTCTTTATTGTCAGCGAGATAGAGTATACCACACGATTGTGTGTTTGTCAATACCAAAAAACACAATATCTTGTGTTTTTGGCAAGAAAATTACAAAAAAAAGAAATACCCCACAAATCTGCGATTTGTGGGGACCCCGATAAAAAACTCCCCGAGAGAAACCTCTCGGGGAGAATGGGTACAGGTTATTCGGTTACAAGACCATTGGCTGCGCGAATAGCTGCGATATTTTCACGCTGTTCTTCTGTGGGGTATACGGTGGAAACGTTTCCGTTCCCGTCAGCAAAAGAAACCGTGCTTCCGTTACGGAATATAAACAAGGGGTATTCTGTCTTTGTTATCCACTCGCCTTCAAAATCACCC
>JAZSIT010000133.1:0-13919 GCA_045533895.1 Eubacteriales bacterium
TGAACGCGGAAGCCATAGATGTTATCATACTTTTCCTTAAGGTCCACGCTTACCGTAGGTGCTTTGCCGTCCTTGGCGGAAAAGCCTACCCAAACGGGATCGCTGAACATACGGGAAACGGTATCTGCATCGGTAAGCAGAGGTACATCGGAATCGGTAGGTGTGCGCTGGTCTATAACTGCGTTTTCAAGTTTATAGGGCTTGGTTGCCGCAATATTTACACCTACAGAGTACTCTGCTTTTTTGGAAGTGGAAAGAGATTTCCAAGCATTTTTATCGATGGAAGTGTTTTTGTATGCAAGCTCTACCGTGTTTGTTTTTTGAGCTTCAGGCACGTCGGCAAACACCTGTATCTCGTCAAGGAAGAAAAAGTAAGAGCCGCCTGCGAAGTTAACGCGCACCTTTATATAACGGTAATTCAGGGGAGTTTTAGTCTCCAGCTTAGCGGTGACAACGTGTCTGTCCCCTTCCGCTACGAAAGCAGTGGTGCCGATACCGGACCAATCTTCGCCGTCCTCGGAACCACTGAAACGAACCGTGGAAGCAAGACGGACAGCATCGCTGTAAAACTCAAGACAACGCACTGCAAAGGCGGAAAGACGCTTACCGTCTTCACCGAGATCGATAATTATCTCGGCGTTTTTGTGCATGCCGCCGCCGTTGCTGAAGCCGACCATTCTTGAATCAGTATAATGCACGTATGTATCGGGAGTGACCAGACCGTCTGTCAACTGCTGGCCGTAAATATCATCGTAATCTGCGGCAGGCGCAGGGTCGCAGGTATACGGTTTTCCTTTACTTACCAAAGTATACTTAACGTTATCGGGATTAAAAACCTCTTCGGTATCACTTACTGTGTCGCTGACATCGGAAGTATCTCCCGGAGTTGTACAAGAGCAAAGTACAAACAAAACGGAAAGAAACAGAGCAATAAGTTTTGTAAGCCTATTCATTGTGTTACCTCTTTCACCGCAAAGAGATGCGGACATTTATACATATTATATTTTACATATTTTTGCAGTAGTTGTCAACAGAAAAAAGATTTCACTTGTAAAGGCAAAAAAACATACTATGAAGTATACGGCATAAGCCGAATAAGACCCACAAGGAGAAAAGCGAATGGCAACCTTCACAAATACCGCCACCCTTTCATACAGCGGCGGTACAGTTAATTCAAATACCGTTTCGGGAACGGTGCAGGATGAGCTTACTGTCGTAAAAACCGCCGTCAACGATAATTATACTGTCGGCGACAATCTGACATACGTAATAAGTCTGGTAAACACGGGCGGATGCGCTTTCAACGGACTCAACGTTACCGATGATCTTGGTGCGTATTTTTCGGGGAATCAGAGGTTTACTCCCCTTGCATACAATACAGGTACCGTAAGGTATTATGTTAACGGAATTCTGCAGGAGCCGCCCGGGGTGATTTTGGGTCAAAATCTTATGTTTACCGGCATTTCCGTACCTGCGGGAGGGAACGCGCTTATTATATACGAAGCGCGGGTGACCCGTTGCGCGCCGCCGGATAACGACGGAGTAATAACCAACACGGCAACCGTTACGGGAGAAAGCCTTGCACAGCGAATAACCGCCTTGTCTACGGTGCGGGCTGACGCCTCCCCCGCTCTCACCATAAGTAAAGCTGTATGTCCGCCGGTGGTCAGTGCCAACGGAACAATAACTTATACCTTTACTATACAGAATTCAGGCAATACCGAAGCTGTCGCTACCGACGACATAGTGCTTACCGACACCTTTGACCCTCGGCTTAATATAACCTCAGTAACCTTTAACGGCATGCCTTGGTCGCCTCCCGATAATTACACCTACAGCATGATAACGGGGCAATTTTCTACGGTTTTGGGACAAATTACGGTTCCTTCCGCCACATACTCCCGTGACAGCGACTGCGGCTGGGTAGTTACCCCCGGAGTGAGTACACTGACCGTAACGGGCACGGTTATATGAAAACATCCCCACTCAAAAGTGGGGATGCTTTAAGTATTAGCGCTTTCCTTATTCGGGAAGGATGTCCGTAAACATTATAAGGTTTGAGGTTACCTTTTCCTGCTCGGTAAGAGGAGTAAATGTGCCGTTGGAATACAGAATATCCATTACCATAATCGCAACATCTCTGCCTATAAATCCGCCGACCGCGTCTACAGTAACCATATCATGCATCTGCTCGGGATATTGATTGCAAATGATCGCCGCATATTCAAGAGCAAATGGCGCAACCTTTTCTTTGTAGCACTCTTCAAGGCAAGGAATCTTATCAAAAAGCCCCTCGTATTTGCCATTGACGAGCATTATGTTAACTTCGCCGTTGTCGGTAATAAACTCTCTTTCCTTGAGGCGGGCAAATTTTTCAGCGTTTGCTTCGTTTTCGGTGAGAGTACCGTTAAGAATCTCGTACAAGTATTCGTAATCTTCGGTGCGGTTGTTTACCCAACCGCCTTTACGAGAAGAAAGACGGGAATCTATTGACCAGGAATAAACAGCAGGATATTTATCCGACCAACGGTTCATATTGCCGCAGGACCAGTATTTCCGTGCCGGCAGCTTGGAAACGTAATCCGGATCGGAAGGCTTCATATCGCATTCAACGTATGCGGAAAAATCTCCTCCCGCTGTGGTTTTGATGTTGTATTTATTAAGGTCTCTGTGCAGAGAAATGGCGCATTTATTGGCTATTCCGTAAAATATTGCCGCCGCTTCAAAAAGCTGTCTGTTACCGGTGGGAATATATACGTCGGTTACATCCTTAATCGCCTCAATAACCTTAGGCGCGTATTCCTTTGCAAGTGTTTCGGCAAGAGAAAGCTGGAGCTCTCTTTTTCTGTCCTCAAGTTCCAAGGAATAGGTTTCGGAAGAAAACCTGACGTACGTTGTATATCTGCCGTCGGCACGCTTTACAAGGAAGCCGTTTTCTTCCAATAAAGCAACCCTATCCTCGATATATACGGGAGTAACGCCGAGCTCTTCGGCTATTTCTTCAAGATTTCTGGGCTCAAAATACACGCTGTAAGCAATGTTGCAGTTAAGCTTATCGCCGAGATAAAACTCGGGACCGCTGTTTGAACCCGGATTTCCGTTATGTCCGAACATAATGGGAACATAAGGGGATATACCAAGCTTTCCTATTTTTCTTTCCATTGTAAAACTCTCCTTTAATTCGTTTCTCGCTTTGTTAAGATGCCACTTTACGGTACCCTCGGGCATATTCAAAGCCTTTGATATGGTGGAAACCGATTTGTTTTCGTAATAAAACATAAAAACTATCTTGCGGCGTGCTTTGGTAAGAAAAGCCACCTCGCGGCGCAGACGGAAAAGCTCTTCATCCGGCTCTTCAAGGGAATAATCCTCGTAATACGGAAGTATAACGTTGTCTATTGAAACGCCCTCAAGCTTCTTTTTGCGGGACACGTACTTTGAATAAGTGTACCTGCTTATACGCCAGATATAGCCTTCAATATTTGCGATATCATCTGATTTGAGAAGCGAAGTATACACCTCGCTGACGATATCCGAGCAAAGATCCTCCGCTTCATCGAATGAAAAGGATTTTTTCACCGCAAAGCCGTATATCTTTTGCAGATATTCGGTTATTATCTTGTCTGCTTTTTGTTTTTCCATTTTATTAACTCCGACGCCGTTTGACCATATAGTGGAGAGAAATTAAAAAAGGTTGGCGAATATTACAAATATTTATTAAAACTTTTCCCACGGCGTTTTTCCGTGGGAAAATGATATTATTTGGGAGCGCGTTTACGAGTGAGGTAAATATCCAATTTATCCTTAATATTATCGGGAATCTTTTTATCTACGGGACAGCGGCAAGCGTTTGCCATACGGCACGCGAAGGAAATGATAAAGTCTATATCACTTTCCATCTGCTCGCCCTTCATAACCGCCATAGTATCGTAGCTGTTGTGGATGGTGGCGGTGTTATTGGGTGCAATACGCGCAAAGGAAACGGCGGGAACACCCTTATCCGCAAAAGGAGTGGAATCGCTGGATTAAACATCCTGACGGGTGGTGATACCGAAGCCATATTCGGATGCGTAGTAGTTTATATAATGTACCAGTGCTTCCTCGGAAGTACAGCAGGCGATGAATTTACCCATAATACAACCGATCATATCGAGGTTTATGTTGAGAACAGTCTTTTCAAGCTCGGATTCGTGGGCGTTAACGTACGCCTTTGAGCCAAGCAGTCCCCTCTCCTCACTGCCGCACCAGATAAAGCGAAGGCTGTATCTGTGGAGATATGAAAGGAAGTATTCGGCAATACTCAAAAGGCCGATACTGCCCGACATATTATCGTATGCGCCCTGTGACAGAGAGGTAGAATCGTAATGAGCGGTAAATACTATGTATTCGTCGGTTTCGCCCTTTATATCCGCAATTACATTGTGGGATACGCCTTTGTATTCGTCCTGAGAAATAACTATTTTAGCAGTCTTTACGTCGCTGTTGATGATTTCAATAGCATCCTTGGCGTTAATGTTTACGCCGAGTAATTTATCTCCCTTGCTTACGTGAGGACGCAGCTCGCGGCGGTCTATATCTCTGTCTGCGTAATTTGCGTTGCCATCATAGGTGATAAAGCCAACAGCACCTGCTTCAAGAATATCGCGGTACATCCAATAGCCGAGGTAGCCGTCGATCATAACTATCTTGCCCTTACAAAGAGAAAGGGAGTATTTATCGGTATTAGTGAGGTAATAAAGGGGAGCTTCAACCTCTCCGCTTCCGCAAAGCAGGTAACCCTTGCAGGTAACTTCCCTGCCGTCTGCATAAAGGTGGGCTTCCTTTACGTCTGCCATATCCACCTCAAAGGATTCAAGGTGTGCTTCCAGCCCCATCTCCGCGCAAAGGCTCTTTATGTATTCGGCACACTTAAGTTCTTCCCGGCTTCCGCCGGTGCGGACATAAGCTGTATCTTCAAATATTTTCATTATTTTTGCTGTATTCATATTAGTTCTCCTTTATAATTCCAAAAATTTATTTATTAAAGGAACCAACTGTTCCTGCATTGACGGCACGGTCTCACGGGTGGTCCAGCTGCACCAATAGGTGTATCCGCCGAGAGTAAGTGAACGGGGTGTTGCCACATAGCTGTAATATCCGTTACATTGATCGAGAGGAATAGTCTTTGCGCCGGTAAAGGTGGAGCGGAGCCAGGTGGTCATTTCCACCAGACTTTCACCGGGAACGCCTACAAAAAGATATTCGCCGAAACGGACGCAGGGGATGTCAATATCCACTTCCCTCTTTGCAAGAGTTTTATCATCAAATCCGCAGATATCATAAACCATAGGTCCGTTGTACATGGCTTTGTAATAATCGTCAACAGTACGTTTTACTTGAGCGGGAGTTTTTGAAGGGTCGGTTTTATAAGTATCGAAAGCAAACTTTGCTTTTTCTATATTCTCCCGCTGACCGTTGCGCGCTTCGTCTACGGTGCGGGGCATATCGTCACGCATGGGAACGGTTACGGTAAAGGTCTCCGTGCGCAGGAAATCTGCGTTTTTAAGAGGACGTTTATTTAGCATAAACTCGCTTTTTATCTTTTCCGCAATGGAAAGTCCGATCCGCTTGCACTCCTCATCACTTGAAATAAAATCATCGATACCGTCATATCCCTTTTTAGCGGTAAGGTCTGCGCAGGGTCCGTTCATATAGATTGAGGTTCCGCCGAAGTCCGCCTCCAGCTTTTCGGAAAGATATCCGGGCCAATCGAAATCATAACGGTACATCTGTGCTTTGCCCTCAACGTTGGGGCGCAATTCAAAAAGAACAGCCACATCGGGATGGGCGGCAAAGCGGGAAACCGAGCCAAGTATATTGCCATCCATATCCTTAAAAAGGAACATATACGCCAGAGGATCGTTTTGGTTATCAAAATAAAGGGGCTCTTTCAAGGTTTCAAGGTGGGGACGGTAATCCTGCAACAGCATTATGCCCTCGTTCTTGGTACAGGGCTTACCGGACTCATCAAATCCCATTCCCGTCCACACGGTAACTCCGCCAAGACCTTCAACGTACTGCTCGCGGTTGAAGGAATATTCCGTGCCCATGTACGCATCTGCCACTTCGCAGGTGTATGGCACGGCGGAGGATTTCATTTTGTTCACCTCATCCGCAACACGGGCAATTATAGTATCCAAACCATTATGTATGGAAAGTCCGCCGGGGGCGGCATGAAGCTGCAGTTCGTGAAAAACAATGCTTTTTTCGGGGATACCGCATTTTTCGGATACTTCTTTGCGAAATCTTCTTGTATCCTCACCCCAAGTAAGACCGGTATCAAACACGCAGAACAAAGCCTGCTCACCTTGGGAACGCAAATACAAAAGACGGCAGTAAAGGTCTGTATGAAAATCCCATACGGGTTCAAAGGCTCCCTTAAGGGATATTTTGGAAAAACTGCATTCGGGCATAAAACGCGCCTCCTTTTACTTCATATTGAATTATAACACAAAAAAGGCGTGTTTTCAATTGGTTTTATAAATCCAAATCAACTGTTGCGTGAATAAATATCCGTGCCGATTGCTTGAATAAGCGGTTTTTGTATGTTATACTTAGTTATATTACTATGAGAGGCGTGGGGCGATATGGAACTTAATCTTGCGGCCAACATACGGGAGATGCGCCGTGCACGGGGTATTACCCAGACGGAGCTTGCCCAAAGCTTATCTGTAACACCTCAATCGGTAAGCCGTTGGGAAACGGGACAGGCTTACCCCGACGTTGTGCTGCTGCCCAGAATTGCCAAATATTTTGACGTTTCCCTTGATGAGCTTATGCTGGGATTGGAATCATCGCTGACCATATATAAAAAAGAGCTCAACGAGGCTTCAAAGGCGGTACACAGCGAGGATACCTATGAAAACCGCAAGCGTGTATGCGATATTCTTGAAATACTTGTTAAGGAAAGACCGAGAGAATATTTAGTGGCGTATTTTACCAACCTTATGGCGTTGCGCCGCGACCACGGCAAGGGCAATGAAGGTAAAATTGAAAATGTCAGAGAGCAGATAACCGAGATGTTAAAGGAAATCCCCGCTTGCGACAGATATTCATTTTTGCTTACGGTAATACGAAATGAGGACGAGGACAAGCTGGACCTTTGGCGTGTTTTTCTGCCCGAAAGCTACAACTACTGCGCTTGGAACGATTATATTTTGCAAAGATATTCCTGGCAAGCAGACACCGAAAAATGGGAAAGCACCAGACAGCGCATAATCTACGAGCTTATTACAAAGCTGCTTCTGCTGCTTATAACCGAGCCTCCCGCAATTCCTCTTGAGGAAAGCATAAAAGACAAAAAAGGCTTTATGCCCAATCCTAATGAGTACTACCGCACAGCTCTTAACGTGCTTGATTCGTTCCCCCATGCCTACAACGACATACTGCTTCCCTTGCGGATACAGGTACGCTTTGGCTTGGCGCGTGCCCTTTTTTGGGAAGGAAAAAACGAAGAAGGCTTTGAATGCCTTGAAAAAACAAAAGCAGACGTTGTTACCCTTTGGGATTTCCGCAGGCGCAGCGAGCCTCTGCGCGGAAGCGCGCCCTTTATGGATGAGATATATGAGCAAGTGCACGATGACACGGTGGTTTCCTGTATATTGAATATATGGAAATACGATTCCTGCCTTGAGTTTGACGCGGTGCGCGAGGACAAGAGATTTATTGAATTTTTCGATTACATAAACGGTCTTTTCCCCAATACCCGCTCCTTTATAGTAGTTAAGGACACAAAAGAAATTCCCTTCGATAAAAGCGAGTTTGACGGTCTGGTAACCACGGCAAAGGACGCTCTTAAATTTATTAAGCCCGAGGACATGACTCAGGCGGTGGTGTTCAAGACCTCTCTGGGAAACGTGTATCATACAGTCATACAGAACACGGGTGAGGACAAGGAATCGGACAAATTACTTGCACAGATGAAGAAAAATGAGGACACTCATATTACCGAAATGGTCTGCGTTTGGCACGAGGGCAGTGTTGACCTTCCCTCCTATGATCTGCGCGTAAAGCTGTTATCCCTTAACCCTAAAAACAAAGATTCTCTTGTTCTTTTGCAGGGATTGGAAAAATATATTGTAAAAGAGCTTGATAAGCTTATGCCGCCCAAAAAGAAAAATTGAATATTTTGCGGTAAAACGTATTGACAAGTGCATATATAGGTGATATAATGCATTAAAATTCAATATATCAAACCGTTGAAGCGGAGATAAAAACGAAAAACGCCTTTACAGAGAGTCCGTGGTGCTGAGAGTCGGATAAGAAACAGTTCGTTAAATGGACCGCGGAGGGCGCAGTCAAATGCGGCAAATGCCTCAGAGTATTCTGCGACGTGGAGGTATACGTGAGTTACCGGGAATATATGTCGTATTCCGCAAAGTGCGCAGGTGAAAAAGACTGCGAATCAAGGTGGCACCGCGAATATTATTTTAATTATTCGTCCTTGACAGAAAGGTATATTTCTGTCAAGGATTTTTATATTTCGGAGGGGCAAAAGTATGTTACTCACCAAACGATGGCGGGTTTGAATAAAACACAAAAAACACACTGTTAATTAAACAAGGAGAACAATAACTATGAATTACAACGGAATAGATTTTGATACTTATCTTAAAAATTACCCCGATGAAAAGGGTTACTTCGGAAAATACGGCGGTTCTTACATATCGCCCGAGCTGCAGAAGGCGATGGATGAAATAACCGAAGCATATTTTACCATTTGCAAATCCCGCAAATTCATAAACGAATTGCGCCGTATACGCAAAGAATTTCAGGGCAGACCTACCCCTATTTCCCATTTGGAGAGACTGTCTGCATCCTTGGGCAACGTACAGCTTTATGTTAAGCGCGAAGACCTTAACCACACCGGCGCACACAAGCTCAACCACTGTATGGGTGAAGCATTGCTTGCAAAATATATGGGCAAGAAAAAGGTTATTGCAGAAACAGGTGCGGGTCAGCACGGTGTTGCAATAGCTACCGCCGCCGCATATTTCGGATTGGAATGCGACGTTTATATTGGCAGTGTTGATATCAAGAAGCAGGCGCCCAACGTAGCCAGAATGAAGATACTGGGTGCAAACGTTATTGAGGTCACCCACGGTCTTGCAACCCTTAAAGAAGCGGCTGACGCAGCGTTTGACGCTTATGCAAGAGAGTATAAGGACGCAATTTACTGTATCGGTTCTGTTGTCGGTCCGCACCCCTTCCCTATGATGGTAAGAGATTTCCAGAGCATTGTGGGTATTGAGGCGAGAGAGCAGTTTGTTGAAATGACAGGCGAACTGCCCGACGCGGTTGTTGCCTGTGTAGGCGGCGGAAGCAACTCTATGGGCATGTTCTCCGGATTCCTTAACTATCCCGTTGATATTTACGGTGTTGAGCCTTTGGGCAGAGGCACGGCTTTGGGCGACCACGCCGCCAGCCTTAAATACGGCACTGAGGGTATTATGCACGGCTTTAACAGTATAATGCTTAAGGACGAAAACGGCGACCCTGCCCCCGTTTATTCGGTGGCAAGCGGTCTGGATTATCCTTCCTCAGGCCCCGAGCACGCTTTCTTGCACGACCTGGGCAGAGTAAAATATGACGTTATCTCCGACGATGAAACTATCGATGCGTTCTTTACCCTTTCAAGACTTGAAGGTATTATCCCCGCTATTGAAAGCTCCCACGCGGTAGCTTACGGTATGAAGCTGGCAAAGACTATGGGCAAGGGTTCTGTGCTTATATGTCTGTCCGGCAGAGGCGACAAGGATATGGACTATATTATAGAGAATTACGGTATACGATAAAATGAAAAAACTATTGTTGTTTTTGATAATTACGTTATTGACAAGCTGTCTTTTCGCTTGTACCGCAAAACCGGAAGTTTCGGAATCGGTATCCGAAAACATAGACTATACTCAAAAGCTGAATGATGCCCGTTCACTCCTTGAACAAGAAAAATATGAGGATGCGTATAAACTTCTTTATACCATACGCAAAAATGAGCAGGCAAAAAAAATGCTTGATGATTTCAAGGTGTTTCACACCAAAGAGCTTGGAACCGGTCAAGGAAAGCTAACCTTTAATCAATTGGAGCGCACCTACACCTATGATGAAAAAGGAAACGCTGTAAAGCTCGAAGAATGTAAAAACTATAGCTACAATTACGTTTATGTATATTCATACGATGAAAAGGGACAGCTTTTATCATACACCCGCACAAGGGAAAGAGAAAACACTGTTAACGAAGTTATAACACACGAGTATGAATACAACGAGCACGGTGATATAACTAAGCATACTATCACCGAATTTGGTATCCCCGTATATACGGAATGGGAGTATGAGTACGATTTTGACGGCAAACTCATATCGTCTACCGAGGTTGACGGACTGACCACCACTTATCAATATGATGATAACGGCAATCTGATAAGAGAGATCACCGGTAATCATTACACCAACCATACTTATGACAGCGAAGGAAAGCTGGTAAAAACAGTTTTTACTGCACCAAACCAGGATATAACAAATACCTATGAATATGAATATGACGAATATGGACTTTTGGTGAAATATTCTGAAAAAATGTACGATTCGTCCTTTTCCGTAACCAAATATTCGGATTATGTCTTTTTATACTGTCCTGAAGAATAACGCTAAAAGCTCCGACTTAACAATCAGTCGGAGCTTTTTATTAATGTGTTTCTGTCATTTGCATAAAGTATCGGGCGGCGGCTTCGGGAGGGGTCTTAAGTCCTTCTTTAAGCCACCAGCGCACGGTTTCCGCAAAGGAGCCGGAAAGATGGTTGAGCAAGAACTCCTTTGGAACATCGGCGTGAAAGGCATGGATATGCTGTTCAAAAACGGTGTGAAGATGCTCACGGAAATAAGACATAAAAATATCTCCGCTGTCCGAAACCAGTATATCAGAAATATTGTTCTTGCTGTCTCTTATATGCCAGAGAATATGGGAAAGTTCTCCCTCCAGATCGTTCTCCTTCCCTGCCCACGGGCATGGATCTTTTTCAAAAATATGATAAAAAAGGTCCTGACACAATGCATCCAAAAGCATATCCTTCGTTTCAAAATGGGCATAAAAGGTACTTCTGCCTACGTCCGCTTCGTCGATTATTTCCTGCACGGTAATTCGGTCATAACGTTTTTGCTCCAACAGCGCGCGAAAGGCGCGGAAAATGGCTTTTCTGGTTTTCTGCTGTCTTCTGTCCATACTCTTAAAACTCCGTACATTTTTTCTTTTTTGTTCGGTAACCTACACCAAAGACCTTTTGGTTGTTGATTTTCATCTGATATATTCATACAATAATAATGCCGAACAAAAAGTTCTGTATCTGATTTATTGTATCATAAATTCACTTGAGAGTCAACGGGAGGAAAGCGTGAAGACCGAAAGAAACATATTGATCGCATTTATACTTAATTTTGCCTTTTCCGTATTCGAATTCGCAGGCGGACTTATAACCGGAAGTGTTGCAATAATCTCTGATGCGGTACACGATCTGGGCGATGCGGCAAGTATAGGTATATCTTATTTTCTTGAAAAAAAGAGCAAAAAGCACCCCGACGATAAATACACCTACGGATACGCAAGATACTCGGTGATTGGCGGATTTATAACTACGCTGATACTGCTTATCGGCTCGTGTATAATGATATATAACGCGGTAAGCAGAATCATATCTCCCACAGAGATAAATTATGACGGTATGATTATTTTCGCGGTAATAGGTGCGTGCATCAATTTGTGCGCGGCATTTGTTACGCGGGAAAAGGGATCTGTGAATCAAAAAGCGGTTAACCTGCATATGCTTGAGGATGTTTTGGGCTGGCTGGTAGTACTGTCAGGCGCGATAGTTATGAGGTTTACCGATTTCGCGCTGCTTGACCCGATTATGTCTATCGGCGTTTCGGTTTTCATTATTATAAACGCTATACGTAATCTGAAAGAAATATTTGCGCTGTTTCTCGAAAAAGCGCCTCGCGATGTTGATATGGCAGAAATCAAGGAGCATTTATGCAGTATTGACGGTGTTATTGATATCCACCACGTTCATTTGTGGAGCATGGACGGGCAGAATAATTACGCAACAATGCATGCAGTTGTAAACGGTGATTCCCACGATATTAAGGACGCAATACGCAAAGAGTTAAGCGAACACGGAATAAATCACGTCACCATTGAAACAGAAACAGACACGGAGAATTGCTGCGAAAAAGAATGCCGCATAGAAAGCAAAACTCATTCTCATCACGGCCACCATCACCATCATCACCATTAATCGCAAAAAACCACCCCAAGAACAAAAAAGGCAGGTAACGCCTGCCTTTTTATTATTGCTTTGGCTTCTTTTTCCACAAATACAGATTAACTGGTATCGCCACAAGCGGGAACAACATTCCCGCAAGCATTCCTATTTTCATTCCCAACTGTTCCGGAGTTATGCCGATAAACGCGGAAAGCTCTGCCGCCGTGGGAATTGATATAACCGTATCGGTTATCACACCTATTATCTGCGGCCCCACCGATGCGCCCAGATCACCGCCTGCCGCCATCATAGCAAACAAAAACACACCGCCGTGCGGAATACGTGCAGACGCGGAAACAAGATTTCCCGGCCACAGCATAGAAACACAAAATCCGGTAAAAGCGCAGGCTAAGAGTCCGATAATAGGTAAAGGCGAGAGCGCTGCCGTAAGATAACAAACCGCCGCGCCAACAGCGCCGAAAAACAGCGTTTTTTCAATATTTTTACCTTTTTTTGCATACCAGCTTCTGCCTACACCCAATGCTACGGCAAACAGTGCAACACCGAAAATATCGCCCCAGACCTTTGGAATTCCCAATGACTGTTCGAGATAACTTGAGCTCCACTGTGCCATGGTGCATTCGGCGGCTCCCCCCAAAAAGATTGCAAAAACACACAGCCAAAGGGTTTTGTTTTTAAGCTGCTTAAAAACACCCGATATTCTCTGCGGTGTTTCCATTTGAGGTATCTCCGCGCCTGCAAACAAAAGGGCGGAAAGAATGGGAACAACCAAGAAAAACAGTGCAAGATACTGCCAGTTTTCTCCACCTGCAAAAAGCAAGAACAGAGTGCTCACAGTGATTACAAACACCACTCCCCACGCATATATGGAATGAAGCTTGCTCATCTCACGGTCAGGGTCGTCTGCGGGTATCGCGGCTATAACGGGGCTGATAAGCACCTCGTTAAATCCGCTGGCGGCAGAAAAAATAACCGTTCCCGCAACGAGACCTGCATACACACAATTGGGGAACACCCACGGCCACACTGCGTATATGATTATGCCTGCCGCAGTGAGAAACGGAGTGAATTTAACCGCCTTTGCAATATTGAATTTATGCGAGAAAAAAGAAAAAATAAGGTCGATGACAAGCTGGGTGACAAAGTTAATAAGCACTAACAGCCCTAAAAGCGAATATGAAATTCCGTATAAAGAGCGAAAGGTGAGAAACAATACGGGAGAAAGGTTGCTAACCACCGACATTGATATATTTGCAGTATAGCAGGCGTATTTAAGCCTGCGCGTTTTTGAATTCATAAAAATTTACCTTGTATATGAGTTTTTTATAATATAGCATAAAAGAACGTTTTTTTCAACGGATAGAAAAAATGTAACTCAAAGAATCACGGCATAGCCGTGTATGGAATCCGCAACTTGTTGCGGTATGGAATTATCACGAAGTGATGTATGGCATCAATCCGAAGGAAAATACACCTGCGGTGATGCCATACGCCTACGGCGTTTCCATACACCCTGCGGGTGATTATATGCCAATCCTTCGGATTGGATAGAAAAAAGACCGTTCAAAACGGTCTTTTTTCTGGCACCCCCGACGGGAATCGAAC
>JAZSIT010000088.1:0-2783 GCA_045533895.1 Eubacteriales bacterium
AATATTGTTTAAAATACGGAGAGTAGTAATACCGAATAAACGTAAGACACTTATCCTTGTTACCAAGCATGAATTTCCATACAGAAGCAAAGAACACCCAGCAACGCATTTCGTAATCCATTTCCTGCATATACATTACAGGAATGTGCTGCATCGCTTTGTTTACCAGTTCTTCATCCAAGCTCTCAAAGGTTTTGGCAAACATATCCTCCTTGTCCTCAAAATGACGGTAAATGTATGCCTGATTGATGGAGGTTTCTTCGCCTATTGATTTTGTAGTAGCTTTGTCGAGTCCGTCTCTTGCAATGACATGGATAGTTCCGTCAATAAGCTTCAGACGGGTATCATCCTGTTTCATTTCTGATTTTCTCCTTCCTTGCCTTAAACGTTTGCTACAACTTTCGGCAAAAATATGCAAACGCCGAGCGTTTGCGCTGGGGTAACAGACAGAAATAAAACGGACGGAAACATAAGGATCGACAACAATACGTGGGTTTTAACCCTGCCTGCTGAATAACGGCAATTGGCAACATAATGGGTATTATGTTGTACGAATAGCCGAACAAGCATACTTCGTTACTTTATTAGTACGAAGAATTATAGCACAGTTTGGTAGAAAAAGCAAGTGATTTTCGATAAAAAATGAGATTTACATAATTATAACGGATTTTGGGCATGACAAAGAAGACCTTTTGTTCAATTTTTTCAAAAGGTCTTCTTTGTTATGCCTTTATTTTGTTGTAGCAGAGCTTTTCGCTTGTTTAAAAACCGATTTTTCATTGTTTTATACAACATAATACCCATTATGTGATATTCAAACCGCTGCTCTGTGTGGCGGTTTTCTTTTTTATATGATTAAACGCATATTCTCCATACGGCGCTGATGCTCTGCGCCGGTGGTGATGATATAAATACGAGTTGTGTTTATATTGGAGTGTCCGAGAATATCCGCCAGCTTTGCAATATCCTTTTCAATACCATAAAAGGTCCGTGCGAATAGATGTCTGAGGTTATGCGGGAACACCTTTTCCGGCGAAACACCGGCCTGCTCACACAGTTCCTTCATTTGCCGCCATATATTACTGCGGTCAAGCGGTTTGCCGTTTTTTGTTACAAACAGTATGCCGGTAGTAATACCTTGTTCCACCGCATACCGAAGCAGCTTCTTTTGCAAAGCCTTGACAATAAATATTTTTCTTGTCTTGCCCTTGCAGGAAACAACTGCCTCACCTCGCCTGACAGCCTCCACCGTAATACTCTGCAGCTCACTGACGCGAATGCCTGTCCCGCAGATCGTCTGCACCACAAGGGACAGACGTTCGTTTTTCTTTTGCTCAGCAGTTCGGACGAGCGCCGTGTATTCTGCTTTGCTTAGTTCCTTTTCTTCGGAGCAATAGGCTTCCTTTTGCACCTTGAACTGTTTAACACACAGATCGTTCCAGCCGACAAATCTCAAAAAAGCATTGAGTGCTGCAAGCATAGAGTTTGCACTGCGAATAGCGTAGTTCTGTTCTAACATTCCTTTATAGTCCAGGACTAATGTTTTATCCAGTGCGTGTTCGGCGGCGTACTCGGCAAAGCATCGGATATCCCGCATATATTTATCAATAGTTGCCGGTGCCTTTTCGTTCTCCAACAAATATTTCTCGAACGATTTTATTGTTTGATTGGTAATAATTCTTTTTTTCATACCAAAACCTCCGTTTCCTATCTATATTTTACTATTAGTTTGCGTCAAAGCGATTAACTTAAACCTTGATGCAAAAACGGAGTTTGGGCATATTCAATTTCTCAGAGCATTTTTGAGATTTACTTATCTAAAACATTAACTATAGGAACACCTTTTCGCTTCGCATACATAATGGTGTTCTTAGTCCCACTGGGACTACCATTCCACACGGCAATTACCCTTGCCGAGTGATCTACCATCCACTCGTTTCGGATCTGATAGCAACCCCTGCTGTAATGCGTACAGACTTCTTTTATAAAATCTGCTTTTGACATAATTGAGGCATACCGTTTTTGCCATTCAATAGACCATCTGTTCTCAAAGCCCGGATGTGGGCTTGCGGCTATCAGTTTAAGTGGAAGCTCTTCCTTTTCTCGAAGTTCCAAAATTACCTCTGCCGCCCAGATATCAACGCCGGGAGCCATTCCCACAATAAACACATTGATTCCGTCTGCGATTGCCAGACGGATTTCTTTTTCAAGTTCCGCCTTGACTTCACTTTCGGGTAGCGACAGTTTTTCAGGACGGTGTTCTGTAAAGCAACATCGATGGGCTCTTTTCTCTTGTTCTGTCATTTCCAATTTCTCACCTACAATCACTTATAAACAAAGTCATACGCATATAGACAAAGACAATATGCAAAGATAATTATAACTTTGCTGACTAATACAGTCAAGCGCATACAACTAAATACTGAAAGAAAAAGAGTCGAAAAGCATAATATAAGTAGAACAATTTATTGTCTAAAAGTGAGGTTTTAATGATGGGAAAGGAAGTAGATTACAGAAACAGAGACCGTTTCATCCAACTCGGTATCGCTATCTCTACACTCCGAAGGATCCGTGGTTTATCACAGGAGAAGCTGGCTGAAAAGGCGAATATAAGCCGCTCGCTGCTAAGTAACATTGAGGCACCCAATATGGCTTACGGTTTTTCTTTGGACGTGTTTTACAATATCGCGGATGCGTTGGATATTGCACCCGAAGATCTAATAAAGGCCTCTGTGTTTCCGGATGGCGTAATTGGACATAAGTAAAAGAAGGTCTATGCGTCG
>JAZSIT010000072.1:0-28495 GCA_045533895.1 Eubacteriales bacterium
TGATTGTATCATCTAATCCGACTGGTATCGAGTTGGGGCTTTCATGCTTTTCCCTGGCACTTTGTTCAGGCAGTGCGGTTGCGCAGTTTATTTTGTTTTTTAAGAAAAGATAAAACTTACACCACAACAAATTCCAATTTGACAAACTGATTAGCATAGTTTTAGTCCCAAAAGAGAGTTTCACTTCCCGTTTAATAGTTTCATTTTTTAGTGAAACCTTTTGAAACCACATGAAACCGTACATTATTGTCAAAACACTTCAAAAAACGACAGGTTTCGACTTGTCGTTTTTTTTATTTTTAATTTAATTCATCAATTACAATATAAAATTCAACTATCGGGTTACCAACTTATATCTCTCCTTTAATAATATAGAATAATGCGGCTGCAAAATGTGCTGACACGAAATAAAAAGTGCTATTAAAAATAAAAATACGCTAAAGAAAAGGAGCTTTTGTCCATAAAAGGCTCTTTTTTCATTGCAAAACTTTAAAAATGTGATATAATGAGAATATCCAATTTATCATATAGAGGCGTACATGGAATTTCAACACGAAATCACAAAAGGTAATTTAAGCGAAGCAAATACTTTGTTTAACGTAATTAAGTTGGTTTCACCTACCGCAAAATACAGTGACCAGATTATGCGCTTCAAACAAGAATTAATTGAATCCAATGATGCTGACTCCTTTGCCGGTTGCGGCGATTTACAAAGATGCAATTCCGCTAAAGAGTGGTTGGAAATTCTTAAAGCAAGAAAAAAGCCTGAAACAACACCGAAAGGCAGTGTGCCCTCCGATACATACCTTGCAATACGTGTTACGGACAATAAACTTGTTGGTATTATAGATCTTCGTCACCATATCAACCACCCTATATTAAGCGTCTGGGGCGGTCATATAGGTTATACAGTGCGACCGTCCGAGCGTGGAAAAGGATACGCAAAAGAAATGTTACGATTAAATTTATTAAACTGCGCGTCACGAGGAATACAAAATGTGCTAATTACTTGCAGTTCACTTAATACTGCAAGCGAAAAGACGATTTTAGCAAACGGCGGCGTGTTTGAAAAAGTGATTACTGTTGATGGCGAGATAATCAAGAGATATTGGATTAGTGTAAATATAGGAGATTAAGAATATGAGCATTTATCTGGTGAAACCTGACCTTATGCACTTTGGGCAGTATAATGATATGATGCGTGAGTGGGTTTTAAGCGGTACAAGAATAGCGCCGTGGTTTCTGGACGAACCCTTTGAAAAAATTGAAGATTTTGCCGCTTTTATCAGGAGACTTGATGATTGTGAGCACGGTAAACTTGATGATAGATATTGTTCTACCACGTCGTATTTTGTTTTTGACGATAACGATACACTGCTTGGCGCTGCCAGCCTTCGCCATTATCTGACCATAGATGGATTTAATACATTCGGTCATATTGGCTTTGGAATCAGACCTTCCCAGCGCAACAAAGGCTACGCCACATTAGTGCTGCGGTTACTGCTTGAACAAGCCAAAATTAAAAACATGCGCAAAGTGCTGTTGGGCGCCCTTGATTCAAACACAGCGTCGTGCAGGGTTATTGAAAAATGCGGAGGAATTTTGGAAAATACTGCGGCAAACCCCGCAAACAACAATGAAATGATAAACAGGTATTGGATAAACATTGAGTAGTATATTAAAAACGGAGGATAATATGATAACTGTCAAAACAATTTCTTCCCTTGAAAAATGTTTTATTGACGAGGATATTAACAGTAAACCCGAATACAAAAAGGGAAGTATGCTTAAGAATGACAAACTTTCTTATCAGATATGCTTTTCGTCCGATACAGAAATCCCCGGCGGAAAAATGGTATGCAAAACGGAAGTCGTGTCTGAATTAACTGATTATATCACTATTTCCGTTGTACACAACGTGCCGTCAATGATGCCGGTATTCCGTGAGTATAATGATGATAATTATCTTCGTAAAGCCCCGGGTTTGTTTCCGGATCTGTTAATACCGCTTTGCGATAACCCCAATATTTATATCGTTTCAAATCAATTACAATCAATTTGGGTAGATATTGATATTCCTGAAGAATTTACTGCAGGGGAATATGCCGTTGACATAATACTTAAAAATAACGCTGGAGAACATATAGGTAAATCGCATTTTACTGTTACTGTGTATAATGCAGTGTTGCCCGAGCAAAAGCTTGTTTTTACACAATGGTTCCATTGCGATTGTCTTGCTAATTATTACCGCGTACCGGCTTTTTCCCAAGAACACTGGCGCATTATTCGTAATTTTATCAGAGCGGCTGTCAATAACGGTATTAATATGATACTTACACCCGTATTCACTCCTGCTTTGGACACAGCAATAGGTCACGAGAGACTAACCACGCAACTTGTAAAAATAATAAAAACCGAGAATGAGTATACATTCGATTTCTTAATGCTGGGCCGCTGGATAGATATGTGTCTTGAAGAAGGAATTAAGTATTTTGAAATTGCACATTTCTTTACTCAGTGGGGAGCAAAGCATGCACCTAAAATTGTTGCAGACATCGATGGAACAGAAACAAAAATCTTTGGTTGGGAAACTGATGCGTGTAGTGAAGAATATGTTGATTTTCTCAATATTTTCATTCCGGAACTTCGCCGCTTTCTTGCTGAAAAGGGCGTCGCCGACAAATGTGTATTCCATATTTCCGACGAGCCCTCTGCTCTTCAAATTGAGGATTACTTAAAAGCCAAGAAAGGAATTATAAAAGCGCTGGAAGGCTGTAAAATAATTGACGCACTCTCGAATTACGAGTTCTTTTCATCGGGAGCGGTAGATACACCTGTTGTTGCAACAGACCATATTCAGACATTTGTTGATAACAACGTTAAGGACCTTTGGGCGTACTACTGTTGCGGCGAATGCGTAAATGTTTCTAACCGATTTATATCGATGCCCTCGGCTCGTAACCGCATAATCGGCGTTCAGCTATTCAGGTATGACATAAAGGGATTTTTACATTGGGGCTTTAACTTTTATAATAATCAGTACTCCATCGCGCCTATAGATCCATATCGCACCACTGACGGTGAGTTCTTTGCTCCATCAGGAGATACCTTCAGCGTTTATCCTGCGCCTGACGGAACTGCCTACGAAACAATTCATCTTGCTGTTTTTACGCAAGCATTACGTGATATGAGAGCGCTGGAAGCGCTTGCGAAAAAAATCGGCAGGGAAGCGGTGTATGATATTATTGATGACCGCGCCGATATGCAGATAACCTTCTCTGAATATCCCAAAGGTGATGATTTTATTCTGTCGCTTCGAGAAATGGTAAATGCACTGCTTAATAAATAAAAATAAACCGCGGTTTTTCATCATAAAATGAAGCCGCGGTTTTGTTTTTAATCTGCAGATTGTTTATTATCAGGTTCTTTTCTGAAAGGTATGAGCAGAGTATCTATAATATCGTCGTTCATTTCCTCGGAGAACAAGGAGATGGGCGAATATCCATCCCATTTTGCAGACAATTTAATGGAAAATGAAGTGAACTCGCCGTCCTCGCTAATATCAAAATACCAATCGTAATGCTCGCATAATACGTTTATGAGCAAAAGATTAAGGTAATGTGCTCCGTATTCACATAAAGCGTCCAGTTTCTCGTAATCCTTGTAAACGTCCGCAAGAGTAACAGCAAAACCTGTGGCTTTGCACTTAACATGAATTATGATATCGGTGCCTACAAGCTCTGCTTCAAGAAAAATTTTTTCTTCGAAAGGAGCGTATGTTATTGCACAGGCGGTCATTGCCGAAAGCGCCATATATAAATCTGCAACGTTAAAATCAGCCGCCATATAATTAAGACTGCAGGTATATTTAACCTTTATTCCGTATAAAGCGCATGTTGCTTGTCTTGCAAACTGTGAAAGCGGGGTGGTTATATCCATTCGGGTCAGCTTGCCGGAGTGAAGGCCTTCGAACAGCGCTGCAAGACGGTCTAATTTATTAACAGATATCTGGTGAATCGGCTCATTTTTAATGTCAGGCACAAAAGAAGCAACATTTCCGGAGGACAAGTACCTTGCGTCAAATAACTCTGTTATTCTTTTCTGTGCAGCCGCGTTAAAACGGCTGATTCTAAAAATATAACAATCATCTTTCCTTTTTGCAAAACCGGGGGTAACTTCGTCTAAATAAAATGATACATTTATGGTTTCACCCGGTTGCAGACGCTTAAGCTGTGCGAATTGTTGCTTTGAAACATAGTATTGCATAGAAGCGGATTTTCTTATACTCTGGTAAAATGTTTTTACAGCATCGTTTTTCCAAAGAATCTTCAAGTTAAGATCTGTAATTACAGAAGGGGTGTCCAATTGTGTAAAATAATGAGCATATTTTTCCGGAACAGTCATAATAAAACAACCTTATTCAAATTATAAAAATCGGCTCCACTGTTAACAGGGAGCCGATATGTACTATAAGTGATTAGTGGGTGATAACTCTCTCGGTATCCTTATCAAAGAAGTGGATATGAGTAGTATCAATAGCAACCTTAATAGTATCGCCGGGTTTAGCCTGAGAACGGCTGGAAACACGGGAAATTACGCTGGTTTCTTCACCGATCTTGAGGTAGAGGTAAATTTCTGCGCCCATGAGTTCGGTAAATTCAACGTATGCATCGATAATGGAATCAGAGAACTTTTCAAGGTAGATAGGCTCGTCGTGGATAAGCTCGGGACGAAGAGCTGCAACAACTTCCTTGCCAACATACTCCTGAAGTGCGGGAACGCTTGCTTTGTCTTCGGGAATCTTGAATTCGGAATCTTCGAAGTCAAAGTACAGACCGTCTGCCTTCTTAACGAGGGTACCGTTGATGAAGTTCATCTGAGGAGTTCCGATAAATCCGGCAACAAATATATTAACAGGCTTATCATAGAGGTTCTGAGGAGTATCAACCTGCTGGATTACGCCGACCTTCCTTGCAACAATTCTGGTAGCCATGGTCATAGCCTCTACCTGGTCGTGGGTAACGTAGATGAAGGTGGTCTGCAGTCTCTGGTGGATCTTGGTAAGCTCGGTTCTCATTGCTGCACGAAGCTTAGCATCGAGGTTGGAGAGAGGTTCGTCGAGAAGGAATACCTTAGGCTCACGAACTATACAACGACCGAGAGCAACACGCTGTTTCTGACCACCGGACAGAGCCTTAGGCTTTCTGTCAAGGAGATGGCTGATATCGAGGATACGAGCAGCTTCTTCAACTCTCTTTTTAATTTCTTCTTTTCTTACCTTACGGAGCTTAAGACCGAATGCCATGTTTTCAAACACGGACATGTGGGGATACAGAGCGTAGTTCTGGAATACCATTGCTATATCTCTGTCCTTAGGAGCTACGTCGTTAACGAGCTTGTTGTCGATAAAGAGCTCGCCTTCGGTAATTTCTTCCAGACCTGCGATCATACGAAGGGTAGTGGTTTTACCGCAACCGGAAGGGCCAACAAGGATAATAAATTCCTTATCTTTTATCTCGAGGGAGAAATCGTTTACTGCGGTAACTCCGCCGGGATATCTTTTGTAAATATGCTTAAATAATACGCTTGCCATTTAGAACCTCCTGAGGGTGGCATTTTGCCTCTTTAATTACTTTAGATATAATACCAAAAAAATACGGAATATGTAAGTGATTAAATACCCAAAATTTTCACTTCCGCTTTATACATTTTGCATAATTGTTTTAAATAAAACCAAGTTTTTAACCGTTGACTGCGTTTTTCAGCATCGAAATCTCGCTTTCGGAAAGAAATCTCCACTGACCGTTTTGCAAGCCGCTACAGGTAATACCGCAGAAATCAGTACGCTCTAAATCACGCACTTGGTTATGCAGTGCCAAGAAGATTCGTTTAATTAAATGAAACTTTCCTTCGTATACACTAATATCTGTTGTACACTGATCAACCACGGAAATTTCTGCCGGAAAAGCTTTCTCGTCGCCATCCAGCATTATTCCTTCTGCGGCAAGGGATACATCGTTTTCCGAAACAGGGAATTTTGTTCTTGCACGGTAAGTTTTGTATATTTTGTTTTTGGGTGAAAGCAGTGAGTGAGAAAGCGCACCGTCATTAGTTATCAACAAAACTCCGGTTGTATTCACATCAAGTCTGCCTACAGTGAACAAACCAAGATTACAATACTCTTTGGGGAGCAGTTCAAATACTGTGGGGTATTTTCCGTCCTCGGCCGCACAAACGTAACCTTGCGGTTTATTGAGCAGTATATACATGAACTCGGAATATACGATTTTTTCTCCGTCCAAGCATAATGTATTTAATTGGGTGATCTTTCGCGAAGCGATTTTTTCAATATTACCGTCAACCGTTATTCGTCCGCATTTAGCGGCGCGGGCACAATCACGGCGGGACATTAATCCCATCGAAGATATAATTTTATCAATTCTTTCATTATAAACTTCTGTCATGTTTTACTCTCCGTTTTTAATAAATCCGTGCACAAACCCGTTGCTATCTATGCCGCAAACATCACCGGCAATTATCTTGTTTTTATAAATAATAATGGAAGCAAGCACAGTACCTTCGTATCCTTCATAGTTTGTTATCCTATAAGTATACCTTGTCGCAGTCTTTCCGCGATATTTCCGAAGATTCAGGCCTTGCGAGCGCTGAATATCGTTATATTTGGTATAGACACTGTCAAATTCAGTGGGTATCTCTATTTCTTCAACTTCTACGGGCGAGGCATCAATCTCGTATCCGAAACCGCGCAGGAATTCAATGCGGTCTTCTTCGGTTTTCATTGAAGAATAATTAATGCTTGCTGCCGCTACCTGAACGGTCGAATCATAACCGGGAATGACGGTTACCACTGTTACCAGTACCGCCGCAGATAATATCAGTGCCGCAAAAAATTTAATGTTGGTGGCTTTAAGTGTGTAGATAAACATTGTAACACTCCTTAATAATGTTTTTTAGTACATCTTATTAAGGGAGTGGGCATATTATTCTGAAAAAGCCTGATATTCTTCTTCAAGGGCAAACTGCTCTTCCATTAATGAAAGTTGTTCTTCCTCCAGTGCAGAACGTCTTTCGTAAAGCTTTGCAAGTGCTTCATAATCTGTTTGCAACTCGTTTTCTTTCGCGGAAATCTCGCCAAGCTCTTTTTCAATTGCTTGATTGCGCTGTTCTAATAGGGGCAATCGCTTCTCTATAGCGTGTTTTCTGTTTTTATCACGTTTAACCTGTTGGTAATTCAGTTTGCTTCCCGTCAGTTCTTGTGACTGAACAGACAGTTGTGCATCACTAAAAGCAGCACGTTTCTCAACATACTCGTCATATCCGCATTTGTATAGTGTTGCGCCCTTTTCGTTATCCAGTTCAAGTATTTTTTGTGCAAGAGAAGATATAAAATATCTGTCATGGGAAACTGCGATAACGGTGCCGTCATATTCTTTCAGCGCGTTTTCAAGCGTCTCTTTAGAGTCCATATCCAGATGGTTTGTCGGTTCATCCAGCACAAGCAGGGATATGCCAGTCATTATCATCTTACAAATCGAAAGGCGCGCCCTCTCGCCGCCGCTTAATACAGCTATGCTTTTGAATACGTCATCTCCGATAAACCCAAATCTCGCAAGGGCGGAGCGCACTTGCGTCGTGGTTAGGTTGGAATATTCACTCCATAGTTCTTCCAAAACAGTGGAATTATCGTTAAGCAACTGTTGCTCCTGATCGTAATACCCGATGTTCTGGTTGTATCCAAGCTCAAACACGCCGCCATCTGCTTTTTCGCGGCCGGTCAATATTTTAATAAGTGTTGATTTTCCGGTGCCGTTTTCTCCCAGCACAAAAAGTCTGTCTCCTTGCTTTACTTCAAACGATAAATCTTGAAACAACTTATGACCCGGGAAGCTTTTTGAAAGATTACGTACCGAAAGAACATCATAGCTTTTTGCGTTTGTTCCGGACAGTGAAAAAGAAATTCCTTTTGGCTTGTCCTGCGGTCTTTCAATTTTCACCATACGGTCAATGGCTTTTTGTCTGCTTTCTGCGGCAATAATATTTTTTTCACGGTTCCAACGGCGTTGCTGTTCAATAAACGCCTCTAAGCGTTTTATTTCCTTTTGCTGAAGCAGATATTGCTTCATTTGGTTTTCGCGAAGCTTATCCTTCTTTTCGCGGAAGACAGAATAACCGCCGTCATAAATGCAGGAAACGCCGTTTTCAAGCTCTAGCGTGCGGTTGGTTATGCGGTCGAGAAAATATCTGTCGTGCGAAATTATAAGAAAGGTTTTCTTGGATTGCTTAACGTAACTTTCAAGCCACTCAATGGCAGGAATGTCCAGATGGTTTGTGGGCTCGTCCAGCAGTATTATATCGGGTTCGCGCAACAGCAGGGAAACAAGGTTAAGGCGTGTTTTCTGTCCGCCGCTTAAAAGCTTCGCTTGTCTGTTAAGTTCTTCGCCTGCAAAGCCAAATCGTCCGAGCATTGCAACGGTACGCTGCTTGTAATCGTATCCGCCGGAAGCCGAAAAGCGCTCGTTGAGAATAGAATATTCTTTAATAACATATTCCTCACCGGCGTCTAACTTGGAAGAAAGCAAATCTATCTTTTTTTCCATCTCTATGAGAGAGGAAAAGGCAGAGAACGCGGCTTCTAAAACAGTTTCATCACCAAAATCGTTTTCAGTTTGCTGGCGTAACAAACCGAGCGAGGTGTCTTTAGCAATATATACGTTGCCGCTTGTGGGAGTGAGCGTGCCGCAAATGATTGAAAAAAGAGACGACTTTCCTGCGCCGTTAACTCCGGTTACGCCGATTTTATCGCCTTTGTTAACGGTAAAAGATACCGATGAAAGAATATCGGTAATTCCGTATGACAGTTTTATATCTCTTACATCAAGTACAGCCATTTGTTACTCCGAAAAATGAATAGTTTAAATAAGTATAACACAGTGTTTATGTTTTGTCAAAATAAATACTGCATTCGTAAACACAAACGGTGTATCGACAATTAGGAGATACACCGTTTGGGAATTATTTTTCGTATACTTCGGGTTTGAGAATACCGATATAGGGAAGGTTGCGGTAGTCTTCGGCATAGTCAAGACCGTAGCCCACAACAAATCCGTCGGGAATTTCAAAACCACTGTAATCGGCAGTAATATCAGCCTTTCTGCGTGCGGGCTTATCAAGCAGGGTAGCGATCTTGAAAGAACGGGGCTTCCTTATAGTGAGCCATTCTTTGATATACGCAAGCGTAGCGCCGCTATCCAAAATATCTTCGATAATGAGGAGATCATAGTTTTCAATTGGCTTGTTAAGATCAAGGATTATACGAACCTGTCCGCTTGAAACGGTTCCGTCGCCATAAGAAGAAACGCTCATGAAATCAATTTTCGCATTGATTGTAAGATAACGCATAAGGTCAGCCATAAAGGGCATGGAACCTTTTAAAATACCAACCAGCAACAGTTGCTTGCCGGCGTAATCGGCAGATATTTGAGCCGCCATCTCTTTTATTCTCTCTTGAATTTGCTGTTCAGTCAAAAGAATTTGCTCAATATTACGGTCAAGTTCATGCATCGTAGATTACCCCTTGTTCAATTTTTACAATATAATAGCATATCTTTTGGTTTTCGACAAGTGGTTTTTACAAAAAATACAATATATTGTAAATTTTGTATTGATTTTTTCGCAGATACAGTGTATTATATATGTAAATAAAATGGGATAGAATGGGAAAGGAAAAACCGTTCTGCCCGGAAGGGAAGTGTACGTATCTTGTCATTCAATTGCAAAAGACTTGTGTGTATTCTTCTTGCCGTCATAACAATAATGTGCATGACATCAGTTGTCGCATTTGCTGAGGGCACTGAGGATATCTCACAAGAAGTATCTGTGACAGAAAACTCCGTCGTAGCCGATAATAACGGTGAAACAATCTTCGAAATTATCGAAAACGGCGAAGGAACGCTCATGGAAAGACTCGCTCACGGAGGAAAGGTAACGTTAGTGGGCATGTTGGTAGTATTTGGTGTACTCATCGTGCTTATGATTGTCCTTTATGCTTTCCAGGGGATATTCGGTAGGAAGTCCGCAAAGAAGGCTACTCCCGCAAAAGAATCTGTTCCCGCGCCCGCTCCTGTCTCTGCTCCTGTTGCTGCTTCCGCCGCAACCAATAATGAAGAAGAGGTAGTTGCTGTCGCTACTGCTGCCATCGCCGCCGCAAGAGGCGAAAGCGAATGTGCGTTTAATGTTGTTTCCATTACACAAATAGATTAAGGAGAATTTTTAAAATGGCTAAAAAGTACATTATCACCGTAAACGGTACAAAATACGAAGTAGTCGTTGAGGACGCTAATCCCAACGAAGTTTATACTCCCAAGGCAGCTCCCGTAGCAGCACCCGCTCCCGTAGATACCCCCAAGGCAGCACCCGCTCCCGCAGCAGCACCCGCTCCTGCAGCAGCGCCCGTAGCAGGCGGAGAAAAGGTTACTTCTCCTCTTCCCGGCACCGTACTTAAGGTAATTGCAAAGGCAGGTCAGACAGTTAAGTCCGGCGAAGTTCTTTGTGTTATCGAAGCGATGAAGATGGAAAACGATATCGTTTCTCCTGTGGACGGTACCGTAGCTTCCGTTTCCGTTAGCGAAGGCGCTTCCGTTAATTCCGGCGATCTTCTTTACGTTATCGGTTAATTTGCCGATTTAATATTTGTTTTAAGGAGATTGACAGATGTTTATAGTTGAAACCATTTTGGGCATACTGAATTCATCTGCATTCGGAGTAGAAAATTTTAAGGTCGGCAATATTTTGATGATTGCAATTTCTTTTATTCTTTTGGTTCTTGCGGTCAAATTCAAATTCGAACCTTTGCTTCTGCTTCCTATAGCATTCGGTATGTTTCTTACCAATATACCCGTTGGCGAAATATTCCATATGAATTATTTTGTTCAGGAATCCAGTGCCAACATTAATTGGGCAGAACTTGCCGCACACGGCGGTTTGCTTGATTACCTTTATCTCGGTGTAAAGCTCGGTATATATCCTTGTCTCATCTTTATGGGTGTAGGCGCGATGACCGACTTTAAGCCTCTTATTGCTAACCCCAAGAGCTTGCTCCTCGGCGCTGCGGCCCAGTTCGGTGTTTTTGCAGCCTTTATAGGCGCAATGCTCCTCGGCTTCTCTTCTCTTGAAGCTGCTTCAATCGGTATTATCGGCGGTGCAGACGGTCCTACAGCAATCCTCGTTACCAAGGATTTGGCACCTCAGCTTCTTGGCGCAATTGCTGTTGCCGCATATTCTTATATGGCACTGGTACCCCTTATTCAGCCTCCTATAATGAGACTGCTTACCACTAAGAAGGAACGTTCCGTAAAGATGGAACAGCTTCGCCCCGTTTCAAAGACCGAAGAAATTTTGTTCCCTGTAGTTACCTGCTTGGTAATCTGCATGATCCTTCCCGACGCTACTCCTCTTATCGGTTCTCTTATGCTCGGTAACCTTGCTAAAGTGAGCGGTGTTGTTGATAGAATAGCAAAAACCATGCAGAATGAACTTTGTAATATCGTTACTATCTTGCTTGGTATTTCTGTCGGTGCTACTGCTACCGCAGATGCATTCTTTGGCTCTATCGATTTCAGCAATCCCGCTACTATTCTCACCAGTCCTCTCGGCATTCTTGTGCTTGGCCTTTGCGCGTTTGCTTTTGCAACCGCAGCCGGTGTTGTGTTTGGCAAAGTTATGTATCTCGTTACCGGCGGCAAGATCAATCCTCTCATCGGCTTCGCAGGTGTTTCCGCAGTTCCTATGGCGGCACGTGTTTCCCAGGTTGAGGGTCAGAAGGCTAATCCTTCCAACTTCCTTCTGATGCACGCTATGGGCCCCAACGTTTCCGGTGTTATCGGTTCCGCAGTTGCAGCCGGCGTGTTCCTCACTATTTTCAGATAATCGGAGGTAATAAATATTATGGCACTTAAAATAACTGAAACAATTCTTCGTGACTCTCATCAGTCTCTTATCGCTACGAGAATGACTACCGAAGAGATGCTTCCCGCGCTGGATATTCTTGATCAGGTTGGTTATCATTCTCTTGAAGCTTGGGGCGGTGCTACTTTTGACTCTTGTCTGCGCTTCCTTAACGAAGATCCTTGGCAGAGACTTCGCACCATCCGTGACCACGCTAAAAATACTAAACTTCAGATGCTGTTCCGCGGCCAGAATATTCTCGGCTACAGACATTATGCAGATGACGTTGTTGAATACTTCGTTCAGAAATCTATCGCAAACGGTATTGATATAATCAGAATTTTTGATGCTCTTAACGATCCCAGAAACCTTAAGACCGCTATCAATGCCACCAAGAAAGAGGGCGGACACGTTCAGGCTTGTCTTTCTTATACCACAGGCGAAGTTTTCACTAATGAATACTTTGCTAAATATGCAAAAACTCTTGAAGAAATGGGCGCAGATTCAATCTGTATAAAGGATATGGCAGGTCTTCTTAAGCCTTACGATGCTTATGATCTCGTTACTGCTATCAAGTCCATCTGCAACATTCCCGTTCAGCTTCATACACACTATACTGCTGGTATCGCTTCTATGACCATCATGAAGGCAGTTGAAGCGGGGGTAGATGTAGTTGATACCGCACTTTCTCCTCTTGCAGGCGGTACTTCCCAGCCTCCTACGGAGCCTATTGTCGCTACCTTCCAGGGCACTCCCTTCGACACCGGTCTTGATCTTAATAAGATTAACGAAGCTGCTGAATACTTTAACACCCTTCGTGAAAAGTATATAGCCTCTGGTCAGCTTGACCCCAAGATGCTTAAAGTTAATGTAAACGGTCTTATTTATCAGGTACCCGGCGGAATGCTTTCCAACCTTCTTTCCCAGCTTAAGCAGGCTGGCAAGGCTGATAAGCTTCAGGAGGTTCTTGAAGAAGTACCCAGAGTACGCGCTGACGCAGGTCAGGTTCCTCTCGTAACTCCTACTTCTCAGATCGTTGGTACTCAAGCAGTATTTAATGTGCTTATGGGCGAGCGTTACAAGACTGTAACCAAGGAGTTCAAGGGCGTTGTACGCGGCGATTACGGTAAGACTCCCGTTGATATCGATCCCGAATTTAGAAAGAAGATCATCGGTGACGAGCCTGCCATCACTTGCCGTCCTGCTGATAATCTCCAGCCCGAGCTTGATACTCTTCGTGCAAAGTGCGCACAGTATATGAAGCAGGATGAAGATGTTTTGTCTTATGCTCTCTTTGACCAGGTTGCGACCAAGTTCTTTGAAAAGAGAAATGAAGGCGACAAGGTTGCACAGGCTGTTGCAAATGCAGCCGAAGCAAAATATCACGTAAATATTCATGAGATAAAGTAAGTTTATTTCCCCCTGCCTCTGTTTTACTAGGGGCAGGGGAGTTGCTTTTGTACAAGGAGACAAAATCTGATGCTGCATGCGGTTGTACACGCGCTCAAAGATACTCTGATTGTATTGCCGATACTATTTATTACATATCTAATTATCGAGCTGATTGAGCATAAAGCAGGAGAAAAAGCGAATAAAATAATTGCTGCATCCGGCAAAGCAGGACCGTTGTTGGGCAGTTTGATAGGACTGATACCGCAGTGCGGCTTTTCCGGCGCCGCCGCTTCCTTGTTTGCGGTCGGAACTGTAACAACAGGAACACTTTTAGCGGTATTTCTATCTACATCGGATGAAATGATTCCGATATTAATATCAGCTTCGATTCCTGCAAAAGAAATATTATTAATTTTGCTAATAAAATTTCTTTCAGGTGTATTGTTTGGCTTTGTAGTAGATATTATCTATAAAAGAAAACAGCGTCCAACAATAGAACATATGTGTGAAAGCGAAAACTGCCATTGTGAACATGATAGTGTACTGGTTTCCGCTATTAAGCACACATTGAAAATTGTTTTAATTGTGTTTGCGGTTTCCTGCGGTCTGAATATTATTTTCGAACTGATAGGGGAGAATAATCTTCAACAGATTATAATTTCTGTTCCTGTTGTTGGCGAACTTGTAACTGCCGTGGTTGGTCTCATACCCAACTGTTCGGCTTCAATATTGCTTACAGATCTTTATGTAGAAAATGCGATTAGTATGGGTCAATTAGTGTCCGGTGTCTGTGTAAACGCCGGTGTTGGTCTTATCGTTCTGTACAGAGCAAACAAGAATCTTAAAGAGAACCTTGCGATTACTGCGGTCCTTTACGGATTCGGTGTAATTACCGGCATCATTGTTAGTTTGTTTGTATAATTAATAACGAAAAACACAAAACCCCTCCGTTTAACAGTCGGAGGGGATATGTTTATTATAATATCTAAAGATATTAGTAATTATACAAAATGAAAATTTTGTATAATTTGGGGAAAGGATATACAAGAAATAAACGGTATATAACGTTGAATAACGGGTTTTGATTTTATTCTTATAAACGGCAGCTAATCATCTTCCGTAATCGGTAATATGCCTCCGTAATCATAAGGCGGTTTTTTTGATAACGAAATTATTTGATAGCCAACATTATTGCAAAAATCTTTTATTATTTCATAATCGGTTAAAAGTTTTGCGTCTCCCATTACCGCCAGCGTTTTGCTGCCCAGTACACCTGTACAGCCTCCTATAAATCCACAGGAATATCCTTTAAGTAAAATGCCCTTATTAGTTACTTTCAATACGTTTTTGCCGTCATTTTGCAACGCTTTGTAAATTGTCGGGTCTGACGTTATAAAATCCTTATTACTAAGTATTACTGTTGAACACTTGGTATATCCTTGAGCCAGAATAACTCGTTTTGTGGCGCAGGCTATAATTTCATCTGCAACTTTCTTGCCCCCATAAAGTGTTCCGTCGATTATAAAGCAGTTGTATTTACAATCTTCCGGATATTTTGAACTCAACGTTGCTTTTCCTTTTGTTAACAATTTGTTCATATTTGTTGCGCTTACCGTATACCACAATCCTGTTTTGGGATTGTTTAATACAATATCAGGATGATAAGACAGCTCGCTATTAAGCGTAGGACATATGGGTGCATTGATTGGTTTCACACCATATAATTCTAAATTTACTTTGATTTCATCGGATAAAATTGATGATACAAACGCTGTTTTAACTTGTTTTTCAGGTAGATTCGGTACGCAGAATTTCATTATCATTCCCTGCTTGAAAATTACATTTGAAAATATGAATAAATTGTTACGGATTTGGGAACTATTTGTTTGAGGTGAAAAAACATGGATATCCCTTGTGCGGAAATTTGTCCTTATAATATAGATGGTATATGTAAAAAAGACAACTGTATAAATGAAATCGGTTATATAACCGGAATTGACAGTTGCCCTTTTAATCCTATTGATTCTCCGCAAGCTTTAACAGATCGTAGACGCTTCTCAGCGGATATATCTCGATTTGCCGTGACCGCTTCTTAAGCCGCTCAACCGATTTTTTCGGTATTCCTATACGTTTGAACCCTAGACGCTCTGCTTCGTTTATACGCTGTTCTACACCGCTTACGTTGCGGCATTCGCCTGCGAGACCTATTTCGCCGAAAACTATTAAATTTTCAGGTATAGGTACGTCTTTTTGAGTGGAAATGAGTGCCAGCGCGATTGCGGCATCGCAGGACGGATCGTCTAGCCGTAGGCCGCCTGCAACGTTCATATAAATATCGGATGTTGAAAAACGTATTCCCAGTCTTTTTTCAAGCACCGCCAATACCAAAGACACGCGGTTATAATCCAAACCGGCGGAAAGTCTGCGCGGTGACGGATATACCGTAGGACTTGCCAGCGCTTGAATTTCGGTTATAATCGGTCGAGTTCCTTCCAAAACACACACGGCACAGCTTCCGGGCACGTTGACAGGTCTCTGTGCCATAAGCATTTCCGATGGATTTTCGACTTCCGCAAGACCGTCATCCACCATTTCGAAAACGCCGATTTCGTTTGTTGATCCGAATCTGTTTTTAACTGCGCGGATAATTCTGTATGAATGCTGTCGGTCACCTTCAAAATACAGCACCGCGTCAACCATGTGCTCCAGAACCTTGGGGCCCGCTATAGCGCCGTCTTTGTTTACATGGCCAACGAGAATTATTGAAATATTCTCTTCTTTTGCTTTGTTTATAAGAGCAAGCGCGGTCTGTTTGACCTGTGTGACACTGCCGGGTGCCGATGCGACATCTTCATCGTACATTGTCTGAATCGAGTCAATTATAACTATATCTGGCTGTACACCGATAATTTCGGGAATGACTGAAGAAACGTTGGTTTCACAGAGAACGCGAAGGTTTTCCGCATCTACCCCTACCCTTTTTGCGCGTAGCTTTATTTGGGACGGAGATTCCTCACCGCTTACATATAAAATAGAGCCGTTTACGCCTACAGTTTGGCATAACTGTAAAAGTAAGGTGGATTTACCGATTCCCGGTTCACCGGAAAGCAAAACTACGCTTCCTTTCACCAGACCGCCGCCAAGCACTCGGTCAAATTCGCCGATACCCGTTAAAAAACGTTGTTCGGCTGTAATGTCGATTTCGGAAATTCTGCGTGCTTTTGAAGAAACGGGCGGAGTATCGTAACTTTTGCGGCGTTTTGCAACATTTTTTGTGTTGGAAGCAGCCTCAATCGCCTGTTCTTCAAAGGTATTCCATTCATTACACTCGGGACATTTTCCATACCATTTTGCGGAAAAATAGCCGCAGGAGGTACATACGTAATTAGTTTTCACTTTTTTACTCCGTTAAAATATTCGGCAGTTGCCGTATAAACAGTAAGCGCGAGTTTTCTTTGATATTCTCTGTCGTTCAGCATTTCCCGTTCAGCGTCGTTAGAAATAAAGCCGCATTCTACAAGAACTCCGGTTCCGTTATATTTATCCAACAAATATATGCTGCTTTTACTGTCTTTTGCAAGTCTGTTGTTTGCGGGCTGCAACGTGCGTGCCTTTTCTTGAATCTGCTTTGCCAGAACTGCACTGTCGTTTTTATCTGTGTAAAACACTTGTAGACCACTGTATTTAGGAGAAGAAAAACGGTTAACGTGGATACTTATCAGCACGGCATCTTCGTATTGTGAAGCGCATTTTACGCGATTATAAAGGTCATAATGCTTCTTTCGGTTTTCCTGACCCTGCTCATAAAGCATCACATCTTCTTTTCTTGTATATACAACGTTGTAACCGTTATTTTCAAATAATTGACCTAAAAGCAGGGAAATTTGCAGATTAATATCCTTTTCTTTTATATTGCCTATTACCGCTCCCGGGTCTTCGCCCCCGTGTCCCGCATCGATAACTACTGTAGGTCGGTTAATCTGGACAATAGGTGCGTTAACCGCAGATGAATAGGAAAAAGTATTATATCCTGCTGCGGTGAACAGCATTGCGAAACAAAAAAATACAAGAAGAACAAAACAAAGGGAAAAAGCTATTATTAGTGTTGTTTTTTTATCGTTGTACTCGTTCAAGATATCACTCACTTTCAAAGTAACACTATGAACGAGTAACAAAGATTATTCTTTATTTACCTTTTCTCTAAAGAGAACGCCTTTATTGCGTACGCCAAGATAAAAGCCAAGCCAAGAAAAGAAAGATGCGGGCATTAAAGACGCTATGGTAAATACCATCCGCGCAACTTCATGTTGACCGGATAACGCCAACCAGCCTGCGTTATACATTGAGTGGATAGGAACAATATAAATAACAGAAACCATAACGCCTTGTCCCTGACCAAAACCGCACAAGAAGAATATAAAGTAGATAAGTATAAGTAACGCAGTGGGAGCATAGGCAAAGGCGGCAATTTTAAGACCGATGCTATCCTCAGGTACCGGCAACTCGGAAGCCGTACTTTTTCTTATTGAATATTTAAGCCCAAACTGATTAAGACTATCGTATACTAAAAAGCAGAAAAATCCTGCGGTGCAAATTACTGCCAAAGTCATATACAAAGAATACTTGGGGTCATCCTTGAGCATTATCGCCAGAGGCCAGGAAACCATAAGCCCTAAAACGGACATTGTCACCTGGTAAATCCAGAACTTTGTAATAAGCTTGCTGTATTCATTAAAAAATGCGATGATTTTTTTCATTTATATTATCTCCCTGATTATTATAATATAATTATAACCTTAATTAACCAAAAGTTCAATAGAATGTGAATAAAATTAATAATTTGTCCAAATTTGAAAATATTTGACACAACTAAAATTTAGTGTTAAAATTATAACATAGGGAGTGATTTAATGAGAGATATTACATCTATGTTAAAAAAACGGCCGGAGAATTCACATAAAGGCATCTTTGGTTGTGTAAAACTGCTTTGCGGAAGCAAAAAATACACAGGTGCCGCTCTTCTTTGCTGCGAGGGCGCGTTAAGGAGCGGGTGCGGTTTGGTCAGGTTATGCGCGGACGAAGCTGTATGTATGCCTGTCCGTGTCCGTCTTCCCGAGGTTATTAATTTGCAGGCAAATGATTTTAATGGTATAAGAGCCCAATCTGCTGTGATAGGCTGTGGTATTTCCGATACATTTGATTATGATCTTCGCAATATAATTCTGTCTCTTGATTGTCCCACTGTTATAGATGCGGATGGAATAAATTTTCTTTCTCGGAATAAAGATATATTAAGAGAGGCAAACACTAAAAATATAATATTTACTCCCCATCCTGTGGAGTTTTCCCGTCTTATCGGAATACCGCCGGAACTAATATGTAAAGATGCAGTGAGATATGCCGAAGAATTTTCCGCAAACTTCAATACTACTATTGTCTTAAAAGGACATAGGACGATTATTGCTTCTTTTGGTCATCAAACCGTAATAAACGAGACGGGCAATTCCGCTCTCGCAAAAGGAGGCAGCGGAGATGTGCTTGCAGGAGTAATAGGTTCTCTGCTTGCGCAAGGTTACGATACTTTCTCTGCGGCTGTTATCGGCGTTAATATCCATGGTAAAGCGGGAGAAATTCTTTCCGAACAATACGGTCTTTCGGGAGTTATTCCATCAGATCTTCCGAAGGTTATCGGAAAACTTCTTGGTTAGTATTTTAGCCTCTCTTAAAGGAGAGGTTTTATGAATAAATTTATTGCGTTAATTTTAATCAGCATATTAGTTTTAAGCGCTTGTACAGCAAATGAGCAAAATAAATTAAAATATTTTTTTGAAAAAGAAACGGTTGATTTTTCCTGTGAAGGAGTAAAATATACATATTCTCCGGCTTCCCGCTTGTTTTTACAGCAGGACGGTTTATTCAAAGGTATGAAGGTGCGCATTACGGATACCGGCAGCAGCGCAGAGTACGGTGATTATGTTCTTGAAACCGATTTGTATTCATTTTCCGCCCTTTATTCTTTTGATATTCTGTGGAGAGCGTTTTCAGGTTCCGAAACGGAAACAGTGGTTTCCAATGAAGGCGCTTTTGTAATAATTGTTGACAGTTCGAGATTTTTGGTGTATTATAACAAAGATAGCGAGATTGTTCGTAAGCTGGTTGCGGAAACCGTTTACGGGGTTTTTGAGTATACACTAACGGAATCGGAGGAAGAACGTTGAGTAAAAAAAGAGTTGAAGCGATAATCGATCTTAACGCTATAATCTCAAATTATAAATATATCACCGGTAAGCTTTCCTCCGGAACGAAATTGTTGTCTGTCGTTAAAGCGGACGCTTACGGACACGGTGCCGTTGAGGTTTGCCGAGCTTTGGAAAAATGCGGTGCGCACAATTTTGCGGTCGCCTGTGTTGAGGAGGCCATTGTTTTAAGAGAAAACGGAATTACAGGTGAAATACTTATTCTCGGCATAACCGACGAAGCTTACGCTCCCCTCCTTGAGAAATATTGTCTTACCCAAACTGTAGACAGTTATTCTTCTGCATTTTCTCTCTCAAAGCACGCTAAGATAAATGTGCACATTAAGGTTGATACGGGAATGAGCAGGCTGGGAATATATTGCCATAATATTTCAGATACCGAAATTGCCGCAAATGAGATAGAAAAAATATCTCTGCTTGATAATATTAATATTTGCGGAATCTTTACCCATTTTGCAGAGAGTGATTGCCCTGAAAGCGATTTTACCCATACACAGTTTAGATGCTTTACAGCGCTTCTTGATGTCCTTGAAGAGCGCGGAATAAAAGTCGGAACACGCCACTGCTGTAACAGTGCGGCTATACTTAACTATCCCGAAATGCAGTTGGATATGGTGCGTGCGGGAATAATCTTATACGGTCTCTCCCCTTCCCCTTCCACCAAAGACCCCAGACTTTTACCCGCAATGAAACTGGTATCGCGAGTTTCTTCGGTTTCGGAGATAAATAAGGATGATTCAGTAAGCTACGGCAGAAATTACAGACCAGATAAGAAGATAAGAAAAGCTGTAGTTTCTATTGGATATGCGGATGGACTTTCCAGAATCCTCTCCGGAAAAGCGACACTTCGTATCAACGGTAATGATCTTCCCGTCATAGGTAATATCTGTATGGACCTTTGTGTTGTCCGTGTGGATGATGCCCTTTGTAACGTTGGTGATGAAGTCGTTGTGTTTGAAAACGATACCGATATTAACCGTCTTGCCGAACAGGCGTCAACGATTAATTACGAGATAGTGTGCTCGGTTAAGAACAGAGTGCCCAGAAGGTATATTGTGTAAAATTTCAGCCCGAAGTTTATTCTTCGGGCTGTTTTTAACAAGGTGATTTAGTTATATGCTTGAATGAGAAAATCAATAATTTTGCAAGAATCTTCAAATCTTGTTTCATGAGTAGCGGAATTAATAATACCAATAATATATGTATCGCCTTGAATTTCAAAACTTACAAGAAGGGAACAAAGATTAAGTGTTCCGGTTTTTAATCCGGTAACGCCTTCTCTGTAATACGGAGAAAAAGTATGAAGATGGGAATTTGTGCTTTTGAAATTAAATACGTGTCCGTTTTCCGTAGTAAAAGAATATTCCGACATAGCGGTATATTTTGATATTATAGGGTTTTGGATAGCGCGCTCTGCAATTAAAACCAAGTCACGGGCGGTGGTATATTGGTCGGTATATGCATAGCCGTCGGGTACGGAAAAGTTAGTATCGGTACAACCGATAGATAGAGCATATTGGTTTAACCCGGACATAAATTGAGTTACAGCATCTTTGCCGGATAAATAGGGATTATTGGCAATATATTTGGCTACAGAAGCGGCTGTTGTGTAGGCCGCGTCGTTGCCGGAAGGCAACATCATGGCTGCTACCAGCTGTTCCAAAGTAAAGATGTCACTGAACTGCAGACCTGCAACTGATGAGTTAGGCTTTAACAAAAACAACTCATCGCCCGGCTTTACAGAAAGTTCGGCAGGCGCGCTTTCCAGCGCATACAATGCCGTTAACAGCTTTGTAATGCTTGCCGGAACTATAACCTCATTTGTGTTTTTCTCAAAGCAGAACTCGTCTGTATTTATATTATAAACGAATACTTGCTGCGCGGAAAAATCCTTTGGCGATAAAGAAATTTCGATTTTACTTGTTTCTGTATCCTCCGTGTAACCAGAAGTATCGTCAATCGATATTTCGGGTTTACTGCTTTCTTCGGAAACAAAACTTTCCTCGGCTTCGCTGTTTTCCTCCGGTTCGCTGCAATCGTTATTTTCGGATATATAGTCTTGCAGAGAAGTATCCGCAAATACATCTTCTACCGCCGATTCAGATATATAAACACTTGAAGTATCAGAAATATTGCTTGAAACGTTTGATGTTGTGCATCCTGCGGCGACAACCGACAGAATAACGCCGATAATAAGACATATAAATTTTTTCACAAATACAATCCTTTTATATTAAAACAGACAGCGCGGGAGCTGCCTGTTTTTGTATTACAGAGTTATATGGTCGATAATATAGTTAAGATACTGCTTGTAAGCTTCTTTTTCCGCAACGATTTTTTTCATATCATAAAGCACGTTGGGCGGTATTTTGTTTTGTTCTTCTTTTGAGAGCTTACCTTTCATAAGTTTATCAACCTGAAGCGCATCGTGTATATCCATAGTAATGATGCTGTTGTGGCGTTGACAAACAACCTTTTTCATTTGGCCGGAAACCAGACTTTCAACTGCGGCACAACCCATTTTTGTTGCCAGAACACGGTCCTGAAGTGTGGGACTGCCGCCGCGCTGGATGTGTGCCAGACGAGCAAAACGGGCTTCAATGCCGGTTCTGTGCTCAATAAGCTTGGTGAGTTCCTCTCCGTATTCGTGTCCCATGCCTTCTGCGGTAATTATAATAAAATTGCGCTTGCCCGCTTTACGTGCTTCAATCATTTTTTCAAAAACATGATCGAAATCAGTAGGTATCTCCTTGATAACTGTTGTAACCGCACCAACAGCAATAGCAGTATTAAGAGCAATATCTCCAGCATCTCTACCCATAACCTCAACGATTGTACATCTGGAATGGCTCTCACTGGTATCGCGCAGTTTATCTACAAGGTCAACAACAGTATTCATTGCAGTATCAAAGCCGATAGTCATTTCGGTAGAAGCGATATCGTTATCAATAGTACCGGGAATACCGATACAAGGAATACCTGCGTCAGTAAGGTCAACCGCACCGCGGAATGTACCGTCGCCGCCGATGGTTACGATACCGTCAAGACCAAATTCACGGGCTTTTGCAGCCGCCTTCTCTACGCCTTCCTTAGTTTTGAATTCGGGACAGCGTGCGGTATACAGCATTGTGCCGCCGCGATTAATAATATATGAAACGTCTCTTGCGCCCAAGGGCTTTATCTGTCCGTCAATAAGACCTTGATATCCGTTATATATACCGTAAACTTCAACACCTTTATATAAAGCAAGACGAGTAACGGCACGTACTGCCGCGTTCATGCCGGGAGCATCGCCGCCGGAAGTGAGCACGCCTATTCGTTTGAATTCTGCCATCAGAAACCTCCAAAACAATTAATTTAACACTTGTATCTTATCACCAACAGCAGAATTTGTCAAACATTTTTTAATATTCTTTGCATATACTTTTTGAAATTTGAATACTGTATATTGAAAATAATATCTGGAGGATTAAAAATGACTGACCTAACAATATATAACGATATTGCAAAGCGTACGGAAGGAGATATTTACATAGGCGTGGTAGGTCCTGTCAGAACGGGTAAGTCGACACTTATAAACCGTTTTATGCATACGCTGGTGCTTCCTTTTATGGAATCGGAGACAAAGAGAGAAAGAGCGCGTGATGAAATGCCGCAGTCTGCCTCCGGAAAAACCGTCATGACCACCGAGCCAAAATTTGTGCCTGAAGAAGCCGCATCAATACGTTTGGACGAAAACGTTAATTTCAGAATGAGGATGATAGATTGCGTAGGGTTTATTATTCCCGGTGCAATCGGACATATTGAGGACGGCGCGACCAGAATGGTCATGACCCCTTGGTCACCGGAGCCTATGCCTTTCGACGAGGCGGCTGAAATGGGAACAAAAAAGGTAATGACCGAGCACTCTACAATCGGTATAGTGGTAACCACTGACGGAAGTATTGGAGAAATAGAAAGAAACGCATATGAAGATGCTGAGGCTCGTATAATCCGCGAGATGAAAGACACAGGTAAACCTTTTGTTGTAGTACTTAATTCAACAAATCCAAACGATGAACATACGATTTTACTTGCTGCACAGTTGGAAGAAAGATACGATGTGCCGGTTATTCCCGTTAACTGCGCGGAAATGAGCGAGGGCGATATCAAGGAGATATTGCGCGCCATACTTTATGAATTTCCCGTAAGTGAAATCAGAATTGCACTTCCCTCTTGGATCGATGTTCAGCCCGGAGGTAAAATTAAAAGCGAGCTTTACGATACCATAACAAAAGCGGTAATGAACATTAAACGAACCGGTGAGATAAGATATGTTTTTAACAATCTTACATCTGCAAACGGTGCTACTGCAAAAACGGAAAACGTGAATTTGGGCGACGGAACTTCACAGATATCTGTTGTGTTGCCGGAAAACGTGTTCTATTCGGCTTTGGGCGAGTTCTCGGGCTTTGATATAAATGACGAAAAGTCGCTGTTTTCGCTGTTAGGTGAGCTGAAAACGGTTAATGAAAAATATGCCAAAGTGGCAGAGGCAATTGAAGAGGTAAACCGCACCGGATATGGAATAGTTACGCCGGGAATTGATGATCTTACCCTTGATGAACCGGAGATAGTTCGTCAGCCCGGTGGATACGGGGTAAAACTAAAAGCGTCCGCACCGTCAATACACATGATAAAAGCAAATATACAGACGGAGCTGTCTCCAACCGTAGGTACAGAACGGCAATCAGAAGAATTGGTTAAGTATTTACTTCACGAATTTGAAGAGGATCCAAAGAAGATTTGGGGCTCAAATATGTTCGGCAAGACGCTTTATGAGCTTATCGGCGAAGGGATAAACGCAAAACTTGCCCACATGCCCGAAGACGCTCGCGGCAAACTTTCAGAAACTCTCCAGCGCATAATCAATGAAGGCAGCGGTGGGCTAATATGTATACTTCTGTAGGTAGATAGTATGATAGTCAGTTTTTCCGATATAAGTGATAAAGAAGTAGTAAATCTCTGCGATGGTAAACGTTTGGGCTATGTTTGTGACGCGGATATCGATACAGAGTGCGGAAAAATACTCCGGCTTGCCATTCCTGCAAAAAGCGGTCTTTTTCCGGGTAAAAACCGAATATATATCAGATGGGAAAACATCGAGCGTATCGGCGAGGATATAATCCTCGTCAGATATACCGAGGTACAGTCCTGCAAACACTAAAAAGCAAGGGAAAACCGTTTGGTTTTCCCTATTGTATTATTACAGTCTTTTTAAGCATGAATGCTTTTCATCAATAGCGAAACCGTTGTTTCTGTAAAAGTTTAGTGTACTTTCTTTGTTTGACCCGGTTTCAAGGAAGATTTTATAACAATTCATTTCCTCGGCAAAATCTGTAGCCGCATTCAATAATGCTGAAGCATAACCTTTACACCGATAATCAAAATGTGTCACAACATTTTCAATAACAGCGTAAGGTCTAAGATTGTGGGTAAGATTTTTAATTACGGTTATATGTACGGTAGAAACTATAGTTCCGTCTACCTCACAAACGAGAAGCCTTGTATAATCGTCATTGGCAAAAAGTTCAATATACTCACGCCATTTATTCATATCTTGTGTTTCCGCAGGCGGAAAGGCTGTTAAATGCTTAAAGTATAAAGTCTTTAATTGTTCTGCATCAGCAGGGGCGGCTTGTCTGATAATCATTAAAGTGTCTCCTCCTTTATAAAATAATCCGGCAGTTTTTTGCCGGATTATTGTCTGTAATTTTAAGAAAGCTTTTTGTCTATTTCTTCAGCAGCTTTTTTTCCTGCGCCCATTGCAAGAATTACGGTAGCTGCACCGGTAACGGCATCACCGCCTGCGTAAACCGCGTCAAGGCTTGTTTGCTCGCTTTCGTCAACAACGATACCGCCGTGCTTGTTTGTTTCAAGCCCGGGCTCAGAACGGACGATAAGGGGATTTGGAGAGGTGCCGATAGCCATAATTACGCAATCACAATCAAGATTGATGCGCTTTCCGGTATCAACGGGCTTTCTTCTGCCTCTCTCGTCAGGCTCTCCAAGTTCCATAACAGCGCATTCCATTCCGCAAACGCTGCCGTTTTCGCCATTTATGCACGTGGGATTGGTAAGAAGACGGAAGATAATTCCCTCCTCCTTCGCGTGCTCAACTTCTTCTTTTCTGGCGGGTAGCTCTTCTTCGCTGCGGCGATATACAATACTTACCTCTTCCGCACCGAGACGGAGAGCACAGCGAGCCGCATCCATAGCAACGTTACCGCCGCCGACAACAATTGCCTTTTTGGGGCGCATAACGGGTGTAGTGCCATCAGGCCTATAAGCCTTCATAAGGTTAACACGGGTAAGAAACTCATTGGCAGAATACACGCCGCAAAGATTCTCCCCTTCGATATTCATAAATCTGGGAAGACCTGCGCCGCTTCCGATGAAAATCGCGTCATACTCTTCACGGAGTTCGGAAATAAGTACGGTTTTACCAACAATACAGTCGGTAATTATCTCAACGCCCATCCTCTTAAGCTGTTCAACTTCCTTGGCAACGATTTCCTTGGGAAGTCTGAACTGAGGAATGCCGTAAACCAAAACTCCGCCGGGGGTATGGAGAGCTTCAAATACGGTAACTGCATATCCTTTTGCGGCAAGTGCTCCTGCGCAGGCAAGACCTGCGGGACCGCTTCCTACCACGGCAACACGTTTTCCGTTGGGAGTGATCTCTTTCGCTTCTGCTTCGGGTGCGTTGTCCGCAACAAAGCGTTCAAGTCTGCCGATACCGACAGCTTCGCCTTTCTTTCCGCGAACACAGTACTTTTCACACTGGTTTTCCTGAGGACAAACTCTGCCGCAAACTGCGGGAAGAGAGCTGGATGCACTTATAACAGCCTTTGCACCTGCTAGATCATTTTCTTTTATCTTACTTATAAAACCGGGAATATCAATACCAACAGGACAGCCGGAAACACAAGGACGAGTGGGGCAGTTGAGACAGCGCTGTGCTTCATTAAAAGCCTCTTCTGCGGTATAACCGATAGCAACCTCTTCAAAGCATTTACCTCTCTCGATAGGATCGAGAACGGGCATAGGAGTTTTTTCGGGAGTCATATTTGCCATTTTACTTTACCTCCTTTGAAAAAAGGTTGCAGGTTTCTTCTCTCGCATGGCGCTCAAATTCGCCGTACATACGAGAACGGGCAATGGCGGAATCAAAATCAACCAGATGACCGTCAAATTCGGGGCCGTCAACGCAAGCAAAAACGGTTTTGCCGCCAACGGAAAGTCTGCACCCGCCGCACATTCCTGTTCCGTCTATCATAATGGGATTCATGCTTACAATAGTCTTTACGCCAAATTCCTTTGTAACCATGCAAACGAATTTCATCATTATAAGCGGACCGATACAAACAACCTCATCATACTGTCCGTTTTCAAGCAGATGGCGAAGCGCGTCGGTAACCAGGCCTTTTTCGCCTGCGGAGCCGTCGTCTGTCATAAGAAAGAATTTATCGGAAATTTCTGTAAACTCTTTTTCAAGAATAATAAGATCTTTGTTTCTAAAGCCTACTATAGAGTGTACTTCTGCACCATTCTGCGCAAATGCCTTGGCAACGGGATATGCGATAGCGCTTCCTACACCGCCTCCGATAACGCAAACTTTCTTAATGCCTTCAATTTCGGTATGATTACCGAGCGGGCCTGCAAAATCCTGTATATACTCCCCTGCTTTTTTCTTGGAAAGCAGGATGGTGGTAGCACCGACTGCCTGAAAAATTACGGTAACTGTGCCCGCTTCGCGGTCGTAATCGGCAACGGTAAGAGGAATACGCTCTCCGTTTTCATCAACACGAAGCATAACAAACTGACCTGCAAGGGCTTTCTTTGCAACCGCAGGCGCAGAAACGACCATTCTGAACACCGTAGGGTTCAGAGGTTCATTGGAAACAACTTTGAACATGATATATACTCCTTTTTGTATGTCTAATCGTTGTTGAGAAAATCAACCAGATGTTTAATCTTATCAATAACTTCTGCATCGTCAATTGCAGGACGTGCATTGGTATTGTGAGAGTAAACGGCCTCATAGACATCATCACAATTCATGTGGTTAAGTAAGATGCAAGAAGTTTTGTATGCGCTGATTACATCGCCGTCTCCGCCGCCGACAAGAACAACACCGCCTTTTTTGGGCTTTTGAATAGGTTCTTCATTTCTGAAATGTCTTGCGCAGAAATATGTCTGCAATCTGCTGGCAACATCGAGCAACTTTCCGGTAGGCTGTGAAAAGTATATGGGAGAAGCAATAATTATATTATCGCATTCCTGAATATAATTATATATCTCCTGCATACCGTCGTTGATAGCACAACCGTCCTTCTCATAGCAATAGCGGCAATCTATACAAGGCGCGATAGAAGAACGGTAAGCGTTTACTATTTTGAACTCACCTTCAAGGTCCTTCAATATAGTATCAATAAGGCTTACAGTATCGCCTTTTACTCTGGGGGAGCCGTTGAATATTAAAGTTTTTTTCATGCGTTTCTCCTTGCAAAGCACACGGGAACTTCATTATAAGCAGAGCGTTGTTGAAAAATTATCATTTATTCGGCGGCAATTTACATTCAACTTCTTGCTTCTGCATAAAATTACACCGTATTTTATAAATTGGGTAATTATATCACGAGAATAAAGGTTGTGTCAAGAATAAATATACATAAAATCCGACAGTTTTTGACATATCCATTGTACATAAAAACGACAAATCGAGGCATAACGCTCTTGCAGCGGTTTTTATCGTATATTCATGGTAAAAAAAGCAAAATCGCCGTGAAATAATCACGGCGATTGTTGGTCTGAGTGACTGGATTTGAACCAGCGGCCTC
>JAZSIT010000176.1:0-6886 GCA_045533895.1 Eubacteriales bacterium
CCTAAGACCGCTTGGCCTCCGACTTAACAGCGATTTTACTCATTTTGTATTTCCTTTCTGTAAAAAAAGCCTTAACCGTAAACTGCAAGTCTGTCTAAACCGTCTCCCTTTTTTAGCATAGCGCAATAGGAATCCGTACAGCGCTTATACCGCAAAAAGGTATGCTTTGCCCTTTCCGCGTCTCCGTACACCTTCCACAGACCGCAGTATTTATAGTTAACTGCTTTGTTTTCAATAAATCCCCAAACATCCTCCGGCGGATACCCGAGAAAAAGCCCAATTTCATGGGGAAATTCACCGTTTTCCCGCATACGTGTGCGGAGAAAAGCCACACATTTATTCGCATGCTCCGTGCCGTAGCCAAGATTTGCAAGAATACGATTTGCACCGTTCTGCTTTAGGTCACGCTCAAGATATGACGGGCGGTAAACGTATATGAGTGCTCTGCCCTTTTGGAACTTGAGAGGCACCGCACGAAGCCCTTTTCCGCAAAAGGAATGGTTTACCCTGCGTATATATGTGCGGAGCGAATCTTTATCGGCAAAGGGACAAGAAAACATACTTCCCGTTTTTATTCCCGCAAGGGTTGGCGCGCAATAGCGCACCAGCATTTCTTCAGATATTATTTTTCACTCCCTGCTTTGTATCTTTTCCGTTTTAGGATTTACTTTTTTAAGTTAATTATACAAAAAACACGCCCCTAAAGGAGCGTGTTAAGTGTGGTTTTTCAATCTCAGCGGGAGCATTTTTCCGCATCTATTGCCAGCACGAGCATAAGCGCATAGACAGAATCGCGCGGGTCGGCAACGTCGATAACGTAAGTGTCCGTCCAGTTCCAAATTTGTTTTGAAACTGTGGCGACGTTTTTGCCCATGGGGTCAAGAATATTATAATCCCACTCGAAAAAATCGCCGTCGATATGCCAGCCGTTAAAATCTATATTGAACTTGGGGCGGAAAAAGGAAAACTCTTTGCTGATACAACCGACGTAATTATCACCCATATAAACCTCAAACTTGGGTAAAAAGGTAAATATTCTTTCCTTTACAGTGCCTATTTCCCTGCCCGTTTTGTCAAACACCTTGAGACAATGACCCCAAGAGAGCTGACCGCGCACGGTATAGAGTGTATCTCCGTTTTCGGAATAAATATCATAGCTGTCAAACCAAGAAAACATACGCTGCTTGAATAACAGTTTCATTTGTATCACCTCGATAGTATTATATCACTAAAAAATGCTGTTGTAAAGGTTATTGACACATTTGTTTTATGTGGTATACTAAAAGAAAAAGGAGTTCTTACATATATGAGTCTTACAAAAGGAATTCACCACATAGCAATAAAAGCAAAAGGTGTTAAAGAGTATGAAAAGGTTATGCACTTTTATACGCAAGTGCTTGGTATGCCCGTGGTACGCCGTTGGGGCAAGGATGATAACCTTGGTGCGATGGTAGATACCGGCAACAGCGTTATGGAGATATTTTCCAACGCGCCCGATATGCCCGACCAAGGCGCACTGCGTCATATCGCCTTTGATGTTGAGGATACCGACGCTTGCATTGCCGCAGTAAAAGAGGCAGGCTATGCCGTTACCGTTGAGCCCAAGGATATTGTTATCGAAGCGGACTATCCACTGGCTGCGCGTATTGCATTCTGTATCGGCCCCGTAGGTGAAAGTATAGAGTTTTTCCAGGTTAAATAAACATAACACAAATAAGACAACCCCGAAAAATTTAAGATTTTCGGGGTTTAATTTTATCTTATTCCTTCTATACCGCTAACAAGCGTTGCGTAATCCAGCATTCCAACGTGGGAAGATGCCACACTGCCGTCTGCACTTATAAAGTAAGTAGCAGGAATGGATGATACATTATATGCGTATGCGGCGGAATATGCGGTATCGTAATATACGGGAAACGTATAGCCGTTTTCAGCAATAAATGCATCCACCACAGCCTTGGTATCACGGCTGCCGTCGGTAAGGTTAACCATAAGAAACACCACATCGTCATACTCTGCACAGGCTTTATCAAAAGCAGGAAGCTCTGCCTTGCAGGGCGGACACCATGTAGCCCAAAAGTTGATGACAACAGGCTTTCCTATATAATCTGAAAGCTGTACGTTTTCACCCTTTTGATTCAAAACCGTAAAATCCGGTGCAAGCGGGATGCTTACGTCGCTCACTTCCTCCTGCTTACAGGAAACGAGAGTGAGAAGAATAATGAAAATTGTGAAAAAAGTAATAATTCTTTTCATGTTCTATGTACCCGAAAGCCGATTAAGATCAGCCTTCAAAGAGCTCCAGTATCTTTTCCTTGGGACGTACGCCGACAGCCTTGTTGGTAACCTCGCCGTTTTTGAGAACGATGAGAGTGGGAATATTGGTTATACCGAACTTCTTTGCAAGATCACCCTCCTCGTCTACGTTTACCTTGCCGATAACGTATTCGGGATGCTCGGCGGCAACCTCATCAACGATAGGCGCTACCATACGGCAGGGGCCGCACCAGGGCGCCCAGAAATCAAGAAGAACGGGCTTTTGGGATTTGATTACAACTTCCTCGAAATTGGAAGCACCAACATGAATTACCGACATTTTTATATCTCCTTTAATAAAATTATTTAATATTAAAATAATCGCGTAAATACGAATCTCTGCGTGAAAGCCATTCCTTAAGCTCGGTTACGTTACCTTCGAAGGTCGGATTTGGGCTTTCGTCCTCATAATCGCAGTACGGAGCGCTTATGCTCCAGCCTGCGTCACTGTAATTACGGGCAAAGGATTCGCCGTAGGCTTTGCAAAGGGTATCAATATATCCGTTTTCGGAATACAGATTTTTAATTTCATCTGCCATTTCCGCATATTTTTGGGAAGCAGCATCGCGGAAGAAATTACACTGCATAAGGGAATAAAACCATTCCTGCTGCGCCCAGATACCCGATGCACTGTCGCCGCTTTTATCGCCAAAACCGGAATCGTTGTTATAAATGTGATATTTATCCTGAAAATAATAATGGGAAACGTTGCCGGTGGAAAGGTCCATATCCCATATAGGGCCTGCGTAAAGCACGCCGTTCTTACGGTAAAAATAGGTTGAGCCGGTAACTATATCGCAATCCTTTAACACTTCGTGTATAACATAGGCCGATACAAAGGAATCCAAATCGATAAGTTTTGTTATCTCTTTTTGGTTTCCGGATGCAACGGCGTTATCCACCTGCTGCATAAACTTAATGATTTCCCTTTGTTCATCGCGGGAAAGCTCGCTTCTCTCGGGTGTATCAAAAACATATCCTGCGTCACCGCGAAGGAAGAAATCGTTTTCACCCTCCAACACCACGATACGCTCAACAATAAAATCGCCCTTTTTAGTATCTATGCCCAGTACACCGTCGGACACGGGCTGGCAGATAAGATAGTTTCCCTTGAAAACACCGTTTACATACACATCGCAATACTTGCTTTGAATAGCGTATATATCGCCAAAGGAAGCAGAAAGATCAAAGGCGAGCTTGTTGCGCATGAGGGTTTTATCAAAATGGTTTGCAATAAGACACCATTTTCTGCCTTCCGGCATACCCAGCACGGAAGTTTTTTCCGCAAACTTTATATTATAAGGTTTTTTATCGGATACAGCTGTGGAATTGCCGCGAACTCGGATGGTGATATCTTCTTTGATATCGCCGTTACCGCCATCCTTTGAATCAACAATACGAACAGTAGCGTCAACATACTCTTCCCTGCCGATTTCCTTGGGGCAAGAAATATATACCACCGGAACATCTCTGCGCAAATATTGGGCAGTTGCTTTATGGATAAGCAAGGTTTCATAAAGCTGTGTGCAGGCAGAAATACACTGATTTTCATCCTCGGGAGGAGAGCGAAGCAAGGAATTGATCTGAGATAATATTTCCCGATATTGAGAATACCACTCTTCCGTATACAGCTCTTTATGTATTTTTTCGTCCGTAAGTGCTACAAGTGCCCGTTTTGCTTCCGATGCGGAAGAAAACTCCGGTACGCTGACTTCCACATCGTTTTGGTCAGGTTCCGAATTAACCGATGTATCCGGCAGTTTCTCACTGCAAGCACAAAGAAAAAGGGCAAAAGCAAATATTAATAAAACAAAGATTAAAAGCTTTTTTCTGGTTAACATAATTTTAATTATCGTCAACTCACTTTACCAGTTTCGTAATAGTTTTTATATTTTTGATGCAAATCGGGATGTTTATCCGGATTATAATAATGGGAATATGCAAAGGTTACGTGTCCTGCAACGTATTTATCGGTTATCTTCATCTGCTCAACGAAGCGTGCGAGATCTGCAGGGGTGAAATTCTCATTAAAGTTTTCGTTGTTTGCCCGGAAGATAAGTCCCTCTTTCCTGCTAACGGATTTATATATCGCTTCGCAATAACTATCCAGCTTTTCAAGAGGAAGATGTCCCGCGCCGACAGAATCCTGACAGCAGAAAATATCCCCTTTGCGGAAGTTTGCGGCAGAAAGAAAGGTATCCCAAACGGATTCGGTCACGTTTTCCGAAACTTTATCCGAGATAAAGGGAGACAGCATAAGAGGCAAGGACGGGTCGATAGCGTTAAGACCGTCAATATACAGATTAATAAACTGTGCGGAGTCAGCAGCCAGACTGCCCGACATATGGTTATAAAGCTCCCAAGCCCAATACCAGCCGGCAAAGTTTTCGGTATAATCCGAATAATATTTTTCGTAAAGTTCTTTTGCTATCTTCACTCCCGCATCTGCCTGGGATGCAGACCACCGGGTGGTGAGGGAGGAAAATTTCCACCATTCATCGGAAATATTTAACCCAAGATATATTTTGGTCCCCGTAGTTTTTGCCGCTTCAAACATTTGGGAAATGCAAGAAGAATAGCACACGTAATCGGAATCGGAGTTGCCATTCGCCAAAGAAGTGTCGTAATAACAATCCTTGAATTTGCCGTAAGGCGTAGTTGCCGTCCACTGAAGGATGACAGTATCTATACCCACTTCAAGCAGCTTGTTGAAATGGTTTTCCCATTGGGAAACAGAATAATACTTAAACGCCCAAAGCTGAAGGAATGTGCCCGTGACTACGGGATAATCTTTCATAACAAGCCTCTCTTACCTTATGTTTTATTTTACGCTTATTTCAACAACACATTCTTCGGACTCGCCGAGCAGGTTGTTATAGGTATAAGTAAACTTATCGGTTCCGGTAAAACCTTTTTCGGGATAATATACGAAAGTACCGTCTGCGGAAAGAGATACGGTGCCGTTTTGGGGCATAGACGCAAGGGTAAACAGCGAGTAACCGTTTTCGGGATTAAGAGTATCGCGAAGTATGGTTTCCTCATTTGTTTCCGCCTTAAAGGTATCCTTGGTATCGGGAGTAATATCAAGATTTCCCTTTGCAAACATATATGTGGCATCGTACTGCAGGCGGCAAAGCGGAGAATCGTCATAGGCCATATCGGAAATATTGCTTCTGTCGTTATAATAAACGTGGATAGAATCCATATATCCGTAAACTGCGCCGTAATACAGATACAGCATATAATTGCGTGCATAAGCCATATTGGACATTGCCTCACGGGTATGCTCTATCTCTACGCACATTTTGTTTTGCTTTGTGAGCATTGCGGTAGAGGGGAAGCGCCAAAGGGGGCTCTCCAAGTCAAAGACTACATTAGGCTGCATATTTACAAGGTCAAAGCCCAATTCATAGCCTGTGAAATAACGGTTTGCGGTGTAATAAGGTATCCACAGGAAGTAAGAGCCCATATCGTGAACGATATCCGCAACCTGAGAGATAACGTGAGAATCGTCCTTGCTCCAGGTAACTTCTTCGTTCATCCAGTAAAAGCCGCCCAGTTCAAGATTTTTGTATTCGCAAGTCGCAAATTCATCCAGACACATCTGAATATACCATCTTACAACCTTCTCTCTTCCCTCTGCGGTAGTAAAGGTTTCGGTTACGCCGTCGTCGTCTATATCGCCGAAGTCTTCATGGGTATCCGGCATGGTAAGAATGGTAATATATACCTGAACCTTGTAATCCTCATATCCTGCGCCCAGAGTATCCTTTACAGTGGAAACAGTTTTATCAAGCTCATCAAAGCCGTAAACGCCGTGGAAGGTTTCGTTATAAAGCCATTCCCAATCGGACTTAACGGTTTCAAGATGGGGTTTCCCGCCGGAAGGCAGGGGGCTTGCGGGCAGATATGCAAAGCCATCCATAAAGGTGTCTTTTATATTGCCGTCCTCATCCAGATATGCAACGTAAGGAAGGAGAAGATTTTCATTGGGCTTATCCTTATCGTTGTCGTCGAGGTAAATAATATTGATATTTTCAGCCTTAATGGGGGTGTTTTCGGTGGTTGCGTATTCTGCCACGGAATCGTTGGTATAGAAGGGAGCGGATACAAAACTGCTGTTTTCAAGACGGACGGTGTTATTTCCTACAGCCTTTGTGCCGAATGCCTCGAATTCATCAAGATAACACCATCCCTCGCATTCAATACGGAAGCGGACGAAGCGTGCGGCATAGGTATTATCCAATTCAAACTTGTATTCCATGCGTTTTTCACCGTTTATGACGGGTTCGCCTTCATCGCGGGTGCAGTATCCGACCCTATACCAATTGGTACCGTCATCGGAAAGGAAAACGGTACAGAACTTGGGACGCATTATCGCCCAGTCCTTGTATTCCAAAAAGCTGACAACAAGAGTATCGACAGAGGAAAGTGCGCCGAGATCATAAAAGAAATTAAGTCCCTTGCCGCCGTTGATATAAAACCATTCGCCGTTATTACGGTCAGTTCCCTTTGCGCGCTTACCGTCGGTAAGGGCTTTGTTGTCTACGGTTGCGTTGTTTTTGCCGTA
>JAZSIT010000032.1:0-3531 GCA_045533895.1 Eubacteriales bacterium
ATCTCAACAGGTGGTAGCGTTTTAGAAGTAGTAAACGTGTTAAGAGAAGCTGGCGCTGAGGTTTTAGGTATCGTAAGCATCTTTACTTACGGTATGAAAAAAGGTTTAGAGAGACTTGCTGCAGCAAATGTTAAGAACATTTCTCTTACAAACTTTGACGTGATCGCTGAAGTAGCTGCCCAAGAAGGCTACATTCAGACTGAAGATATTCAGAAATTGATTTCATTTAGAAATAACCCATCAGACGAAAGTTGGATAAACGCGGGGGAATAACAATGAAAAGTCTAATTGATATTATAGACCTTACTCCACAAGAAATTGACCAGATGATTGAGACAGCGTGCGATATCATCGACAACCCTAAAAAATATTCTGAAAAATGCAAAGGCAAAAAGCTGGCAACTTTGTTCTTTGAGCCTTCCACTCGTACTCGACTTAGCTTTGAGGCTGCTATGTACGAACTTGGCGGTAATGTTATCGGTTTTTCAGCTGCTCAGAACAGTTCCGCTTCCAAGGGTGAAAGCGTTGCCGATACCGTTCGCATGGTCAGCGCGTATTCCGATATCATTGCCATGCGCCATCCCAAAGAAGGTGCTCCCTACGTTGCGGCAAAATCGGCAACCGTTCCGATCATCAATGCGGGTGACGGCGGACATTTCCACCCGACACAGACGCTGACGGACCTTTTGACCATCAAGCGTAAGAAGGGAAGTCTGAATAATCTGACCATCGGCTTATGCGGTGACCTGAAATTCGGAAGAACCGTTCATTCCCTGATTGCGGCAATGTCACGTTATACGGGTATTAAATTTGTTCTGATCTCTCCCGAAGAACTCAAGCTCCCCGGCTATGTCAAATATGAATTTTTGGGAGACGGAAAGATCGCGTATGAGGAAATTGCGGATATGGAAGCGGCAATGCCGGAATTGGATATCCTTTATATGACCAGAGTTCAGCAGGAGCGCTTTGCAGACCGCGCTCAGTACGAGCGTCTTAAGGACGTATACATTCTTACCCCCGAAAAGATGGAAAAGGCAAAAGCAGATACTATCGTCCTTCATCCTCTGCCCAGAGTAAACGAAATTTCCGTGGGTGTGGATGCAGACGAGCGCGCTTGCTATTTTAAGCAGGTAAAATGGGGCAAATTTATGCGTATGGCGCTTATAAAGCTTCTCCTTTCCGGAGAGCACGAGAGTGAGGATATCCTCTTCGGCGCAGAAAAAACAGATAAGCTTTGTTCCAACCACCGTTGTATCTCCCACACAGAGCAGGAGCTGCCCGTTTACGTTAAAAACGGCAGATGCGTGTGGTGCGATGAAGAAATATAAAAAATGAGTAATATAAAATTTTGGTTTGATAAACAGATAAAATTCAATACAGAGGGCTTTTCCCCCGTTTTCCGCGAAAACGGGGACTTTTGGCGCGCTCATCTTGATATGGGTTTTGCCGGCGGAAACCGTGAAATGGGCGTGTATTCAAGTATGCAGGACACCCCCGAGGTTACCGAAAGCCCTGATGGAATGGTGATCTTCTACCCCTGCCTTAAGGCAGACGACGGCTCCGTGCATAATATTTCCCTTACACTTACCGTTAAAAACGAGGGCGACCGCCTTGTTTTCGGCGCAAATATGGAAAACAACAGCTCCGTCCGCTTTAACGAATTACAGTATCCGTTTTTTGATTTTCTGTCTCTTAACGGCGCTCTTAAGGATGACGTTTTGTATCTCCCCAACGGTCTGGGCAGACGTATTCCCGACCCTCACCGTTACGTGGAGACCTGTCATACCGAATATATGGCGGCAGATTATAAAAATATAAAGGCGTTGTTTGAATATCCCGCCGCCCTTTCAATGCCCTGGTGGGGCTTCCAAAGCGGCGAATACTTTATGTATATGGGCTGTCACAACGAGGAATGCCGTTGGGCGACCTTTACCATGTACTGTGAGCCCAGAGAGCAGGCAGATTCTCCTTATCTGTGTGCCTGCATCTCCTCTTATCCCGTTCTTGATTCCGGCGAGAGCATTGTTTACGGTGATTTCGTCGTTGCGGTACGAGAGGGAGATTGGCGCAAGGGTGCGGATATTTATAAGGAAAGCGCATCCCGTTATCTCAAGCCCATTACCAGAAGCGACAGCGTAAAAAGACTCAACGGCTGGCAGAGAATTATTATGAAGCACCAGCACGGCGAGATATTCCACCGCTATGCCGACCTTCCCCGTGTGTATCTGGAGGGAAAGAAATACGGCATTGATATGATACTTCTGTTCGCTTGGTGGCAGGAGGGTATGGATAACGGCTATCCCAACTATCAGCCCGACGAATTGCTGGGCGGTGAGCAGGCGCTCCGTGATGCTATCAAGGAAATCAATGATATGGGCGGTAAGGTAATTCTTTATGCCAACGGTCATATTATCGACGTAGCTACCGATTACTACCGTACCGAGGGCTACAAATATACAATGAAGGATCTTGAGCAAAACGAGTACCGTGAGTTTTATATGTTCTCCAACAACGGCACTCTGCTTACTCACGGTCATAAATGCTTTGTTAACGGATGCCACGGCACCGAGGAATGGAGAAACAAGCTGTACGAATTGGAGAGAAGACATCTGTCTCTCGGCTCAAACGGTACCTTCTTTGACCAGCTTTGCTGTGCATTCCGTCTGTGCTTTGATTCTACCCATACCCACGGCAAGCGTATCGACCTTGACGGTCAGCTCCGCACCGAAACGGTTACGGAAATGCGCAAAATGGTGGACGGTGATAAATACACCTTCGGCACCGAGGGTGTTATGGACAGAGTCAGCGTTCAGGTGGACTACGTTCACGGCTGCGGCGAGGCTATGACCTATACTCCCAAGGCGTACCCTTATATTTTCCGTTACGTTTTCCCCGATATCCCCGTTTCCAACCGTTTCCTCCACGATCAGTGCAAGGATTGGGAAAAGCATCTTAACTATGCTTTTGTCTTCGGGCTTATTTTTGACGTTGCGCTTTACCGCGCACAGGCAAAATCCATAGAGGTCTGCCACGATTACGCGGTGTACGTTAAGAAGATAATCGACCTTCGTGAGCCGTACCGTACCTTCTTTACCGACGGCGCTTTCGACCTGCCCGATATGGATATTCCCGCAGGAGTCTGGGCGGCAAAGTATACTCACGGCGGAAAAAGCATTCTCACCGTATGGAACGACAGCGGCAAGACGGAAGAGGTTTGCGGACAAAGCGTAGCAAACGGAGAAATAAGAATAATAGAAATATAATGATGAATGATGAATGAGAAATGATGAATGAAGGAAGATTTTTGTTCTGCGGAACAAAAATCAACAATAATTTCTCATTTAGCGGTGCGTGAAACGCATTGCGTCCCGTTCCTCATTTATCATTTTCAAGGAATACTAATGGATAAAAACTTACAACAAAACAAAATGGGCGTTCAGCCCGTAGGCAAGCTCCTTTTCGGAATGGCTGTGCCTATAATGCTGTCAATGCTTGTCCAGGCGTTTTACAACATTGTTGACAGTATGTTCG
>JAZSIT010000173.1:0-7091 GCA_045533895.1 Eubacteriales bacterium
GTGATATCCTTGATAGTTGCACCGCCGTTTACCTCTTTGATGAGATAGTAGTAGGTGCCTACCTTTGTGAAATCAGTTGCGTTGTTGGTGGTGTAATCAACAAAGCTGAATGCAAAGTTTCCGTTACCATCGTTAGCCACAGTCTGAATAGGCTCTGCATTCACATAACCCCATTCATTGTTTGACTGCCAGAGTTCAAAGCTGAACTGACCGCCTACGAGAGTCTTACCGTTTAATACCTTTTCACCGTCAATACGCTTAGATACAGGATTTGCAACATAGCGGTTATTGAAAACGATATCGTCAGCATCAAGATTTGCAGAGGCAACGAGTTTTCCGTTTTCTGTATCATCTCTGACTGTAACGGTCACCACAAACTTATTAGTGTCATATTTGATACCGTAAGAGCTGCTGCTATTCTGCTTTTCGGTTACTACATAATAGTAATTTCCCGCTTCGGTATAGGTGATTTCGGGGAAGGCAAACACGCCGTTATGCTCGTTATGTGCTTCGTAGGTGTCAGCACCTTCAGCAATGTCACCGTTTGCATTCAATGCCTCAGTAAGAACGAAGGTGAACTCGTCATTGAGAAGTGTCCTACCTGTCAAATTCTTTGTGCCACTGATTGCATAGGTGGTGTCGGCCGCCTTATAAGTGTTTTTGAATACAACCTCGTTACCTACAGCATTAACAAGAACATAATTAGCAGTCAACTGTCCGTTTGTGTCGGTTACGTTTACAGTCATGCGGTAAGTTGTTTTATCAACTGTAATGCCGTTGCCGTCTGTAGAAGTTTCAACAATGTTGTAGAAATAGGTTCCTACCTTGCTAAACTTCAAAGTATCGTTAAAGGTAACAGTTTCTGTGCCGTTGTTGGAGCCGGTAAGAACAGTAGTGCCATCCTGTAGTTGAACTTCAAAGGTGAAGTTATCCGCTGAGTTCATTGTTCTACCGGAAAGTTCCTTGCTGACAAAGTCTATTGCAAGTTCAGTATCAACTGGATCGTACTCATTAGTGAATTCTACTTGACCTTCTGCGTTAAGATTATATACACCATCACCTTTGTAATAAGACACATCAGCAACAAGCACATTTGCGTTCTGAGAATGAATATCAACATCTACAACAACCTTAATAACCTCGGTGCTGTAGGACATCTCATTGATGTTGCCCGCAATTTCCTTTACATAGAAGGTGTACTGACCGGACTGATTGAATTGAATATCAATCCAACCCTCACCGACTGCATCGGTAGGATTAAGGCTGATAGCTGCGATTCCGTTTCCAACAGTCGCAGGAATGGTGCATTCCTCATCAGTATAGAGACCAAAGTTATAACCTGCAAGTGAAACAAGCGGACTGCCTGAATCGTTTGTAAGTTTCTTTTTGATATCTACAGTTGCAAGAGCAGGAACTGTAACGGTCTGAACATTCTCAAAGTTTGCTTCAATGGTGTATTCACCATCAACCAGTTCAAAATCCTTGTCAGCATGGTCAGAGTGAATTCGAACTATTTCAAGTCTTCCATCCATATCTGCATCAGATACATATACCGAGAAAGTATGCCATACAAGGTCATAAATCATACCGTCAACGCGGTCTTCATCCTCAATATCGGGTTCAATCTCATAAAGCTGATAAGAGTAAACACCGGGTGCATTATATACTTCATTGGACATATCGAAGGAGAAAGTTCTTTGTCCGTTATTGACAGTCTTTCTGTCAACCTCATACCAACCGTTGTTACCATAGCGCTCAAGCACCATTGTAAATTCCCAACCGGAATCCCAATTATCAACAACATCATTATCGGCGTTTCTGACAATCTTTGTGCCTCCGAGATTGAGATTTACAGGATATACTTCTTCAGCTGTGTAATCGTTTACCACGATGACAGACACGGTAGAATTCTTAACAATAGTTACTTGGCCGTCACCGATGACACCGTTATCCCAATAGGCAGGAGTAAAGCCGTCACCGTATGCAGTTTCAACAACAGTTGCCTCAGTTCCGGTAGGAAGACCGAATACCTCGAACTGTTCGCCGTGAGCAAGTGTTACAGTAAACTGTCCGCCAGCATCGGTTTCGATATCGGTATAGGTGCCGTTGGTATGCTCTGCGGTGAATGTAGCATTTGCCGTTCCAATACCACTTAAGGTTACCTGCATAGTAAAGAGCTTATCTGCAGGAATGTTATAATCCTGACCGAAGTCGTGCTCTACTTGTTTTGCGATAGTGAGATTTCCTGTTCCTCTGTCAGCATTCACAAAATTAACATCAATCAACTGATTGTTCATTAATGTTACAGTTGCCGGATTGGTAGATGCTATACCGTTTACGGTAACTGTTGGAATATAGCCTGCTGTTTCGGTTTCTTTAATTGTTATATCACTTGCATTCAAATCACCGATATAGAGCGTCTGTCCTGCCTTGAGATAAACAATTGCTACACCGTCGTTATCAAAGGATATGTCATCCATTGGAACTTCTGTTCCGTCAGCATTTAGAAGCATTACATCGTTTGTACTTGCCGATGCTGTCGCTTTTGTAATTACAAACTCAAACGCTTGGTCTGTTACGGTTGCACCATTTGCCAATTCTTTGCTAAGCTTGATACCGGTCTGAGTATCAAGTGTCAGCTTACCGTTGTTGCCAAGGGTTGCACCAACATAGAAGGAATGGTTGGCATCATTTACATTGTGACCGTAAACATCTACAAAGGGCTGATTTGCAACACTTAAAGTGTTGGTTTCATTAACCGCTTTGTTTATTGTATATCCCGAAAGGTTAACATGGACGTTTCCGTTAGGAATATGCCAGTTGCTTGTGCCTTCAGTCTGTGCGGCAGTTTCAAGTGCTGCAACAGATAACTGACGATAAACCACTCTCTTTGTATGAACCGAACCGTTTTCTTCATAAACGGTATATGCACGGTAGTAGGTACCGTTTGCATCAGGAGCAGAAGAACCTTCATATAAGGTTCCTGCATCATCAACGTAGACAGGAGCATCGGAAGTGTAGTAATACTTATCATTCTGTCTTGACGGGTTGAAATACGAATAGGTATTTACTGTATTATAGCCTGTGCTGTTGGTATGCTCCCAAGCATTTGTATAGAAATTCACAGAACCGTCTGCATTAACGTTGTGTTCGTCAGCAAGGTAATCTGCTGAAACAACTTCTTTTACGTTCCATTCGTTGATATGAGAATCAAGAGCAACCTCATATACAAGGCGAATTGGGCTATCAGAGCCGCTAAGCTCAATATCTAAAAGTTCCCCGTTTTCGTTAAGCGATACATTATAGGTCATAACGGGGATGAGCGCAGCAGGAACCGCGAAAGCCACGGTTTCTTCTCCTGTTTTGATGTTATGTCTTACCTGAACGGTAGCATACATCATATTGGAGTCGTGCTCTACGCCAAGATAACCATAGGACTTAATAGTATACACGGCATCAGGATCTGTAATATTAGTTACGCCATCCTGATAGAAGCCAAGGAAGTTACTGTCTTCATCCGCATACCAACCGATATAGTTGGAATAATCGTTGGCGTTAGTAAAACGAATCTGTCCGTATTCATAGGCAAGACCTATAAGTGTTCTTGCTTCGTCATCGCTTGAAAGACCGATTCTTTGACGAACCGCTGCCACCATTTCGTGACCGAGCTCGGTGGGATTATCGAATGTTCCGAGATTTCCGCCACCTGCCACGAAATTGGAGGCGAGGTCTGCGCCCGAATAAAGAGTATCGTTAATTAAAATACCCTTAATATCGGTAACCGTCATATACTGACCTATTTTATCTACGAAAGATATAAATCCGGAATGGTCATCGCCGACCTGAGTAATCAATGTAGGAGTGTACTTAGATTGCAAATTGATTTCTCCGATAATGTCAGCAAACGCCTCTTTCAGCTTTTCACCCAAAGAAAGACTACTGTTATCGTTTTCGACATCGATATATCTGTCAACATAGTTTTGTTCAAGACCTGCAATTTTCGTTACGGTTCTGGCTGCGCTCCACTGAGTTCTCGCCTGAACGGTTACGGTGCGGCCAACAGCCGTATTATTCCACTGAGCCCAGAAATCGTTTATAGCAACCGATGCGTTTTCATTATCGGGGTCAAGAACGCTGAGCGCTACGGCATCATTAGAAACGCCGAGACCGATGGTATAGAAAAGAGCCTCAGTATCGTACTTTTCTTCTACCAAGCTCTTTGCATAAGCGGCGGTAAGCTGATTAACAAAGCCCTGCGCCGCACTCGTTTCCGTTCCGTCACCAAGGTTAATCGAAGTTGGACTTTGGAAGTCGGTGCTGCTAACGGTTGGTGCGCCGTCCGACATAAGCACCATAACCGGTCTTCTCTGAATTGTTCCAAGAACCGCATCCTCTAAAGTCGTGTCAAGAGCGTCTGCGGTAAGCTGATCAGCTGCCAACATAATGCCCTTTTGTGTATAGGTGCCGCCTACAACGGTTTTGCTTGGTCTTATTCTAAAGGGTGCGTCGTCAGTACCTTCATACACCACATTGGAACTAAGCGAAACTGTTTCGGTGGTATTGTTGCCGCCTCCTGACACGTTATAGGTCAAATACTGACCATTTGTTCCTGTTTCATAACGACCGAGAGGTAAAATCAAAACCGCATCGTTCGCGCCTGCCGAACCGCCCTGTGTGGTAGGCCCTGAATAAAGAACCACACCTACACGGTTAAATTTATTCGTCCCCAGCAAAGAAGCAATGCTTTCGTTTGCGGCTTCTACCAATTCATCCGCAACATCGTTGTTGCCGGAATTATCGTTCATTGAACCGCTGACATCCAAAATTAACATAGTATCGGTCGGGACATGCGACATTCCCGTTACCGCCATATTGGTTGCCATTGCAGAGAGAGCCACTAAGAATGCATCGTTGTTATTCATCGTGATGCCCGAATTACCAAATTCAGTGTTTTCGGTAAATACAGACTTATCCATCCAAACGCCTCCGGCATTCTCTGTGGAGATTTTGCCATCGGGTAGGAAGAAATCTTGCCAGTTATCCATTGTAGATGGGTCGGACACTCGACTTATATGGTCGCTTGAGGCCGAAGCTGCCATTACCGAAATCGGCAAGTAGGTCATAATAAGCGCGATACAAAGGAACACGCTCAAAAACTTTTTAGAAAAAGAATGTTTCATTTTTTGCTCTCCCTCCTTGATTTGCTTTTTGGTATCATTAAACCTTCTCATCCGTCATCGCCTCCCATATGGGTCGTAATCACTTGTTTTAGCTTTCGTTTCTTTTCACAAAGGCAAATGTCAATTTCCTTTTTGCTGTCCTTATAATATATACAGTCGCTACAGCAATCTTCCGGTACGTGTCCTTCTGCTACCGTGTAGTATTTACAGGGAATCTGCACCGCCGTGACAAGCGGAAAACCGTCTTTTGTGTAAATCGGACTGTTTTTCAGATCCGGATATATGACAACGGGTTCTCCGTACTCTCTGTCAGTTTCTTCATAATAGCCATATTTTAATTCAAAAGAGTGTCCGTGGGATTCTATCACCATATACAGATCACCTTCTTTGGGAAGCTTGTAGGCATTTGTCACAGGTGTTCTCCTTTCTTTTGAATTTGGCATAAGATTTCGTGCAAAAAAATAAAACCTTTACGCTACGATAATAGTGTAAAGGTTTTTTGTGGAAAAAACATCCACCTTATTTTAGAAAAAAAGTATAGTATTTTAACTGAAATCAAACAAAATCGATGAGTTGCCTGCGTTTTTCAACCCCTGTCTTATTCTTGGCAGAGCGAACAAGCGCCTTAACGGAGGATTCGGATATATACAATCTTTTTGCGATTTGGATGTCTGACAGACCGTAGGCAACAAAACGGGCAACCTCACGTTCTCTTGGGGATAGATGCGCTGCAACCGTTTTCTTCATAACGGCATTATGAAGCTTTGTCCAGCCGGCGTGTAGTTGTTTATGCAGTTCTTTGACTTTTTTGAGAGCGTTTTGATCTATCAATGCAATACGGTCATCAAGGAAGGTGCCGAGCTGTCTTCTGTGTTCGACAAGCGGGCAGTACAGCCCATCGGCAAGGCAAAGTCTAATTGCTTTATCTATATGCTCTGTTGCGGTTTCATCTTCACCGCTTTGGTGACAGGCAATGCCGCATAAAAGGCGCAGATATATTTCTGCCAGAACTACCTTATCCACAACCATTTGCGAAATCATCGGCTCCATTATAAACGGCAGGGTTTTCATAAGAGCGAATCCCTTGACATCTTCCAATATGATATTACCCATTGCAAGCTCCTGTGCGGCAACCAATAAATGCTTTATGTAATACACCCTTGCCGCAGGATGTGCATCTTTAGGAAGATTATCAAAACAACCTCTTATAAACCACTTTGGGAAATCGTCTGAATTTCGTATAGCACTGTCAGCGGCTGCTATGGTAAGTGCCACGATATCGGTATCTATTTCATCTCTGCAAGGTGCATTAAGCAAATAACGTCTTGATTCGTTCCAAAGAGCAAAATCACCTTTCCACATAGCAACAAGGGAAAGAAGTAATCCCCCGGAAAGAATTGCGTAAAATTCAGTATGATTATTAAGAAAATCACGCGCTTGGTCATACACCTTATCAATTTCGCCTCGACTGTAGGTGATAGCCGCCGCAAACAAAGCTTGCGTTTCTTTATTATAGGATAATTCTTCAATTACCTTATCCGCACTGCCGGGTTTGTTATATAAGTCGGTCATGTCAAGGAAAGGACTTTTTCGCAAGAGGGTTCTTTGAGGTTGGGCAGAAGTCTTTGCCGCCTTGCTTCTACCGTCAACAGGCTTTTGAGCATCGGCAGGAATCATCCAGTTAAGACCGAAGTGCTCTGCACCTTCGATCTTTCCGTTCTTACAGTAATCCTGAACTCTCCGCAGAGATACATTCCATTTTAGTGCCGCCTCCTGAGCAGTTATCTTCATATTGCCACCTCTTTTCGTCGTTTTCACGCCATTTACAAGAGGTGTATCCCTTATCTTTTTTATTGCCGGTAAAGGTTGCTTATTGTTTATTACTTAAACAATAAGGGGATATCCCCTTGA
>JAZSIT010000183.1:0-2910 GCA_045533895.1 Eubacteriales bacterium
AACGGAGCGCTTGTTGATGAAGAGTGGCCAATGGGTACACGTTTGTTCCAAAGGGGAGACGGGATTGAAACAGCTTCTCAAATACAAACCGAAGTTTATTATCCTGCAGAACAAGAAAAGCAGAGCGTTTTGGATGTATTTATTAACGCGGAAGGCTGGCGACCCCAAAGAAATGTTTTTGTCGGGGATTGTATGCCTTATGTACGGGGTGATGAATACCACGTTCTTTACCTTAAAGACCGCCATCATCATTACAGCAAATGGGGTATGGGCGCTCACCAGTGGGCTCATATCTCAACAAAGGATTTTGCCCAGTGGTCGGTTCACCCCATGGCGGTGGAAATAACAGACCCCACCGAAGGCTCGATATGCACCGGTTCTTGGATAAAACAGGGTGGAGTGGAGTATTTGTATTATACCGTCAGACGCGGAGGGACCATCGCGGCACCCATCTGCCGCAGTTTGTCCTGCGACGGATATCATTTTGAAAAGGATAAAAATTTCAGTTTTGTCCTTCCCGAAAAGTATAACCGCGCCCGTGCCCGTGATCCAAAAATCATTAAGGATGAAGACGGACTGTTCCATATGATTATAACTACGTCGCTCCTTGCCGAAAACAAAGGCTGTCTTGCTCATTTTGTGTCAACCGATCTTGAAAATTGGCAGGATACCGATAAGCCCATTTATATTTCGGACGACAGCACCGAGCCCGAATGTCCGGACTATATCTTTTATAAAAACAGATATTATTTAATATTCAGCCTTAACGCAAAGGCGCGGTATATGGTATCCGACAGTCCTTTTGATAATTGGAGAACTCCTAAAGCGCCCGAGATTCCCTGCGCATCGGTTCCTAAAGGCGCTGTCTGGAAGGATAAAATAGTTTTTGCGGGATATAAAGGCATTGACGGATATGCGGGAACTATGACTTTCAAAACCGCAACCGCAGACGAAAAGGGAGAACTTGTTTTTTCTTAAGGATTTTTTGTTAAACAACCACAAAACACCGCCGAGGAGTAAAATTCCTCGGCGGTGTTTTTGTCTATAGCGTGTGAATTGTTGCTATACGCGCTATACCAAATATTCTCTCGACAAAGTAAATATTTATGGTATAATTATTTCAAAATCAATGCACCCAAATTCAAAAACGCCACACTATATGTACGAAAGGAGGCGAGAAAATGCAAAAAACGGATGGACTGCGCGATAGACTTATCAAAGAATTTACCGAAAACTATATGGGAAAGTTGTTTTATTTCTGCCTTAAAAAGACAGGCAGCAATGTTAATGCGGAGGATTTAACGCAAGATATTTCTCTCCAGATTATCGCTGCTTTGAACAAGGGAACGATACCCACAAGCTTTTCGGCATGGGTATGGCAGATAGCGCGCAACCGTTATTCGGTTTGGGCAAAGGAAAAGCATAATCGAAACGAGTCGGTAACCGGTTCCGATATCGGCGATTATGATATTGAAGACGAAGGCGAAAGTGTCCTTGATGAAATGGTATATGCGGAACAAATGGCTCTGCTTCGGCGAGGGCTGGCGTTTATCAAAAGCGATTATCGCAATATTGTCATTGCCTATTATATAGAAAATAAGAATGTTCGTGAAATTGCATCGTTGCTCTCGCTTCCCACAAATACGGTGAAGTCTCGTCTTCTCCGTGCAAGAGAAATTTTGAAAGAAGGCATGAAAATGGCAAGAGAATTTGGAAAACGCAGTTATAATCCCGAAAATGTCGGGTTTGTAGCAAGCGGTGATCAACCAAGCGGATTACCTTGGAGCGCTGTGAATAGAAAGATACCCAACAACATTTTATTGCAAGCGAGCAACAATCCTTCGACTGTCGAAGAATTGTCTATTGAGCTTGGCGTTGCGCTTCCTTATATGGAGGAAGAGGTTGAAAAACTGCATCAAGCTACTCTTCTTGAAAAGCAAGGGGATAAATATATCACCAATTTTTTATACTTGATAAAGATTGCCAATTGGAAATTTATAATTCATTAAAAAACGGCGCAAGGGAAAGAAGCCGGCTTATCGCTGAGTTTATGGACGAAAGGCTCGCAGATATCCGAAATCTCGGAATTGCAGGAGACCATATTGATGATATTATTATTCGTTTGTGGTTAGTGCCTCACCTTATTGACCGTTTAATAGAACGTTCTGTCAAGACAAAAAGTAATGTTTATGAACCGCCTATACGCGCTAACGGCGAATCTTGGGGGTTTGTTGGATATGAGATATTTGAATATCCCGAGGATGTAGGTATGGGTCAAAACGGAAACGGAGACGGCAAAAATATGTTTTGGGTTTACGGCGGATTTCCTCCGAACCGCGACGAAATATTGCTGTTGTGCGATTGTATTAGGAACAAACGCCATGCGTCATCTTTTTCTGATATCGAGAAAAAGGTATGGGAAAACATAGAAGGAAAATTTGCGCACACATCCGATAGCGGGGAGATAGTTTCCGACGTTCTTGTGCTAACAAGTAATAGGTGGAGTGAAATCGGTCAGCTTTTCCAAGAGCATAGAAATTATAATAAACTTATGGAGAATATGCTCTGTGCGTATGATAAGGTCGAAGAAATCTTCAAAAAGTACAGCCACAAGGTTTTGCACGATAACCTTGGATATAACATCAGAATGGAATTCTATAAAATGAGAATGATGTGTGTCAGTGATTTGGTAATTGATGACACATTAAAGATTTCGGCTAATATAGAAAATTCCACCGCCGGCATGTATATCGTTTTGGGATAAGATTAAAACACCGCCGTTTTTATTCGGCGGTGTTATTTTATCTGCATGAAACTATCGTAAAAAAACGAAAAATACTATTTACTTTTGTCGTGAAATAGGGTATAATAATGTTAATTTGGAAAAAATCGCATTTTATAAGGAGCGTT
>JAZSIT010000095.1:0-4313 GCA_045533895.1 Eubacteriales bacterium
ATATGGCTTACTCGTCTAATGTTTTTACCTGTGTGGAATCCAGTTCTACTTTGGTCTCTCTTCCGAACATAGAAGCGGTAACTGTTACCTTCTTCATATCGGGGGAGATCTCGTTAACAATGCCTATAAAGCCTGCAAGAGGTCCGTCGCATATCTGGACACTGTCGCCCACCGCAAACTTAACCTCAACAACCTTGACTTCTACGCCCAGCTTCTCAACTTCTTCGTCCGTAAGGGCGACAGGAGCAGATCCGGGGCCTACAAATCCGGTTACACCGGTAGTGTTGCGGATGATATGCCAGCTTTCGTCGTTCATTACCATTTTAATGAGAACGTAGCCGGGGAACATCTTGCGCTCGATTTCCTTTTGAGCATCGTTATCGGCCTCAATGACCGTTTCCATAGGAATTTTTACTCCGAAAATGAGATGCTGCAGACCGCGGTTTTCAACTATCTTTTCGATATTTGTTGCGACCTTGTTTTCATAACCGGAATAGGTATGCACAACATACCAACGGGGAGTTCCTTCGTGTGTGATATTCATTGCTTTTTATGCAATCCAACCGGCAAGAAGGCTTACCAGCGTTTCGAGCAGGAAGTCGATACCGCCGACAACAACAGTGAACACGAGAATAGCGCTTATAACCAAAGTGCTGTTCTTGAGTACCTGAGTGTAGGACGGCCAAGCGATCTTCTTAAATTCGCTCTTGTAGTCTTTGAAGAATTTGGAAACACGGTTTTCTTTCATAGTCCGTCTCTCCTCGCTTACTTGCTCTCTTTATGGAGAGTATGCTTGCGGCAGAACTTGCAGAACTTGTTCATTTCAAGTCTGTCGGGGTCGTTCTTCTTGTTCTTCTTGCTGTTGTAGTTCCTCTGCTTGCATTCGCTGCAAACGAGAGTGATCTTTTCTCTTGAACCTTTTTTCATTTAATCGGCACCTCCATATAAATGTTACCTCCCTCTGTTGCTTTTCCGTTTCGCCCTTCGCGGAAATCAAACGAGAGCGCAACAAAAAAGACCCCAATCACAGAGGTAAAGGCATTATACCAAATCTCACCTCTCTTGTCAAGGTCTTTTTTAATATTTTTTAAGGTTTTTTCACGGTTTTTAGCTGTTGCGTGTGGAATTCAGCTTGAAACTTCTTCACGAGAAGTTTTTCGCGGGGAGATTGCGTTTAATATGGGTTATTGGGATGTGTCGCGCCATTCACCGGTGTTTGGGTCAAACGTAAGAGCATCCTCTGTAATAAACCCATATTTCAGCAAAGCAAGGTCAGAACGGCACCGTTGCCAAGCGGTATGCCAATTTTCAATCAATCCTACATGAAAATCTGTATATTGGTACGTTTCGTCAAGTGGCAAAGTATAAGGTATAACGAAATACATATCATTATTATAAAGTTCTGAACGGTACAAAGCAACCATATATCGTGAACCCGGCTCCGCCATAGGTATAAAACATCCGCGAACTTCAATGCGATATGTGTCGTCTTCCAATTTATACCAACGAGCGTAATCATAAGCAGAAACTGCTGTTCCCTCCGAAATGTTCCAATGACTGTTTTTCTCTAAAATTTCCATAATCTGCAATTCGTATTCGATTTTTGACGTTGTAGTATTTTGTTCATTTACACGAATAAGTCGGACAATAGCAATGCAGGTTGGAGATCCGGCTTGTTCGCCGCGTTCAAGTATTGCTTCAACGTCTCTGATGTCCGAGCCGAAAAGTACATCAAAACCTGCGGGTGCGGTATCGGCAAAATATTCCGAAACTTTTTTGTCGTAAACAAAAGGAATTTCACTGATTTCCGACACGATTTCACTTTGCTCAACGCTTGTCTCGGAGATATCAATTATATCGCTTTCGTTGGGAATGTTTGAAGTCTCATTCGTATCACAAGAAGAAAATATGGCGAGAGAAACGCAGGCAATAATTAAAAAAACAACAAATCTTTTCATAACTCCCCCTGTTTAATGCGAACAGCCGTTATGCCGTTCCCATTTGTTTTCTAAATTGATCATATCATGCATTTGAGTTTTTTTCACGGTTTTTAGCTGTTGCGTATAGAATTCAGTTTGAAACTTATTCCCGAGAAGTTTTTTCGCGGGGAGATTGCGTTTAATATGGGTTATTGGGATGTGTCATACCACTCACCGGTACTCCTGTCATACGGAAGGTCATCCTCCGTTAACAAACCGTATTCTATCATCATTTTGTCAGAACGATATCTCTGCGCCGCTTTTTGCCATTGAAATTTTTCGATAAAATCGGTATTATATTGATAATTCTTATCAAGCGGCAACGAACCACATTCTATTGTAATTTCGCCATCCGATGAGGTGAATAAACCAGCGATATATCGCGATCCCGCTTCTGTTATAGGTGTATAGAATTCTGTCACATTAACCCTATAGGTTCCGTCATCCAGCAATACCCAAACACTCGTAGTATCGGCAACGGTAATCAAATCACCAATGTTAACAGTACAATATTCATTTTTTTCCAATATATCCATGACCTGCACTGTCACTGATTGACCGACTTTTGCTCTTTCCCCTATTTCCGTGAGCATTACCACGGCAATGCAAGCAGGCAGCTTGTTTTTGGTTTGTTTCGCCATTCTTCGCTGCGGATTAGGCAAGTCTATATTCACGAATGAATTTTCATCTATGACGGACGCTGTTTTGTTTTGCACAAAAGGCGCTTCACTGATTTCCGACACGGTTTCACTTTGCTCAACACTTATATCGGAGATATCAATTATACCGCTTTCGTTGGGAACTGTTGATATTTCATTTGTATCGCAAGAAGAAAACATAGCGAGAGAAACGCAAGCAATAATTAAAAAAACAACAAATCTTTTCATAACTACTCCTGTCTAATGCGAACAGCCGTTATGCCGTTCCCATTTGTTTTCTAAATTGATCATATCATGCATTTGAGGTTTTGCCGCGGTTTTTAGTGCTAAAAAGTATTATTCTGCGTTTTCGGGAATATACTGCTCCATTCCGAAAGATAGCAGCCATTCCTCGGTAGGACGGGAAGAAAGGTTTTCAATAACCACTTTGCAATAAGCGCCGTTTTCGGAGATAAACAACGTTATACAGTCAGGCGTGTGGTCGGAAGTATAGTTTTCGCCTTCAGCAATACGGTGTATTTCTTCCACTTCAACAGTTCTGCTACCGTCGGTTACCGTATAAAAAACGTAGATGCTCGAATAACCAACCGATTCGGAGGATCCTCTTTGATACTGGCGTGATTCCACGGAATCAAACACAGGAGTTATAAAAGCCTCGTCTTCGCCGAGCAAATCTTCTTTAAGTTCCTGCTCTGTGTCCGGGCGCATATTGTCGGCATTGCCGTTGGCAACAAAAAACATTCTTATGTAAGCGTTTTTGTCTTTGGATTTCAGGTCGAAATAATAATGAGAACTGCTCCACCACAGACTGTCTTCGTAAACATCTTCGGGGTAAAGCGGAACTGACATTTTATCAATATCAAAAATACGCACAACACCGTCGTCGCAGTGGTATTGCATAAGACCGATGTCATATTCGCTGAATTTATTTTCAAGAATAGTTTTCCTTAAATGCTCCAAGGATTCATATTCCTTGTCAAAGGTCATCTGACACAAAGGGTCATAGTGTTCGGTATAATCCTCGAAGAATTCCATATAACAAAAATCTCCCGAGCGATATACTACGTGGCTATCGGTTTTTGCGATAATCTCGTCCGCTTTTAGTGTCGGCTGATGGCATCCCGAAAAGGACAGCGCAGTGAAAACTAACGCCAACAAAGCCGAAAGGAATCTTGCTTTTTTCATTTTCACCCCTCCTTAAAGATATATTAACACACTGTTAACCGAAAAATGTTAACAAAATGTAAAAACTCGCGATTATCTCGCGAGTTTTTGGGAAATTTCTTATTCGAACATATTTACTCTGCGTTCGTGTCTGCCGCCCTCGAAATCGGTAGAAAGGAAGATATCCGCAAGAGTACAAGCCTTTTCCTCGCTCTCAACTATTTTCGCACCGATGCAAAGGATATTGGAATTATTGTGGCGGCGTGTCATCTCTGCGGAAAATTCATCGTGAAGCAGGGCGGCGCGTGCGCCTTTAATTTTATTTGCGGCGATAGACATACCGATACCTGTGGTACAGCACAGAATACCGAAATCAACGTCGCCTGCGGCAACCTTGTTTGCAACCTTGTGTGCGAGAACGGGGTAATCGCAAGAATCCTTGGAGTATGTACCCTCGTCGGAAACCTCATATCCCTTTGCGGTAAGGTGGTTTTTAAGTGTCTCTTTAAGG
>JAZSIT010000057.1:0-5906 GCA_045533895.1 Eubacteriales bacterium
CCCAAGGTCTTTTCACCGTTTACAACCACCTTTGCACCGTCCTTAACGTTGTGAACGATAAGGAGACAGGTAGCGCCCAGCTCGTCGATCGTTATCTCTGCTTCGCCATGCTCTGCTATCGCAGGGCCTTCTGAAATACTTCCGTGGTGATAATGAACGTCATATCCCATTTCAATCGCACCGATTTCGGAAACCGTATAGGTCGTTCCGATAAGTGCGTTTCTCAGCTCGATACGGTCACCCGGAGCGATTATTATTTCGCCTTCTGTTAAAACCGGATACGGGGTGACCTCGTCGTTCTTCCAGTATGAGGTTCCTACAGGTAACGGCGTACCGTCTATCGTAACGTAAATTCTGAACGTTTCGTCTCCGCTGGGTGTAGTAACTTCATTGGTAAGAACCTTTTCGATAGCAACCTTTCCCAGCTTGTTTTCATCAACAACGTTGATGAAATCTACGGTAGCATATCCATCACTGATATCTATTGCGGTGCTTTGCGCATACTTGTAGTTAACACCGCCAATGGTTGTGCTCAGGAATTCAAATGCATCTGCGCTCAGTTCGGGATGTGTTCCCATTTCATAATCAATATTGGTTATATCCAAAGCGTTGGCAGAAACAAATGTTGAATATGGGAATGTGTCCGCTGCAGGGTACAAAAGAACTTTTGTAACAGTTACGTCGTCAACTATGAACTTATCCGTCATATTGAAGAAGAACTTAAAGTCTTTGTCTGCTCCGCCGATCTCTATCAGATCCACGGAAAATTCCACGATCCAGCTTTTTCCTACAATCGTAGATTCCGCAGTTATGGAGGAAGAGATGTTTTGTTCCTTAACATTTCCGTTGGCTACTGTGTTTTTCCAAGCGGAACAGCCCGTTCCTTGTGTGGCTTTTAAGAAAATATCATAAAAACTTGTGTATGTAGTTGATTCGGTTTCGCCGTCATAAGTCCACAAACGGATATTTGTTCCCAAATCGTTACCCGTGTTAAGAACATCGGCAACCGAGGTAGGTGTATTCATGTATTCAACGGCGAAATATGCTTTATTTCCGTCGTTGCGCACCTGATATCTGAAATTGCATATGTTCGTTTCTGGGTCTTTTTCCGGATGTTGGTACTTTCCGTCGCCGGCTGACGGGTAAACGTAAACCCAATCGGAATCTTTCCAGCCGGTATCGTTCAAAATACCGTCTATTTCTATCGTATCGGGTACGTTTTTGTATTGGTTGTTGATAGGTTCGCCGTTGACGGTTATCTTAACTTCACCGTATTGCATGTAAACGTCTTCGGCAAACAACTCTCGTACAACGTATTCGCCTGCGCTTTCCAGCGCAGAGAAAATTGCGGTCTCGCCTGCTTTTATGGAGAAAATACCGTTTTCACCAACAACTGCACTGCGGCCAGTAGGGTTGGAATCGCTGATAATGGTGAATTCTGTTCCTTCGTTGAAATAAAGCGCATTTTCATTGTCAGCGTGAAGGATCTGGAAATAATAATCAGGGTTACCGATTACTCCGATCTCTTCATCGTCAACCTCTTTGCTGACCATAATGCGGTTGGATTCAATTACAGGAACGTTAAAGTCCATACGGCATACGCCGGATCCGGAACCGCGCTCCATATAGTAGAATTTAAGCGTATGCTCGGAATAATCTGCAAAGCCGCCATTGGGACTAAGCTTTTTATTAACTTCGGCTTCGCTGTATCCTGCGTCGAGAAGTATTTCTCTGAACGTCTTGGTCATTTCCGCAACGGGTGTGTTGTAATCAACGTCACCGATTTCGGGCATCAGCTTGTTATAAGTTACAATACCGTTGGTAAAGTCGATAGTTCCGCCTACGTGACGGTGTATACCGGACAGATCGAGGAACAATATGTCGTCAAGGTAGATCCAAACGTCATCGTCTCCTGCGAAACGGTAGATCATGGTGTCTTCGCCGGTGGGACCTGTAAGTCCGTCCTTGGGCTGAATAAACTCAAACGACATATCCATTCCAAAGAAGAAGTTCTTCGGTTCATCAAAGTCAACACAGAATATTTTTTCTGCGTCTTCTTCAGGGAACACAAAGTTTTCGAACAACGTTTTGTCCGATAACGAGTCATCAATAGACATAAAATACCGTTTTACAAGGTCGGTATAGGTCCAATTGGTACTGCCTACGTATGCATCAACGTTTTTAATCATACTGCGAATAGCGAACGCCATATCGAGATAATCGTTGAGATCATAGTTCTCGAGATCGCAAGCTTCTTCGACCACCAGATTGCTGGTGCCGTTGGCAGTATAGAAATGAGTAATGTTATTGTAACCCGTGGCTGACCACGTTACGACACCATCGGTCGTGGTAGTGGTAATGTCAATACCGACAAAGCTTACCTTCTGACCCGAGGTCATACTCGCAATCTCATTTTTTCGCTGAGCATCTACACGGGAATAGCTGTCTTGCTCATCTGTATGAGCCAAAAGGACTACCAAGCCGTCTATATTTTCGAGCGCGACATTACTGAATGTGACCGAGGCGATGTCTGAACCGTTACCGACAACTCTGTCATATACCTCGTATACACCGACAGTGTCGGTAGGCTTTAGAACTACTGCGGTCAACCAGTAAGAACCGTACTGAGCGGCAGTGTTATAGCCAACGTTTTCCGTAACGAGCCAGCACTTGTTTGCAATATTTGTGCTTCCCACTGTGGGATTTTTGTAATCGATTTCGAAAGACGCAAATCCCAGATTATCGATATTTTCCGCATTGGGCTCACCGGAAAGGAAAATATCATCATGGAAAGAAAGTCCTGCCCATGTGAAAACGTTACTGCTTTTTGATGCTTCAATGAGATTGGAGCGGTAAAGGGCGTTTTTGGCAATCTGAATAAACCAATCACGGTCTATCTGAGACATTTGCGTTGCCTGGGTTTCGATGTTATTTAAGGGGAGGAAGTTGCCGAAAGGATACATTATAAAGTTAGGGGTAATGTTTTGCTGGTAAAGTGTGAATGTATCTGTTTTGGCATCAAATTGTGCGAAATTCTTGCGCGAGTCAAAATGATATGTGCCGGTAGACTCGTCGTATTGGAATAATCCGTTAATGTTTTTATCGTTTTGCTTAACGGAATATATTTCGCTCTTTCCGTCGCCGTCGGGATCGTATTCCATATTATCAAACAGATAAGCAAGGGAAAGGGGATTGCCGGCAGCATTCAAGGCGGCGGGGAAGCCATCTACAAGGCTGTGGTACATCGCTCCCTCAACAGGCAGGTTAGCGGCTTCGCGGTCGCTGGATTGGTTTATTTTACCTGTGTTATCGGGGTAGGAATTTCCGTTGCCGGTAACGCCGTATTCACCGGATTCTCTGTTCAAGTGAATGGAATCACCGTAGTTGAACTGGTTGAGATTAAGGGAGGCATATGTGTTTTTCGGACCGCCGCCCTGAGAAAAACCGGGGTAATACGGACTCTGTATGCCGGTCGTATCAAGGCCGTAAGGACGATACCAATCGTTGATGTTATTCCCGTAATCGTAAAGATTTACGTTAATAAGACTGAACGTGTCGGCACTATCGATAACCGTAGGCGCTTTAAGCAGCTCGTATGCTTCGAATTCACTCACGAACACCCAATAGCTGCCGGCAGTCATCTCTGCTTTTATGTATCTTGCCTTAACGTTACAACGTAAAGCTATTTCCATACAGAACACAGAGCCGTCGTCATTCGGTACAACTGTTCCAATAGGCTCATAGGTATTACCGTCCAGTGAGCCGTAAAAGGTAATTTTGCCGGGAGAGGAAATACCTGCATCGGCCATCTTCTTTGTTCCGCAATAAAGAGAAACCTTACCTACGTCATAAACCTTGCCCAGGTCTACGTTGGTTACAAATACGCCGGTTTCCTTATAATCGGGACATGCGACGTGGAAGCCCATCCATTCAATAGCATTGTAATCTTTATTTGCAGGTGTAATTTTGCCGTCGGTAAGTGTTACACCGCCCTCGTCGGGATATCTGATTCCGGATTTGTCGGGGGAGGAGTAAGATTCGTCAAACAAAAGGGAAGTGTTATACAGCTTACCCAGCGCAATGTTTTTATTGCCTAATGCAAAAACATTTTTTTCAACACTGCGGTCTGAACCGATAACAAACGTCAATTCGCCCAGAGCTGTATTTGCCGCCGCTTCTTCGGTTGTAAGCATTGCCTCGGGATTTACCTTGACAACATTTCCCACCTCAATGCTTGTTGCTTTAGTGTTAAGTGGGTTGTTGCTCCATATCAAATAAACGAATCCGCCGTCTGTCTGCGCTTTTAACTGACTTCTGTCGGCATCGTCGCCAATATTTCTGTCGATTGCGCTAACAAAGTAAAAACCGCTGGGATCCTTTTCAATGATATACGCATTCCACCACTCAAACTTAGAAGCAGTTACCGCGTCCCCCACTTTCTTCGTGTAAATATTACTGTACGTTTCGGGGTAAGCGTAAGAATTATAAGGGAAATACATATTGACCTGATACACGGGGATTACCAATTCGGAGGTGCTTACGGATTTTTCTCCTTCGGCAAGCATATTGGATTGCCATATGTAACTGAGGTCAAGTATTTTATTTGAGTTGTATACAAGAGGTTTAAGCTTTGCGGGAAGCAGGTCGTGGTAGTAATAAGCGGTCTTGAGCTGCTGTATAAGCTCTTTGCGCCAAGCGTCGAATTCCGCTCCAGTACCAAGCTCGATCATTTTGTCAATGATCTCGTCTTCCAAGGGCAATTCGTTTGCAAGCTCACGCACAAACTCAATTCTGCTTGTTTCCTTTTCGGTAAGCGTTTGCTCCAGCGCGAGATAAACGCTTCCGTATTCGATAATTCTGCCGTCACCGGCAGAATATGTAATCTTTTCAACTCTATCGTTGCTGTTGCCTTGAATTACGCTAATGTTCTTGCCGACGCTTACCACAACGCCTACGTCAGAGCAGCTGCCGTTTCCTTTAGTGTCTAAAAAAACGATGTCGCCCGCAACAGGATTTATGGTGATAAGCTCCGCATCCTGCCACGCTGTAAGCATTGCAGCGCTGCCGGAGTTGATAAGCGCCGAATCGTCTGTTACGTTTGCGTAGTTAAGACAGAACGAAACAAACATTGCAGACCAATGTCCGTATTTGTTTCCGTACCACTCACCGTAGCGGGTGTATCCGCATCTGGCTCCGTTGTCGTCAATATCGAAATTGTGTACACTTTCGGTGTAACCCAACTGCGACGTTGCTATCGTAACCATATCTTTTGCTACGTCACCGGTAAACGCTTTCCTGTTAAGGGTTGCTTCCCAGATTGCCGGCGTTTCCGTGTCGGCGGCAACGTTGGAATAGCATAATGCCGTGTGAGTATGTTCGGTAAGCGTACAATTGCTCGCTAAGCATTCATCTGAATGTATATGCTCGTCCAATCCGCAAAAAGCTTCGTCCGCCATGGTTATGCCTTCGTATCTCAGCCACCAGAATACACCGGAAACGACTAAAATGGAAAGCAATGCAACTACAGCTGCAACACGCTTCTTTGTAGCTTTACTATTCAATTTTTTCAAAGAGAGTGCTGTGTTTTCTGCGTGCATTATATTTCTCCGGGAAAAGCAATGGCTTTTCCATGGCATATATTACTCTATGATATCTATATCCGATAAGGGCCAAACTCTGAATACGATCTTACCTACCAACTGGCTATCGGTAACACAGCCTATAACCGTGTTTCTGCTGTCTACAGAGGTGTCCCTTTGGTCTCCAAGCATAAAATACTGCTTTTCGGGTACTTGTAACGGAAATTCAACGTCGCATTGTCCCAGCGCCTTGTTTATAATATAAGGCTCGTCGATCATTTCTCCGTTAACGTATACGTTTCCTTCTGCGTCAATATCAATATAATC
>JAZSIT010000181.1:0-2037 GCA_045533895.1 Eubacteriales bacterium
TGCTCTTTTCAACAAGGACCTGGTGAACGGGAGAGAGCTTGAGGGCGTTTGCCATGATCTCGCGGCATTCTTCCTCATTGTCTGCAAAGCCGCCACCGGTACCGCCGAGGGTGAACGCGGGGCGCAGAACTACGGGATAGCCGATCTCAAGAGCTGCTGCAAGTCCCTCTTCCATAGTGTTTGCAATCATGGAAGGCAGAACGGGCTCGCCGATAGATTCGCACATTTCCTTGAAAAGTTCTCTGTCCTCAGCGCGCTCAATGCTGACGCTGGGAGTGCCCAGAAGCTCTACCTGGCATTCGCGTAGAATGCCCTTCTTCTCAAGCTGCATTGCAAGGTTAAGACCGGTCTGACCGCCGATGCCGGGAACTATTGCGTCGGGACGCTCGTAACGGAGTATCTTTGCCACGTATTCAAGAGTAAGAGGCTCCATATACACCTTGTCGGCGATGGTGGTATCTTTCATAATAGTGGCGGGGTTGGAGTTTACCAGCACAACCTCGTAGCCTTCTTCCTTAAGCGCAAGACACGCCTGAGTGCCTGCGTAGTCGAACTCTGCCGCCTGACCGATAACGATGGGGCCGGAGCCGATTATGAGTATCTTTTTAAGGTCTGTTCTCTTTGCCATGGTTTATTTATCCTCCGTTATATCTTTTTCGTAAACTGTTTTTCCGTTAAGGACTGTAAGCACACATTCGCCGTACAGCTTGTCTCCCTCAAAAGGAGTTGCCTTTCCCTTTGACAGGAAGGTTTCGGGGTCAACCGTAAACTCTTTTTTGGTATCCCACACGGTAAAGCCCGTGTCTGAAGTGATGCCAAACCGCTTTCTGGGGTTTATGCACATAAGCTCTACTAATTTTTCAAGAGTGATAACTCCCTTTTTGACCAGATGAGTATACATAAGAGAAAACGCAAGCTCGATTCCCGTTATACCAAAGGGGCTTTTTTCAAGTCCCTTTCCCTTTTCCTCAGGGCTGTGGGGGGCGTGGTCGGTGGCGATACAGTCAATAGTGCCGTCCAGAACACCTTCTATAAGGGCTTGTCTGTCCCTTTCGCTTCGGAGCGGAGGGTTCATTTTGTATCTGCCCTCTTCCTTCAAGTCCATATCTGTAAGAATAAGGTAATGGGGCGCGGTCTCGCAGGTTATATCCAGCCCCTCGGCCTTGGCGTTTCGTATAAGAGCCACGCTTTCTGCCGTGGAGATGTGGCACACGTGGTAAGAAGCACCGGTTTCACGAAGAAGAGAAATGTCTCTTTCTATCTGCTTCCACTCGCTCTCAGAGCATATTCCTCTGTGTCCGTGAGCCTTTGCGTACTCACCGTCGTGGATATATCCGCCGTACAGCAGGTCGTTTACCTCACAATGGGCAACTATCATTTTATTAAGCTTCTTTGCACGGAGCATCGCCTCACGCATCATATCGTCGGACTGGACTCCCCTGCCGTCATCGGAAAAAGCGATGACGTTTTTTGCCATTCCCTCCATATCGGATATTTCCTTGCCCATCTCGCGGACGGTGATGGCGCCGTAGGGATACACGTTTATGCAGGCATCGGACTCGATTATATCAAGCTGCTGCTTCAGAGTCTCAACACTGTCGGGCACGGGGTTTAGGTTTGGCATGGTGCAAACTGCGGTGTAGCCGCCCTTCGCCGCCGCAAGAGCGCCGGTGCGTACCGTTTCTTTATATGAAAAACCCGGCTCACGAAAATGCACGTGCACGTCGCAAAAGCCGGGAAATACGGTATATTTGGAATTGTTAAAATGGGAATACTCCACCACGAAAAAAAAGCGGTGCAAGGAAAGAGCGTATTCTTCGTTGTATTGCATTACCTTTGCTTTGATTTCCATTATTCAAGCTCCTCGCGTTTTTCGAAATAAACAAAAAGCCTCACCGCGTTTTTTCGGCAAGGCACAACTTTTTTCGCATTTTTCAACTGGGCGCAGTTTCCCCTTGCCGCATAAAAAATTCGCTATTAAAGCACCTTGCCGATCTCTCGTATCGGCTTAAAGATCCAATTCGAGTTATTATAGCA
>JAZSIT010000008.1:0-8134 GCA_045533895.1 Eubacteriales bacterium
GTCTATCGCCACGCTATAATGTGCATTGCCGTCCGTAACATACATAAAAATACTGAACGGCACAGTTTCCGAAACAACAGTTCCATATCCTTCTACAAGGTAGTAGTGTTCCAGAATGGTTATTTTTCTACCGTCTACCTCCATATTGTAAAAGACATATTTACTTATATCGCTTCGATATTCAACCGCATCTCTGTAGTCAAGCTGTGTTACAGTATAGCTGTCAAGTTCGGAAAGTTTTGCAATCTTATCTGTTATTTCGCGCTTATAAGTTTCTGCAAAATAGTCTTTCTCGTAGTATGTGATATATACTAAAAAACTATCCGCATATCGTGCCACACAAGTATACTCTGGCCATCCGCCCCATGCTATCTGCCGAAAAACCGATTTGTCGGGGAAAACAGGCTCATATATATTTTCAATGTCGAAAATACACTCACTCAGAAGGCCTTCCTCGTCTGTGGTGGCGCGTTGTATAGTATATTTATCTTCCAAGGTAAAATCATTTTCAAGAATCTTTTTTCGTAGTTCGTTAACGCTTTGAACTTCAATAAAATGATATGCCTCAAGTGTCAGCAAAGGATTATTGCCTTTTTTATATTCTTCAAAAAACTCTATGTAACACTTATCGCCCGAATAAAAAACTCGATGTTCCTCTGTTTCTGCAACTACTCTGTCTACAGGCAAGGAGTTATCCTTGCATCCTGTAAGTAACAGAAAACCCAATATTAAAAAAATGCATATTGTTTTTTTCATCATAGTCAATTTCCCTCAATTAGTAAATTTACGATCAAATTCCCTAACTCATTTTCGCAATCCTCGCAAAAGGGTGTTAATTGCGCAAGAGCAGAGGATAATCAAAGGGGATAACAAGTATAGTTTTGTTTTTCATAAAAGTTAACTCCGTTTCAACAGGTAAGAGCAATTTTTGCCCCGTCACTATATAAATATCTGAAAACGGGGAAACGTCTATAAATTTTTTTGAAAAAATTAAAAAATTTTTTATTTACAATAATATTTTACCATACACTTCCTCGGGTGTCAATTAACAAATTGTAAACAACATAAACAAACCCGTGATAGTATCACGGGTTTTGGGGAACGAAAGATTTATTTGACTTTCCTCTCCGTTTATGTTAAAATTCTGTTAACGGAGGTAAAGGAATATGAAAAAGTATGTTTGTTTAATTATAATAACACTTTTGTTGGGAGGAACGGTTATGACAAGCTGTGATGACGTACCTGTTTTGAGCCACAAAATAATTGAAAACGTCCGCGTATGGACAGAGACAGGCACTGCCGTGGAAAGCGGTGCCGTGGATGCGCTTACATCTGCATCGGCGCAGGCGGTAACCCTTATAAAAGACCCGGATATGCCCGGGGAGCTTACCTTTACCGATTGGTATTCCAACACCCACACGGAAAAGACTCCCTTTGAGGGCGTGGGAATATTTATTGACCTGGGCTTTTGCACCACCGTGGATTATATTGATTTTATAGGAATAGGAAACACAAGCTACAAGATATACGCTTCTGACGACGGATATAATTTCACCCATTATCTCGGCGTTTTTGCAGGAGAAAGAGCACTTGTTACCGAAAAGTACAAGGCATTCAACGTTGTCTTTGATACAGACAGTATAACCATAAGCTCGATTTCCGTTTGCGGCACCCCCGAAGCGGACAAGACCCTGCTTTCTCTCGGCGCTTCCTACGTGTGGGAAGGCTTGGGAATGAGCGATTATTCCGACAAAGAGGGATTAAAGCTTACCGACGGCAAGTATTTTGAAACAGAGGGAGTAAGCGCCGTTGCCGCAAAGACCGCTCACGACACAGACCCTCTTACAAAGAAAAAGGGCAATATTATCACTCTTGACCTTGGGAAAGAAAAGAATATTTCCGAGGTATCCTTCGGTGCTTATCTCTCCGGAGACCTGCAGGCTGTTATTGGTGACAGAATTGCAGTTAAATATTCGGCAGACGGAGAAAACTGGTCAGATTTCGGTCAGTCGTTCCTTGTGTCCTCATCGGGCAAATTAAACGATTGCTCCAACCGTTTTACGGTCACACGCCCCTTTACCGTAAGCGCCAGATACGTGCGTATATTCACTTATGCGGACGGAATCTTTGCCACCGATGAAATTGAAGTCTGGGGTGCAGCCTCTCCCGTGGCGGAAAAGGAATATTCTGTGCTCTCTCGTCCCAAGGGGAATACAAATACCATTACTTCCGCAGGAGACGATGCTTTTACCGACGGTATTTTTACTGCAGGAGTAAAGACGGAAAGCATTGATATTAAAGCAAGCGGAACGATAAATGCCATAAATCTGGTTTCTACATCCCCCGTTACCGAGATATCTCTTGCAGGCAAGGTTTATGAAAACAATGCGGCGGGGATATACACCACGCTTATTACTCTTGACACTCCCATTACCGAGGGAGAAGCCTCGCTTACCTTTAAGTGCGAGGGCGAAATAAACGAAATACAGACCTTTGAAAAGGATGTTCAGAAGCCTTTGGTTGACGGCGGCTTTTACCAGCTTCCCACCAACGGCGGAAACGATGTTTCCACCCAGAACGATGCTTACAGCTGGTTCCTTTCCCTTAAAGGAATGAGAGATCTGGGCATGAGCACGGTGATAATCCAATACTCCACCCACTATAACGCAAAGACCACGCTTATTAACGGCAAAAACATTATTGCGGCAGGATATACCTATACCCCCACCTACGGCACCGAGGACCTTTGTATGGCAGTGCTTGACGCCGCAGAAAAGCTGGGCATGAAGGTATATATCGGCACTATTCACGATGCGGACTTTACAAACCCCAAGAAAAACACCGAGCAATATGAAAAGATAGTTAAAGACGGTGAGGCGGTTATCAAGGATATTTACGAAATGTATTCGGACCACGTTGCCTTTGGCGGATATTATCTTTCCGATGAGACCTGTGATTATTGGCTCAACTTCGGCGGCGGAGTTGAAGCGGCGAGAACGGTTTACGAGGGTCAGTCCAAGGTGATAAGAGAGCTGGACGAGGACGGTTTAATAATGATCGCTCCCGCTATCTGGAGAAGCGGCAGTATTGCCAAAGCCGAGGAAAACATATACAACCTTATAAAGCCTGCAAAGGACGGCGAAAAGCCGGTTGTAGATATCGTTGCAGTACAGGATTGTCTTGGCAGAGAGCAAACGCTTACCGTTGACGACAAGGTGTATACGGCTTGGCTGGAAAACTGCCAGGCGTGGGCAAAGGGCGTGAGAAAAGCAGGTGCGGATTTCTGGCATGACGCCGAGGTTTTTGAGATTATCTACTCCTCCAAGCGTTTCTCCGAGACCGAAAAATCGTTAACCCTGCAGTATCCCGTTTCCGGCGGAATTATCGTGTTTGATATCCCCCATTATATGACTCCCATGCAGCTGTGGGGCAAGAATGATTGGAAGGGCATGTACAAGAACTGGACCATGAAGGGATATATCGAGTATTACAAAGAAATAAACGGTTAATATATTACGGAAGGGGGAAACCCCTTCCGTTTTTGCATTTATCATTTACAATCCCGAAAACAAGTGGTATAATGAACCAAAAGGAGCTGAACCATTATGTCAAAAATATTCTCCTCCGCAGACGGAATTATAGGTCACACTCCCCTGCTGGAGCTGAACAACATAAAAAAAGTCCACGGATTTTCTGCCCGTTTGCTTGCAAAAACCGAATTTCTTAACCCTGCCGGCTCGGTTAAGGACAGAGTTGCGAAAAATATGCTGGACTGTCTGGAAAAAGAGGGAAAGATTACTGCCGACACGGTGATAATCGAGCCTACCTCCGGCAACACGGGTATTGGTCTTGCGTCTGTCTGCGCGGCAAGAGGGTATAAGTGTGTTATAGTTATGCCCGAGAATATGTCCGAGGAGCGCAAAAAGCTTATTTCCGCATACGGTGCGTCCCTTGTGCTTACCCCCAAAGCGGAGGGCATGGCAGGTGCCATTGAAAAAGCCGAAGAAATAAAGAATAATACGCCCAACAGTGTTGTCGCGGGGCAGTTTGTAAACCCTGCCAACCCCCAAACCCATTTTAACACCACCGGACCCGAGATATATGAGGATACCGACGGAATGGTGGATATATTCGTTTGCGGCGTGGGCACAGGCGGAACTATTAGCGGAACGGGAAAATATCTTAAAGAGAAAAATCCCGCTATTAAGGTTATCGCCGTTGAGCCTGCCGGTTCCCCCGTGCTTTCGGGGGGAGAAAAGGGCGCACACGGTATTCAGGGTATAGGCGCAGGCTTTGTGCCCGAAATTCTGGATACAGCCGTTTATGACGAAATTATAGCCGTTACCGAGGAGCAGGCTTACGAGGCGGCAAGAGAAATGGGCAAAAAAGAGGGCGTGCTTACGGGAATATCATCGGGCGCGGCACTTCACGCCGCTATACTGGTTGCATCCCGAAAGGAAAACGAGGGGAAAACCGTTGTGGTGCTCCTGCCCGACGGCGGAGAAAGATACCTCTCAACAGACCTTTATTAAAATGCACCCCATGTAGGGGCGGGCGTCCCCCGACCGCCCGAAAAAACCACCCCGAAAAAAACACTCCAACAAAAATTTTTTCAAAAATATAAAACCAAACCAATTTTTGAATCCCCCTTATAATCGAAAGGGCAAAAGAGCCCGAAAAATACGGTTATACAAAGGGGTATTCACTATGAAAAACATTGGTATCAACAACTGCAAGCAGCAGGAAGAATCCTTTAAGGAAACAAACGCAAGAGAAAATCTTTATTACGAAGAATTTCAGGGCTGTAAAAAAAGCTGGATGTGGGGAACCGTGTTCGGAGTTCTTGCAGGTATTTTGTGCGGACTGCTCTTTTCCGGCTTTAAGTTTAATGATATTTTCTTCGGTATGAGCGCTTTAATGTCCGTTTCCTGTGTTTGGGCCTTTTCCACAATCTTTGGGCTCAAAAACACCGAGGATTTCGGGCTTAGCTGTATTCCTATCGGTATTTTCAGCGTAGCATCCGCTGTTTTGGGTTTCTTTGTTGGCACATATATTCTGGCTTGGGTTGCGTTACTGCTGCTGGGAATCGCTGTGGGCGCGTGGCTTATCGGTTTTTCTGTGTTTGCCCTTTTGTTTCCGCTGGAAACTGTTTATTATTGGATTCGTTACAGCATTGAAAAAAGACAGATTAAAAAAAGTTTGAACAGCCGTGACCTTGCCACAGCTTAAAAAAAATATGTAAAACACCCACAATTAATGATATTGTGCTTTCAGGAGGCATTTTTATGTCCGATAAAGACCTCGCTTTTATGAAGCGTTATTCTATTTTCCACGCCATTCTCACCGTTTTGGTTTTGGTTGTCACTTACTTGATTTCCCAAAACCTGTTTATAACACTTGTTTTATACGCATTGTTTTTGCTGTTTTTACCTGTCCTTGCCAGACTAATAAGCGAGATTGGCTGGCACGAGGTGGGCCCCGCATCATTCGGTGTCGGCGAAAACACCCACGTTGAAACCGAGTCCCACTTGGAATTTTACGGACCGCTTTCCGTGCTTCGCGATTACCTTTTCTACATCGTGGGCTGTTCTATCCCTTTGACAATAGTATATTTTGTCCTGCCCGAAACTATATTTCTTCCCATTTTCGCCACCGCACTTATTTTTGTTATATTCCACTTTATAGTTCATCCGTTAATTAAAGACCTTGTCTGGATATTTGCAAGAAAAGACCCTTCTGCACTGATTAGTGGATTATACATAACCTTCACCTGCCTGATAATCGTTGCAGGGGTTGTCGGCACAGCCGCATTTGCCGCAATTTCCGCAAAGAAAAGCAAGGAGAATCTGGACGTTAACGCCCTTTTGGAACAGCATTTTGAAAACCTGCAGCAGCGAAACCCCTATATGGATATGGATATGAACGAAGCAGAGGTTGATTTTTCCAAGCTTTCCACCCGCGCGACACTGATATTTAATGAGCCTATCGTATCGGATTCGGGTATTTCTTATCCCGGAAGTGAGATGAAGTTAAGCTATATCGTAAACACCGGAGAATGGATGATTATATCCCACAATTTTACCGGCGAGCCCGATATTGTGTCCACGGTGGTTTACGTTGGGGAAAACCAGCTTGAAATCGGCGGATATTCCGGTCTTGCTCAAGTTGAAGTTACCGTATTCTCTAAAACTGCCGATGGCGGAAGCGGCGTTATCAAAATTATTGATAAAGCAACATCCGCAGAAGTATACGCTTCTCCCTTTACTTTTGACGGCCATGTTGATGTATGGGGAAATGTAACCTTTAAGTTTGAAAACCCATTGAATCTGGGTCCTTGGGAAGTATCTGAGGAGGAATTCAAGTGGGAGGCTATCGACCACCTGTATTTCTATATGAACACCAGAGATTTTAACCTGTATATGCAGGAATAACGCCAAAATACGTATACATAAAAATCCCACACCGGTAGCGGTTTGGGATTTTTTGTGATATAATAAAGAAAACTTTACAAACCGGAAAACCCTTTGGCTTGCTCATTCCCCCTTTTTAACAGAGATAAAAAAGGAGGAATATACAATGAACCAAAGCAAACCCAAAAAACATCATTTTCTGTTTTACGTTTTCAAAGCCGACAAGGAGAAAAAAGCCATGCCGAGCGGGACGGCGAAAGGAGTGCTTGAATATCTGAAGCACGTTTTTACGGAAAAGAGCAAAAAAGGAAGAATATGATTATGGATAGAGAATTGCTTATCCGCCTCGTAACCGAGGCGCAGAAAGGCGATAGCGCGGCGATGGAACAGCTCTTTGCCGCATTTTACGACGACGTTTACTATTTCGCATTAAAAACCGTGAAGGACTCCGATACCGCTTGCGATATAACACAGGAAGTCTTTTTGGAAATTATTAATACTATCGGCAACCTGAAAGAGCCTGCCGCCTTTGTAACTTGGACAAAGCAGATTACATACCACCAATGTACACGGTATTTCAAAAAAAAGAAGGATGTGTTGGTAGAGGAAGACGAAAACGGCAACACCGTTTTTGATACTCTTGCCGATGAAAGCGAAGGATCTATCCCCTCCGAAGTTTATGAAAAAGAGGAATTCCGAAATACCATCCTTGCTATTATAAACCAATTAACCGAGGAACAACGTGCTGCTGTAATACTATATTATTTTGACGAGTTAACAGTTGGTCAGATTTCTCAAATTCAGGGTGTTTCCGAAGGCACGGTAAAAAGCAGGCTGAACTATGCCCGCAAGGCTATAAAGAAATCTGTTGAAGATTACGAGGAAAAGCACGGTATCAAGCTGCATTCCTTCTCTCTCATGCCCCTGCTTTTGCTGTTTTTCGACAAAGGAAAAATGCCTGCGGCAAAAGCGGCAGAAATTGGAAAAGCAGTTTCAAAGGCTGCAAGAGCGGCGGGAAGCGGTACAGCCGCAGCAGCAAGCGCGGGGGTTGCCGCCAAAATTGCGGCGCTGCCTGTTGCAACAAAGATTATTGCAGGGGCGGTTGGGGTTGCAATTACTATCGGAATCGGCGCAGGCGGAATAGGGTTGTTGGGCAAAAACACCGAAAGTACCGAAGTTTCCGAGATTTCCGCAGAGCACTCGCCTTCCGTGGAAGACGGGCTTTGCCCTTCCTGCGGTGAAATTTGGAAAGAAGGAGAATGTATTTGCGAAAATTGTCTTTATCAAGAACACGTTCACGGCGAAGGAAGCCAATGCGGGAAATGCGTGCTTTGCGGAACCATGCTATTGATAGTTGACGAAAACAAAAACGGGGTCTGCGATCTTTGCGGCACGCCCCAATGCGGAGAGGTGCACCCTCACCTTACCCAAGAGAGCTTTGAATACTGCTTTATCTGTGGCGCTTGGCTTGAAGAGATGCCATCGGAATAATCAAATGATCAAAACAAAAACCGCGTGGTGTTCCACGCGGTTTTTTATAGTCAATTAAACTGTTAAGCCAACAATTCCTTTATCTTTGCCAAAGCGTCTGCTTCTTTTACGTTTACCTTAACCGTCTTATCGCGGGTGGAGATTTCTATTTCGCCGTTATCCACGTTTTTGGGGCTTACGATAGCGCGGACGGGAACGCCGAACAGGTCTGCATCCGAGAACATAAAGCCTGC
>JAZSIT010000127.1:0-6100 GCA_045533895.1 Eubacteriales bacterium
GGATGCGCACAAACCGTTTTCTTCCAAAGGCTCGCGGATATTATCGTCAAAATGCTTTGTAACCGCAACAACGTTGTATTCGCTCTTTATACTCTTCTTAGCGTCCTTGTGGATATCCTCATCGTCTTCCATGTAATAGAAGCGATCGCCGGTTTCTTCGTCAATATAATACTTATCGCACATATTCTGCTGGTAAGTATTCATTTTGTCTATAAGCCCTTTTACCGTATCCAACTTCTCCTGCTGTTCTTCGGTGGGGTTTTCGATCTTGGAAAGAATATCCAATTCCTCGTTAAGGTCGGTCTTGACAGTCTCACAAAGCTGGATTGAATTTTTATACATCAATTCAAGCTGACTATCGTCAACAAACATGGTGTACTGAAGGGGAGAACGAACGATAGTATACAGCGCCATAATAATGGGAAGCTGAATAAGGAGAGGCAAACAGCCGCCAAACATGTTGTAGCCGTTTTTCTGATACATTTCCTGTATCTCCATATTCATTTGCTGCTGGGATTCTTTATCGGTTCTGTTTTTGTATTTACGCTTTATAGCGATTTCCTTGGGACGAAGCTGTGCCTGCTTTACAGAGGACTTTTGCTGTTTTATGGAAAGCGGCAAAAGAACAAGCTCCAAAATTAAGGAGAAGAAGATTATGGCTACCCAGTAATAGTTCTGGCCTACCCATAAGCATCCCTTCATTACATACCCGAAAGGTATGTATAAAATGTCCATAATGTTCAATTTAATTTTTTCCCTTCAACATTGTGAGCTAATAAAAACAATTAACTCTTTGTTTTTCTTTTTTTGTGGGGGTCCCCGAGAAACCGCAGGTTTCTTGGGGTGTTTTTTTTGTGGGGTCCCCGAGAAAGCGTTTTTACGGAATAATATACCGTCTGTATGGGGTGTTTCGTGAAACACCCATGGTTATCTAAAAACCTTTCTTGGGGTTTTTCGGTACCGGGTCGTATCCGCAATTCTTATTAAAAGGGTTGCAGCGAAGTATCCGCCACGCGCCCAAAAAAATGCCGATGATAACACCCCATTCTTCTATTGCCTCAATAGTATACTGAGAGCAAGAGGGGTGAAAACGGCAATTACGACCCAGAGTAGGAGAAACGTATTTTTGATAAAATCTGATAGGTGCGGTAAACAGTTTTTTTAACATATTTTTAAGTTATTCCGTTAAACCGTCATCGCAAAGGATAGCCGCCCCAACCAATACCTTTTTAAGCTGTTTTTCCACTACGGCGCTTGACGCGGTCATACAGCTTTGCCGGGCGACTGCCACAATTATATATCCATCCTTCACTTGCGGAAAAAGACGGCGGAACGCCTCTCTTATTATCCGCTTTGCGCGGTTTCTCTGTACCGCCTTTCCCCGTTTTTTGGACACGGTTATGCCAAAACGGGTTTTGTTTTGCGGATTGCGGTCTTTAAGGATATAGACAGCAATGCAGGGCTGGACGTGGCATTTTCCTTTACCGTACGCCAAGCCGAAAAGGTGATTTTGCTTTAACGAAGTGAATTTTTTTCTTTCCTGCAAAATATAGCACCTCTTAAAAAATAAAAACTGTTGATATGAATTACCCCAAGAAACTTTTTTGTTTCTTGGGGAACCCCGAAAAAAACCGAATATATCGATTTTTTTACTGATAATCAATCAATGTTTTTTTACCCTTAAAAATAATTAATAGGTAAGTCTTGCTCTGCCTTTAGCGCGTCTTCTCTTGAGAACCTTTCTGCCGTTAGCGGTAGCCATTCTCTTTCTGAAGCCGTGTTCTTTCTGTCTGTGGATCTTTTTGGGCTGATATGTTCTGAGCATTCGGAATACACCTCCTGTAAATTTTCAAAAAATTTAGAATTTAATAATGTCTTTTACCCACATGGGGTCCCCTCAAATTGAAAATTTGTGGGGTATTTTCATGGGGTCCCCGAAAATGCCGAAGGCATTTATGGGGTGTTTGTTTGCGCCGTAAAAATATGCCTAAACATAGGCAAATGCTATTATAAACATAAAATCAAGGTTTTGTCAAGGGTTTTTTTGAAAAAAATGAGAAATGCGGAATGAGAAATGAGAAATTACGGAAGATTTTTGCACGGCGTGCAAAAATCAACATTCATTTATCGTTTATCATTTCTCGTTTCTCATTAAAACTATATTATACTAAATACTTGAATTTTACTAACATCTATGTTATAATATAATATATATATTTATAATATAGGGGTTTCTATGGATTTTACAAGACCGGACGCCCAGGAAAAGCTTCTTAACTCGGTTTACGAGGATATAAGAACAAAGCTGTCCGAAGCGTCTTTTAACTGGCTTTTTAAGAATACCGTAATTTCATATATTTCCGACACGCAGGTTGACCTGCTCACCCACGACATGGTGGCGGAGGATACCATTAACCGCAGATATTTAGGTGATTTGGAGGCGGCGTTTTCCAAATATATGCTCCGTCCCGTAAAGGTTACTGTCCACAGCAAAATGAGCAGACCTGAAAAAAAGGTTGAAAAGGAAGAGGATGATGACAGCAAGTACACCGCGTACAAGCTTCGTTATAACCCTAATTTTACCTTTGAAAACTTTGTTATAGGTTCTTCAAATCAGGTGGCGGCAAAGGCGTCCTTTGCTATTGCGGAGCACCCTGCGGAATTATATAATCCTCTCTTTATATACGGCCCTCCGGGACTGGGAAAGACACATTTGCTGTTTGCCATTGTAAACCATATCCGCAAGAATAATCCACATACTGACATACTGTATAAGACAGGTGAGGAATTCACACAGGAAATGGTGGATTCACTGGTGCAGAAATCCAACGTTGCATTCCGTGAAAAGTACCGTAATCTGGACGTTTTGTTAATTGACGACATTCAGTTTATCGAAGGAAAGGATAAAACACAGGAAGAGTTTTTCCACACGATAGACACACTTTTTCAACAGCAAAAGCAGGTAATAATCACATCCGACCGTCCGCCTAAGGAAATTAACCTTGAGGACAGGCTTAAAAGCCGCTGTGAAATGGGTCTGATTGCGGACATAAAACCGCCGGATACCGAGCTGAGAACAGCCATATTCAAGAAAAAGAGCGTGGATATGGGTGTGGATATTCCGGACAACGTGCTGGGATTTTTGGCAGAAAATATTAAAACCAACATCCGTCAGATAGAAGGCGCAATTAAAAAATTAAAGGCGCACTCCTTTATTGAGGACAGAAAAATAACTCTGGATATGGCGGTTTCGGTGCTCAGCGAATATCTTAAAACCGCAGAAACACAGGATAATAAAATACAGAATATCTTTGATTATATCTGTAAAAAATACTCTGTGAAGAAGGAATTGCTAACCTCCGGCAAGCGTAATGCAGACGTGGTATATGCAAGAAATATTTGTATATTTGCACTGCGTACTTTAACGGATATGTCTCTTAAAAAAATAGGCTCTATGTTCGGTAAAGATCATACAACAATTATCAATTCCATATCCAACGTGGAAAACCGTATGAAAAACGACCCTGCATACGAAAGAGAAATTAATCTTATGTTAAAAGAACTGGGTGAATAACGCTTTTACGGCGTCCCATATTTTATCCACAACATTAATTCCCAAAGGTTTTACATTTTTCAACACAGTTTTCAAACAGTTTTTAACATCAAATTCACAACAAAACCAACATTAAAAATACAATAAAAAACATATATCAAACCCATTTTTCGGGGTCCCCGTAAAAGCGTTTTTTATTGATATATTCCGTCCGTTACGGGCGATTCGTGAATCGCCCCTACAAACCAAAAAACCTTTTATGGGGTATAATTCACACAATTCACACCCTTAACAACCGTAACCCCTACAACAAAACCCTTTAACAACATGGATGAGTGGTACACTCTATGCGCGTACGCGCGCGTGAAAGGAATTTAGAATAATGGCTATTAAATTTATTTCCGACAGAAAAACACTTCTTTCTCTCATACAGCCTGCAATGACGGCTACCTCCAATAAAAGCACACTTCCCGCTTTGGAAGGCTTGCTTCTTTCCTTGGAGCGGGACGGTATACTTACCGTTTGCGGATATGATCTGGAAAAGGGCGTAAAAACGTCCTCACCCGTTTATCCCAAGGAAGCGGGCAGCGTTATACTTAACGCACAGAAATTATACGCCATTATTAAAAATATGCCTGATTGCGAGATAGAAATTAACGCAGACGAAAAGAACGCCGTTACAATTAAAGGCGGCGCTTCCGATTTTACCATTCACGGTCTTGCGGCAGAGGCTTTTCCCAACCTGCCCGAGCTTTCCGGCGACAGATCCTTTTCCATTACCCAAGGTCTGCTTAAAGAAATGATATCTTCCACTATTTTCGCGGTGGCACAGATAGACGCGCGCCCCATACTTACCGGTGAGCTTTTCCAGATAGAGGAAAATAAGCTGACAATAGTCGCTCTCGACGGTGCGAGACTTGCACTTCGTGAGGAAAAGAACGCTATTTTTGATAATAAAGACACATTCCGTTTTGTTGTGCCCGGAAAATCCCTTTCCGACCTGTGCCGTCTTATAACAGATAACGACGAAATGATGAAGGTTGAGTTTACACGCAAGCACATTGTTTTCCGTGTGGGCGATATTATATTCTTCTCCCGTCTGCTGGAGGGCGAATATCTGGATTACACACGTGCTTTACCCCAGCAGAGCAAGATATTTGTTGAAGTGGACAAGAGCGATTTTATTGAAAGCGTTGAACGTGCTTCCCTGCTTGTTGACGAGAGATTAAAGACTCCTCTCCGCTTCCGTTTTGAAGACAAGCTACTGCACATCTACTGCTCTACCCAGTACGGTAAGGTAAACGACCAGGTAAGAATTAAAAAAGAGGGCGACGACCTTGAGATAAGCTTTAATAACCGCTATCTGCTTGACGCGCTCCGCGCCTGCAAGGACGAGACTATTCTGGCTTCTCTTACCGGACCGCTTACCTCTATGATGCTTACTCCTATCGGACACAGAGATTCGTCATACATCTACCTCGTACTGCCCTGCAGAGTTAAGAGCTGATGATACTTGAAAAGCTGTACTTAAAGGATTGGCGCAACGGAGAAGAAAATATTATTGAGTTTTCACCCGGCACCACCCTTATCTGCGGCGAGAATGCCGCAGGAAAGACGAATTTACTTGAGGGTATATTCTACTTCGCCGCAGGTAAAAGCTTCCGCGGATGCAAGGATAAGGAGCTTATACGCTTTAATACCGACGAGGCGGCGGCTGATATTGAATATATCTCTAATAAAAACAGATGTAAAATGGGTGTTCGGCTTAAAAAGAATACCCGAAGGACCTTTTACAAAAACGGTGTGCCCGTTACAAAGGTAAGTGAGTTTTTGGGTGCGTTCAGATGCGTTATCTTTACACCCGATTATCTTGACCTTGTTAAGGGAGCGCCCGAGGGAAGAAGACGGTTTGTGGATATGGCTATATGCCAGTCCTTTCCCCGCCACGTTGCGGCGCTGAATGAATATAACCGTATTCTTTTACAAAAAAATGCACACCTGAAGGGTGAAAATATTGTTCCCGAGCTGCTTGATGTTTATGATGAGCGGATGGCTGTGCTCGCTGCAGGAATTACCGTGAACAGACGAAAGTATATAAAGGTGCTTGAGGAGTATGCAAAGCGGTTTTTATACGATATGTCTGTGGAAAAGGAAGAATTGTCCCTTGCATATCTTTCGCAGGTTGAGGGAAATTCGTCGGCGGAAATAAAAGAAAATTATATTTCACTGTTCAAAGCCAAAAGGCAGGCAGAAATAGATAAACGCATGACACTGTGCGGCCCGCAAAAGGACGATTTTATTACAAATATAAATAAAAAAAGCGCGCGGTTGTACGGTTCGCAGGGTCAGCAGCGAAGCGTTGTACTGGCGTTAAAGCTGGCAGAGGGTGAGATATCCAAAACCTTAACCGGAGAATACCCCGTGTTTTTGCTGGATGACGTGCTGAGTGAGCTGGACGAAACCAGAAGAGAATATATATTAAAGCGTATCCGCGGCAGGCAGGTAATTATTACCGATACCGACGAAAAGCTAACGGGCGTGCTGACG
>JAZSIT010000130.1:0-10120 GCA_045533895.1 Eubacteriales bacterium
AATCTTTTCATAACTACTCCTGTCTAATGCGAACAGCCGTTATGCCGTTCCCATTTGTTTTCTAAATTGATCATATCATGCATTTGAGGTTTTGCCGCGGTTTTTAGTGCTAAAAAGTTACTCAATGCCCGGTCTCGGCGCATGTTGTGTAATTTCGGCTTTTGCTTAATCTGTTTGCCCTGCTTCGTTTTCTATAAGATAATAAAACGAATTTCCAATGGAATCAACAGTTCCATCTATGCGATCAATGTTGGTTATATCACAAGTATCTGAATCAACACAAGTTATTGATCGCAAAGGTATGAGAAATAATTGTTCTCTCTCTTCGTTGCCGTCTGAATATACAACCGTAAATGAAACTATATAAACCATACCTACAGCATTATACTCTCTGTGATATAAAGCTTCATTCGTGTCCGCTATTCGATACTTTACTATATCAACAACGCCCGGTTTGTCAGCATAGTATGCTTCAATTCTGGCTACAGCACCATAGAGATAATCGTCTAATGTAAGTTCCGGAATGTTATCGGGAACACAATCGTAATGATACATTCTATAAGGGTTACCGTATTTATCCACGTAGAATTCAATACATTTAATACGAAAATTATTTGCGTAACAATCGAAAGTAACGATATATGCATCATTCATCCAAGGCATAATATCGATTATATAATCATCCATATTTTCGCCCGGGAATAAAATATCCATATATTCCAAACAAAGATTCTTTGCAGTATCACCATCAACAATTTCGGTTTTTGGGTGCATATATTTTTCTAGTTCAGTTCGTTTTAGATGAAACTCCAGAATTTTTCCGGTTTCTTCATCACAGAGCACACGGTAATTACCGTTACCGTATTCAATTCCCATTTGCTTTCGGCGTGTAGAATATTCGTTTTGGAAATAAGGCATCATGAACTCAACGCCGAAAAAATTGAATGTTTTGGTTTCTCCCTTTCTCGCTTCATCCACGTATCTTTGCAATGTGGTATCACTGTCAACCTCATTTAGTTTTGAAATATGATATTGATCCGACGTTGGTCCCACCGAGTGACCGACCAACACAGGAATAGGGTCGCCAACGAAAATAAGTTCGCTTTCTTCCGGCACGGATTCGTCGCTTTCGTCGGTGGATTCTATGCTTTCATCTGAAAACACTGTACTTTCATCGTCTGCGAATGATAATTCTTGTTCGCTGTTTACATCGTTTGAAACCGAAGTATCAAATTGGTTTTGGGCGTTACTCGTACTGATACACCCTGATAGAGAAAACGTTAATATAAATGCTAATAAAGCGGCTATTTTCTTCATTTTCACCCCTCCTTGGCACTATATTAACACAATGCTTCTCTACAAATGTTAACAAAATGTAAAATCCCGCGAGATTATCACGGGATTTGACGGTTTATTCAAACATATTTACTCTGCGCTCGTGGCGGCCGCCCTCGAACTCGGTGGAAAGGAAAATATCTGCAAGAGTACAAGCCTTTTCCTCGCTCTCAACTATCTTTGCGCCGATGCAAAGAATGTTGGAATTATTGTGGCGGCGTGTCATCTCTGCGGAAAATTCATCGTGAAGCAGAGCGGCGCGTGCGCCTTTAATCTTATTTGCGGCGATAGACATACCGATACCCGTGGTACAGCACAGAATACCGAAATCAACGTCGCCTGCGGCAACCTTGTTTGCAACCTTGTGTGCGAAAACGGGGTAATCGCAGGAATCCTTGGAGTATGTACCCTCGTCGGAAACCTCATATCCCTTTGCGGTAAGGTGGTTTTTAAGTGTCTCTTTAAGGTCGTATGCGCCGTGGTCACAGCCGACAGATATTTTCATTTTAATTTTTCCTCTCTTTCCCGTTCTGCTTGGCTCGCCCGAAGATAAACGGGCTGTAATTTATCACTGCTTATTGCTTTTCCTTGTGTATACGCTCTGTATCCTGCATAAGCTACCGAAAGCGCGTTCTGGTCGGCAGATGCAAAGGATGCAGGGAATATTCTCTCGGTATCACCTGCGGCCTTCATAAACACCTTGGTGCCGTCACCGCAAACCATTACACGTCTTCCCGTCGCCTTCAGCTCCTCAAGAAGCTGTTCCGCACTTACAAGTCTGTCATCGCAGACTCTGCCGTTTTCTTCAAAAAGTGCGTTGTAAAGCTGATTTCTGCGGGCATCCATAACGGGGCATATAAGGTTGCCCGTGCCTGCAAGATTTTCGGCAATGGCTTCTAATGTGGAAACACCCACGCAGGGGATATTATTGGTAAACGCCAGCCCTTTAACGGTGGCGACCCCTATTCTTACTCCCGTAAAGGATCCGGGACCAGCGCACACCGCGATAAGGCCTATATCCTTTATACTCGCCTCCATTGAGGAAAGTGCTTTGTCTATCATCGGCATAAGGTTTTCGCTGTGGGTAAGACGGTTTTTTACCGTAATAAGCGAATATTTGTCCGGAACGCCGTTTTCAAATGCAACTACTGCCGCAGACGCTGTCAGCGCAGTAGTATCAAGTGCAAGAACTAACATATTATAAACCTCCTTGCAGTTTCGCCCAGCTTTTCAATAGTCACCTTCACCGCGTTTTCGGGTATGGCGAAGGGAATATTTTCGCTCCATTCCGCCAGGATTATTCCGTTTCTGTCTTCGTAATCGTAAAATCCCGTGGAGAACAGGTCGTCCTCATCCTTTATGCGGTACATATCAAAATGGAAAATGCTTATGTTTTCGCCAACGTATTCGTTTACGATGGCAAAGGTAGGGGAGTGGACCAACGGCAAGCACTCGGGCGCAAGACACTTTACAATTCCTCTTGAAAAAGCGGTCTTGCCTGCGCCCAAGTCACCGTAATACGCCACAAAATCGCCTTTTTTTAATTCTTTTGCGATTTCTTCGGCAATTCTCTCCGTCTCCTCCGGTGAATTGGATATATATTCTCTCATTTGCGTCCTCTTATGGTTTTGAATATAAGCGGCTTTTCCTCGGGAGGATTTTTGCCGATGGTAACGGAGCGGTACAATAATTCCATTCCGTTTTGCGCCTTTTCCACAGACGATGTGTAAAGGGTCGCAAGAGCTTCTCCCTCACGGATAAAGTCACCCGTCTTTTTGTGAAGTATTATTCCTGCGCTGTGGTCGATAGGCGCGTCCTTTACGGTGCGGCCTGCGCCCAGAACCGCCGCCGCCTTGCCCACACCTTCCGTATCGGTCTTGGTAATATATCCCGTTTTCTCTGCTGCCAGAACAGCGGAAATATTACTCTCACGGAAAAGGGAGGTATCGAGTATATAATTTCCGTCACCGCCCATGGCGTCTATCATTTCTTTTAACTTATTCTTTGCGCTTCCGTCTGCGATAGTATGTCTTATTCTCTTTTCGCAATCGTTATATTCGCCGATTCCCGATGCATACAGCATATTGGATGCAAGTGCAACGCACAGCTCGGTAAGATTCTTATCACCCTTGCCGCTTAATACCTCGGTTGCTTCGATAACCTCAAGGGAATTTCCTACGGCATTACCCAAAGGTACGTCCATATTGGTTATAAGCGCAACCGTCTTTTTGCCTGCACTTTCACCAATCTCAACCATCATTTCCGCCAGCTTCTCAGCCTGCTCGGGCTTCTTTATAAATGCGCCCGAACCGCACTTTACGTCAAGCACGATACAGTCGCTTCCTGCCGCCAGCTTTTTGGACATTATGGATGCGGCGATAAGGGGAATACAATCAACGGTAGCAGTGACGTCACGAAGGGCGTACAGCTTTTTGTCCGCAGGTGCAAATGAGCCGCTTTGACCGATAATACAAAGCCCCGTTTTGTTTACTACGTCTATGAATTCGTTTGCGGGAAGTGTGGTCTTTACTCCCTTTATGGATTCCAGCTTGTCAACTGTTCCGCCGGTGTGACCCAGCCCTCTGCCCGACATTTTCGCAACGGAAACACCGCAGTTTGCGGCGGCAACCATAGGCGCAACTATAAGTGACGTCTTGTCGCCTACACCGCCGGTAGAATGCTTATCCGCCTTTTTGCCCTTGATTGCGGAAAGGTCGGCAGTATCACCGGAATGTGCCATTGCGTCGGTAAGCAAAAAGGTCTCTTCCTTGGTCATACCCTTAAAATATACCGCCATAAGAAAAGCGGATATCTGGTAATCGGGTATTGACCCATCTGTCACGCCGGAAACGAAAAAGTTTATTTCTTCCTCGGAAAGCGCTTTTCCGCGCTGTTTTTTCTCAATAAGGTCGTACATTCTGAACATAATTTACGCTCCCTTTTAAACTTAAAGTCCTGCAAAGGAATTGGGAAGTATCTCTTCAAAATCAAACACGCGGAATTTCTGCCCGTCAATAACGCTTATAACCTTAAAATCTTCTTTGCAGAATTCGCGCATTACCTCACGGCAAACACCGCAGGGCATACAAAGTGTTTTAATCTCTTCGCCCTTCTTTCCGCCCATCACCGCAATTGCCTCAAACTCTGTTTCGCCTGCTTCAACAGCCTTGAAAAAAGCAAGTCTTTCAGCACAGCAGGTGGGAGTAAAGGCGGCAGATTCCACGTTGCATCCGGTGTATATTTTTCCGCTTTTCGCTTTCAGCGCCGCTCCAACCGCAAAGTCGGAATAGGGGCAGTAGGAATTCTCACGAGCGGAGATGGATGCTAAAATAATATCGGTATAGTCAGCCATTTTTCATTCCTCCGTTATAAGGTTAAGAAAGCTTTTTCCGTTTTTCGGCTTTCTTGCGTTCAGTGCCTCCGCAACCGTTGCGGCAATATCGCAAAAGCCGTTGCGAAGACCTATATCTGCAGGTACTATCTTTTTACCTGCCGCCAACAGGAAGGTGCGCTCTCTGCTGTGGTCGGTGCTGGGAGTAGCAGGATCGCAGCCGTGGTCGGAGGTTATGAGAAGCAGGTCGTTTTCCCGCATTTTTTCAAGGAATATTTTTAACGTCTTGTCAAAATCCGTAAGGGCGGACGCATATCCGTCCACATCGTTACGGTGGCCGTAGACCGAGTCAAAGTCAACCAGATTAACAAAACAAAGACCATTAAAATCTCTATCCGCCAGCTCAAGCAGCTTTTCCTGACCAATTTTATTATTGCTTGCGGCAACAGCCTCGGTTATACCGCGTCCGGCGAAGATGTCCTTGATTTTGCCTACAGAAATTATGTCTTTTTCCTCGGCTTTCAAAATGTCAAGTACTGTTTCCTCAGGGGCAGGCAGCGAATAATCGTGGCGGTTTCCAGTTCGGAAAAAGCTTCCTATCTCGCCGTCAAAGGGACGGGCAATAACTCTTCCCACGCCATGCTCACCTTTAAGCATCTCACGGGCTGTTTCGCAGCATTGGTATAGCTCCTCCACGGAAACATATTTTTCGTGTGCGGCTATCTGGAAAACGCTGTCTGCCGATGTGTATATTATCAGCTTTCCCGTTTCTATATGCTCTTTTCCGTAATCCTTAATTACTTCCGTTCCCGAATAAGGCTTGTTGCAAAGCCAGCCTCTGCCCACGCGGCTTGAAAACTCGTCAAGCAACTCTTTGGGAAATCCGTCGGGATAGGTAGGGAGAGGCTTTTCGGACACAACTCCGCATATCTCCCAATGTCCCACCGTGGTGTCCTTTCCCTTGGACAATTCGTCAAATGCGCCGTAAGCGCCCAGGGGCTTCTTTACCGCTTTTTCGGTAAGTCCTGCAACGGGTATGTTATACAGACCGAGGGATGCAAGGGTGGGGATCTCAAGCTTCTCGCTTTTGGTCAATGCTTTAAGGGTGTGGCTGCCTTTGTCGCCGTAAAGCTCGGCGTCGTCCATTTCACCGATACCAAGGCTGTCCAGTACCACAAGAAAAACTCTGTCAAACATTTTTCACATACCTCCGTCAGTATTATATACAGTTATATAAATTATAACAAACCCGTTTGTTTTAGTCAATAAAAAAAGAGCCGAATTAAATAATTCAGCTCTTAAAAGATTTAATTTTAGTCTTCTACGATAGAAAGTGCATCCTTGCGGGAGAAGTTGAGTCTGCCCTTTTCGTCAATGCCGAGAGACATGACCTTGATCTCGTCGCCAACGGAAACAACGTCCTCTACCTTTGCAACACGCTTCTTGTCAAGCTTGCTGATGTGGACCATACCTTCCTTGCCGGGAGCGATCTCAACGAACGCGCCTACGTTGGAAAGGATACGGGTTACCTTACCGATAAACAGATCACCGGGTTCGGGATCGTTAACGATAGCGTTAATGATATTGAGTGCCTTGTAGCCGTTTTCTTTATCAACTGCTGCGATAAATACGCTGCCGTCGTCCTCGATATCGATCTTAGCGCCGGTATCTGCACAGATCTTCTGGATAACCTTACCGCCGGTACCGATAACCTCACGGATCTTATCAACGGGGATCTTGAGAGAGATCATCTTGGGTGCATACTTGGAAACGTCGTCTCTGGGAGCGGCGATGCAGGGAAGGATGACTTCGTCGATTATCTGGAAACGACCCTTACGGGTAACTTCAAATGCGTTTTTGATGATCTCAGGAGTAAGACCGTCGATCTTAAGGTCCATCTGGATGGAGGTGATACCCTTCTTGGTACCTGCAACCTTAAAGTCCATATCGCCGAAGAAGTCTTCAAGACCCTGAATATCGATCATGGTCATCCATCTGTCTTCTTCAGTAATAAGACCGCAGGAAATACCTGCAACGGGTGCGGAAATGGGAACACCTGCGTCCATAAGAGCCAAAGTAGAACCGCATACGGAAGCCTGGCTGGTAGAACCGTTGGAGGAAACTACCTCGGAAACCAGACGGATAGCGTAGGGGAAGTCTTCCTTGGAGGGAAGTACGGGCTCAAGAGAACGCTCAGCAAGTGCGCCGTGGCCGATCTCGCGGCGTCCGGGGCTTCTTGCAGCCTTTGCCTCGCCTACAGAATAGCCGGGCATATTGTAGTGGTGCATATATCTCTTTTCTTCCTCGTTGTCAATACCGTCAAGAAGCTGTGCTTCGCGTACGGGAGCGAGGGTAGCGGTGGTGATTACCTGAGTCTGACCTCTGGTAAACATACCTGAACCGTGGGTTCTGGGAAGAATGCTTACTTCTGCGGCGAGAGGACGGATCTCATCCATTCTTCTGCCGTCAACACGCTTCTGCTCATCAAGCAGCCAGCGGCGAACTATCTTCTTCTGGAGCTTGTACAGACACTCGTTTATCATTGCGGTCTGGTCTGCATATTCTTCGCCAAGCTCTTCGAAAACTCTGTCATAAACAGGCTTGAGCGCTGCGTCACGAACGCGCTTGTCATCGGTAAAGAGCGCCTTCTCAACGTCAGGTCTTACCATTGCCTCGATCTTGTCAAACAGATCGTGGTCAACCTCGCAAGAGGGATAATCAAACTTGGGCTTACCAACTGCTTCGCGTACGGAGTTGATAAAGTCGATGAGGGGCTTGATAGCCTCGTGTGCCTTGAGGATAGCCTCAAGCATGGTGTCGTCGTCAACTTCCTTTGCGCCTGCTTCTATCATTACAACCTTTTCCTTGGTGCCGGCAACGGTAAGCTCAAGCTCACTTCTGCTTCTCTGCTCCTCGGTGGGGTTAATAACAATTCTGCCGTCTACAAGACCCACGAATACGCCTGCGATAGGACCGTTCCAAGGAATATCGGAAATGGTCAGCGCGATGGATGCGCCCAGCATGGCTGCGATCTCGGGAGAATTGTCGGGGTCAACAGACATAACGGTAAGGGACAGAACTACGTCGTTACGAAGATCCTTGGGGAAAAGGGGACGGATAGGTCTGTCAATAACGCGGGAGGTCAGTATAGCCTTCTCGCTGGGTCTGCCTTCTCTCTTTAGGAAGGAGCCGGGGATCTTACCTACGGAATAAAGTCTCTCCTCAAAGTCAACGGAGAGGGGAAGGAAATCTATGCCGTCTCTGGGAGCGGCGGATGCGGTTGCGTTACAGAGAATAACGGTCTCGCCATAGCGAACCAGACAAGAGCCGGATGCGAGCTGTGCCATCTTACCGGTTTCTACAACCAGTTCTCTGCCTGCAAGAGTTGTTTTGAATGTTCTGTAGTTAGGAAACATGTTAAACTTTTCACCTTTCTTATATTTTTATTTTTCTTCAAGGCTATTAGTTTAACACTTAAAAACGTGTCGAACTGCTTTCGGCATATTTTTAACTGCTAAACCATAACCTTGCTGTTTGCCTTAAACGGAATCAAAGGCGGGAGTGAATTTGTCTCCCGCCTTCGCGTTTTTGCTCGGATAAATCCCCGTCATACACCTTTTGCGGGGTGTTGTTTTCGGGCGGTCGGGGACGCCCGCCCCTACATGGGCTCCCGCAAATCGAAGACCTGTGGGGTGTTTTTTCGGGGTCCCCCAAAATGCGCAAGCATTTTAGGGGTGTTTTTTTTCGGGGTCCCCAAAAATGCGCAAGCATTTTAGGGGTGTTTTTTTTCGGGGTCCCCGAGAAACCGCAGGTTTCTTGGGGTGCTTTTTTCTTACTTACGGAGACCGAGACGTGCAACGATGGAACGATAACGCTCGATATCCTTCTTCTGCAGATAGTTAAGGTACTTTCTTCTCTTACCTACCATAATAAGCATACCTCTGCGGGAGTGGTTATCCTTGGGGTTTGCCTTAAGATGAGCGGTAAGCTCGCTGATTCTCTGAGTGAGAACTGCGATCTGAACCTCGGGAGAACCGGTGTCACCTTCGTGAACAGCGTACTCCTTGATGATCTGCTGCTTAAGATCCTTGTTGATCATGCTTGTTTCACCTCCGTTAATATTTGCCGTACGGGTAAAACTGAGTAAAAGGTGTGTGAAACCGGCGGAAAACTACCGCACTGTGCCCTTAAACCGAGCCTCCCCAATTTGGCATCCGAAGAATTGTACCACAAAAAAAACAATTTGTAAATAGTTTTTTTAAGTTTTTTTATTTTTTCTCGTTTTACTTGATTTATATGCGGATTAATGGTAAAATCTTAGTTGTATATTTCCCATCGGAGGACTTTTTGTGAGCAAACAGATAATAAAATATATTTCTTTCGTCCTTTGTGCGGCGTTTCTCGCTGTAGCGGCAATAGTTTTGGTGGACAAAGGCTATATCACCTTTGTCTCCCGTGATACCCCCGCCCGTGAGGAATTTGATTACGAGACGGACGAAAAGATACTTGAGGACCTGCTTAACGAGGGTGACGTTTCCGCTATCGAGCAGAATGAATATGATAAATACGTTGCCTCTCTGCCGGAAACGTGGGGCGAGCCTGCATCCGAGTATATTGCAGGAGAGACGGTGGTGTCCGTTGATAAATCCTATACCGCCTTTGAGGATATTCCAAATACAAAAATGCCCGCACCTGCGGAGGAATACAATATTCCTTCGGGTTATACCTGCACCGGCGCGTCGGACGGGGTGCTTACCCTTAACCGTGGCGGTAAATACGGATATTATCTTGTTACCGGATATTGGATAACCGACCCCGAGTTTACCGAAGCATATGCATTTAACGGTAATGTGGCAGTGGTAAAAACCGGCGGCAGATACGGGGTTATTGATTCTGAGGGCAACCTTATTATACCCGCCGTTTTCGATAGTATAACTGATATGGACGGCACGGGTATGACAGCCTATAAACGCGGCAACGGATATACGAGAATAGTCTTTTCGTTAAAATAAATAAACAAATAACACTTAAGGAGCGTGCAAACGCTCCTTTTTGTGCAAATGCACAAAAATATTTTTGTTTACAATTTGTTTATAGACATTTTTACCATAATATATATAATATAAGTGTAAGCAAACTTTTTGTTATTCCATATTAAAGGAGTTGATATTTAATGAAAAAAATATACTTAATAACTGCACTGCTTCTTGCGTTTGTTTTTGTGTTTACAGCTTGTGAGATTACCGATAACGAAAGCAACACAAGCGTTTTGCAAAACGAAAGCAGTGGGGTGCAGACATCCACTCCGCAGGAATCCGTACCACAGGGCTCCGAGCCCGAAGTTTCTGATTACGAACAGTCTGATGAAAGCCAAACTCCGGAGGTTTCTCCGGAAGAATACGTTTGGAATCGAATTGATGAAATTAACGACTGGTTTGAAACTTATATATTAGG
>JAZSIT010000145.1:0-4835 GCA_045533895.1 Eubacteriales bacterium
GGGGTCCCTGCGAATGCGACCAGCATTCGTGGGGTAAATCTTCGACGCCCCGCAAACCGTTCGCACGGAGCTGATGGCTGTTCGACAATGGTTGATTTTTTGAAAAAACCATGATATAATGAGAAAAAGGAGGCTTGAGTATGTCAAAGATATTGGGCTCTTGGAGCGGTATGCGTAAATATCTGGAGCAGGAAATGCCGGCAGAGTGCTTAAAAGGTCGGATTCGATATGGTTGCACCTCTTATCCCGGAATGGACTATTTGTGTGTTTTTGAAATATGCGTGGATGGCAAACAGATAAAACGTTTTTCTATGGAAACCGTAAACACGTATTTTATAAACAGCGGCTATACATCTGTAAAAAACCCCCACGGCAAACGCGACTATTGGCAGGATTATTGGGAACTGTTGGATAAATATCCTTTGCCCCTGAGAACGGAATATACCGACGACGAATTCGCCGAAGCCTTGATGGAATACCGAAATACGGATATACAGTCAAGCTTTAATTCGGAAAACCCCATTGTGCGAATGTTCGCAGTGCTGGATAGGCGCGTGGGAAAAAGAACTCTTGCGGGGGCGAAAGAGCTTATTGACCGTTCACCGGAATGGCTGAAGTTTTTTTACAATCTTCGCATCGAAGCGGAAAAATTATAAAAAGCAGGAGATTATTATGAAAAAGATATTTGCAATTATATTAGCGTTAACGTTATGCGCCGGACTTTGCGCTTGCGGAATGTCCATTAACATTGAGGACACAAACGGAGATGATCCTTCGCTGTGTTCTATTACTGAGGAAGATATTGTTTCGGGCAGTATCGGCTCCACTACCTTCGGCTCTGTAAAAACCACCTTTAACAGTACAACCATATTCAAAGTGAAAAAAATGTCCGGCGTGCTCACACTGGACACGTTCAAATCTGCAAATCAAAACAAGGCATATACCGTTACATTGTCCTCAAACCTCGTAAGCGGCAACCTGCGTGTTGTGTTGCTGTGTGACGGGAAATATGCCGCTGATTTCCCTCTGAACGAAACTCAAACCTTGGTTTTTGATAACCCCGAGTGTAAATACGAGCTTGTTCTGGCGGCGGAAAGCGCAGAATTTTCTGTAGAATACGCGGTTACCGAGGAAGATATATACGAATAGTCATCCCCTACGGCGTTGCCAAAAGATTTCGATAACGTAGGGCGGACGGCTTGCCTCCGCCGCAAACTGTTCGCACTAAACACACGTCTGTTCCAAAACCAAATGTATAATAAAGCGGATGGGGCAAGCCCCATCCCTACAATACACCAACAACATTTCGATAACCATACAAAACGGGAGGGGAACGCAAAGCGTTAGACCCCTCCCCTACAAATGGCAAGACGCCGATATTAAACAAAATTCGCGTGGGTTCCACGCGAATTTTTTGCCTTAACTTATTACTTATAACTCGTCATTTATAGCCTGCTCGCCGACGATTGCATACAATTCTTCTCTCGCTGTTTCAGGGTCGGGCGAGGAATAGCGGACGTGGAGAGTATCGCCGGGGTGGATATGCTTTTCGCCGTGCTCATCCACCAACGAGTTCTTTTGCTCCTCACGGTGAATGGAAAGCACAAACAGATTGTTGGGCCACAGAATATCTCTGACCTGCTTGCCGACGGCAAATGAGCCGTCCCGCACAACCACGTGTGTATCTGTGAGAACCGGCTGTTTATCGGCATAAATTGCCTTTACGCGGGCATCTATAACCGTGTCGTTTATAGATTTAACGCCGAAAATCTCGGTCATTGAATAGCTTGCCGCGACCACGAGAATTACAGGAATGATATTCTCATAGCAGCCCAGCGCTTCTACCGCGAAAAAGACGGCGGTGAGGGGCATTTTCATCATTCCCGAAATGCAGGCGGAAATACCCAGCACCAGAATTACCGTATAATACTCGCTGTTAAGACCGCAGTATTTAACACACACCGTACCGATGACCGCGCTGACCACCGCGCCGAGAGAGATTATGGGCAGGAAAATACCGCCGGTAAGACCGTTTGTGTTTGCAAAAAGGGTGAGAAGTGAGCGCACTGCGAGGATAACCAGCAACAGCACAAGCCCTCTGTTTGTTTCAAAAAGGCTTAAAGCAAGCTCGTGTCCCGTAGAGATAAAATCAAAGGAAAGGATACCGAAACACAAAGTAACCGACAGAATGATAACCACACGCCAATAAAAGGGAATTTTTGAAAAAGAGCCGGTTACGAATTTATTTATTACCTTATATATTTTAAGAAACGCCACGGCAAACAGACCGATAACGGCACCTACGACGAGGGGAAGCCAAAGGTCCTTTACGGCAAGCACCTTAAGCGGTGAACCCAACACGAACAGCGCTGTGCTTACGCCCAGAACGGGGGCAAGCAAGGAGGAGGTAATACCTGCAAACAGCACCGAGATGGCGGACACCATAATTATCATGGGAGATATTCTCTGGTGTGCTTCCTCTACCGCAAACATCATACCGCTTATAGGTGCGCCGGTGGCGATGGAAAAGCCTGCGCAGGCACCGCCTGTCATTGCATAACGGGAATACGCCTTTTGCTTTTTGGCAAAAAGGTGAATAACACCCTTTCCTACTGCTGTTCCCATCTGCACGCTGGGTCCCTCGTTACCCAGAGGAACGCCGATAAGGAAGGAAATCAGGGACATTACAAAGACCCAAACAAGGTTTACCGCCCAACGGAAGGAGATTATTCCCCGAAGAAGTGCGATAGAGGTGGGTATGCCGCCGCCCTTTACGTTGGGATGCTTTGTAAGCACCGTCTTATACACCAGCGCCGCCAAGAAAACCAAGGCGATGGCAACAGGCAAAAGCCAGAGATGGGTGCGCATATATCCGTATGCGTGCTGGGAAAAGTGGATTATCTTCCCTGCACAGAATTTATATAACGTAACCAGAACGGCTGTGAATATGCCCGAAAGAGAGCCGAACACCACCGCAGGAAGTATTAAGTTTTTGAGACGGTTTTTATACCGACGGCTGTTCTTCATAACAAGACGCCCCCAAAAAATGATATGGATATTTTAGTACAAAACCAGACAAATTTCAATACCGCGTTCCCAAATATTGCATTTTTGTTCATAATGTGTTAAAATATGCGGGCAAAAAATATTTTCAAGGAGATATATAAAAATGAAAAAGCTTATTACCGCTATTCTGTTGGTTACATTGTGTCTGTCCCTTTGTGCGTGCTCGCTGCCTTTCCCTCAGGAAAGATATCTTTCTCCCGAGATAAAGCATCCCGCGGCGTACCTTATTACATACGAATCCGTTACCCCCAATGGTACCACCCCTTATCTGAGCGAGGGTATTGACGCAGACGGAAACGCTTACCACAAATATGAGGGTGTTGAATACGTTTATATAAAGAACCCCGAATATACTACTCTTAAACAATATGATGAATACGTAAACAACGGCAGAGGCTGGGTTGAGGGCGACAAAGAGGTTATGGGCGGCGCGCCTTACGAAATGGCCTTTATCTACACCTATGCAAAATACAACCTCAAAGCCACCAACTGCACCATGAAGAAAAACGCCAACGAGACTCTTGCAGGCAGAGACTGCTATTCCTACTCTATCGTAGTACACCAGAGCGGCTCATCCTCCGTTACCGAAAAGTATTCCTATGAGGTGCTTATCGACGTTGAGACCGGATACTGCTTAAAGAGCGTTTGCACCAAAATAGACTCTCCCTTTGATACTTCCGAGACTCCTTACGGCTTTATCTGCACCGAGTTTAATACTAACCCCGCAAGCTTTGCTGACCTTGTAAAATAAATTATTCGGAGAAAGCAATGCAATTATTCAAAAACAAATGGTTCATAATCGGCGTGGCGTGCGGTATCGCGGTTGCGGTTATTCTGATACTTTGCCTTGGCGGAAATAATCCCCCCGCAAACGAAAGCAGTGTTTCCGAAACAAGCGAAAACAGTGCGGCCGATATAAGCGCAGGCGTGGTGAGTGAGGTTTCGGAGGAAAGCGAGGTTTCTGAAGAAGCGTCTGTGCCCGAGGTATCCTTGGGCGAAGCAAGTGATGAAATATCGGAAGAAGAAAGCGTTCCCGAGGAAAGCAAACCCGAGGAGAGCAAACCCGAGGAAAGCAACCCTGAAGTAAGCGCTCCTGAAGTCAGCGCTCCCGAGGTCAGCGTTCCCGAGGTCAGCGTTCCCGAAGCAAGCGAACCCGAAGCAAGCGAGCCGGAGGAAACGGTAAATTATGCTGAAATTATCGTAGGTCTTTGGAGCAACGTTACCCGCGTTTATTATGATGAAGTCGATAATCTGGAAACAACACATTTTAAGTTTGATTCCGACGGCACGGGAATGGCTTACGACCGTTGCTATACCTATTATCCCGATATGCCCGAGGGAGATTATGCTGACGGATGGTCTTTGGCAGGTATGGGATACATAACCTCAGACTTTACCTATACCGTAGAGGGAGATAAGCTGATCTTATACTATATCCCCTGGGGCAGCGAAGAAGATCCCGACTACTGTCCCGGACGCACCGAAGAGGTTACCCTCTCTATTGACGACAAAGGCTTTTTGTCTATAGAGTTTTACAGAACCGCTCTGTTCTATAAGGGTGACTGTACCCTTAAAGAGCTGTGTGAGGCATTCGGCGTGGATTATACAGTAAAAAAGTTTGACCCCGAGTGGTAAAAAAAGGACACGAGTAATCGTGTCCTTTTTCGTGTTGCGTTTTTGATTCGCGGGGTCCCCGAGAAACCGCAGGTTTCTTGGGGTGCTTTCCGGGGTCCCCGAGAAACCGCAGGTTTCTTGGGGTGCTTTCTGGG
>JAZSIT010000164.1:0-3819 GCA_045533895.1 Eubacteriales bacterium
AGCTAATAACACAGGTATCCAAGTTATCGGTTGCCCGAAAACTATCGACGGTGACCTCAAAAACGAAGATATCGAATGCTCTTTCGGTTTTGATACAGCTACAAAAACATATAGCGAAATTATCGGTAACATCGAACGTGATGCTAACTCCGCTAAAAAATATTGGCACTTCGTAAAGGTTATGGGTCGTTCCACATCTCACGTTGCTCTTGAATGTGCGCTCCAAACACGCCCCAACATCTGCCTCGTAGGTGAAGAGGTTGCAGCGAAGAAAATGTCTTTGGCTCAAATCGCCGATTATATCGCAGATTCCGTTGCTACACGTTCCGCAAAAGGCTGGAACTTCGGTGTTGCTATCATCCCCGAAGGTATAGTTGAGTTCGTTCCCGAGTTCTCCGTTCTCATCGCTGAGATCAATGAGCTTCTTGCAGGCGAACAAACAGCTAAATTCAACGCGCTTCCCACATGGGCTGATAAATATGCATTTATCGAAGCAGGACTCACAAAGGAATCTATGGCAGTATTTGCTATTCTTCCCGAATCCATCCAACAACAGCTCTTCCTCGAGCGTGACCCCCACGGTAACGTTCAAGTTTCTCTCATCGAGAGCGAGAAGCTCTTCTCCGCGCTCGTTGCAGAAAACCTCAAGGCTCGTAAGGCTGCAGGAACATTCAACGGCAAATTCTCCGCGCTCCACCACTTCTTGGGATACGAAGGCCGCTGCGCTTTCCCCTCCAACTTTGACGCCGACTACTGCTACTCCCTTGGCTACAACGCCTTCATGCTGATCCAGTACGGCTACACCGGCTATCTCTCCAAGGTCTCCAACCTCTCCGCTCCCGCCGAAGAGTGGGTTGCAGGCGGTATGCCCATGACCAAGATGATGAATATTGAGAGAAGACACGGTAAGGACAAGCCCGTTATCCGCAAGGCTCTTGTTGAACTGGACGGCGCTCCCTTCAAGTTCTTTGAAGCTAACAGAGCCGAGTGGGCATCCGAGACTTGCTTCGTATATCCCGGCGCTATCCAGTACTTTGGTCCTGCCGAGGTTTGCGATGCTACTACAGTAACTCTCGCTCGCGAAAAGGGTAAGATGTAAAGGATACCTTATAAGAAAACACACCGCCGGGAACAAAATAATTCCGGCGGTTTTCCCATTGGAGTGATATGAAATATATGAGGAGTGATTTTTATTAAACTTAATCCAATTTTTTCTTCCCACATGGTTTTTGCCGCAGGACAGCCCATTCGAGTTTACGGAAGCGGGAAAGGAAATGTAAAAATCACTTTCGCCGGAATAAGCAAAAGTCTGGTTTCCGAAAGTGATACTTGGTTAATATCTTTTCCGCCCATGGATTTCGGCGGACCCTACGAGCTTAAAGCCGTTTTTGACGATAATACTGTTTTGCTCCAAGATATTTATATCGGAAAAGTGTTTCTCTGCGCCGGTCAGTCCAATATGGAATTCAAAATCAAGGAAGGGAACATACCGGACCGGTTGCTTGTGCCCAACGAAAAACTTAGAATGTTTGTTACCGATCGCCTTGAGCCCGAGCGGTTTTCAGCAAAGGACGGCTGGGTCAAAGCGGAAAAAGATAATATTTCAGATTGGTCTGCAATCGGCTATCTGGTGGGGAACGGCGTTTCGGTCAACGAAGATGTTGCGGTGGGTATCATCGGCTGTTATCAGGGCGCTTCCATGATCGAAAGCTGGGTTCCGGAGGGAACTTTTCAAGCCGACGGAATCGCCGTTCCCGACGAAAAAAAGCATCCCGATTTCCGTATCAAGCCTTTCGACACTTGGAATCAGGATGCAGTTCTCTATAACTATGCGCTTTCACAGGTTAAGCCCTTTTCGGTTACGGCAGTGCTTTGGTATCAGGGCGAAAGCAACGCTTCTACAGAAGGCGGCAACGTATATTTGAAAATGCTTGAAAAGCTTATCAAAATCTGGCGTGCCGATTTTGAAAATGACCTTCTTCCCTTTGTGGTGGTTCAGATTGCAGATTGTACCCAACGCTTAACTGAAGGGTGGCGTCTTGTTCAAAAGGCACAGCTTGATATTGAGCGCACCGTCAATGGGGTAAAAACCGTTGTTTCTGCCGATGTTTGCGAAACCGATCATATTCACCCGCCTACAAAACACCTGCTCGCGGAAAGAATAGTTTCCGCCCTTACAGAGCTGATAAACTAAATCACCTATAAAAAAAGCGCCGCCGAAATTTATCGGCGGCGTATTTGATTGTTTTTAATGAATGACTTGTGTATTTATAAATTCAATTGTCATCCTCATCAAAATATATACACTGTTTCAAGCATTCTCCGCAGTTTGTGCAGCTTTCATCTACGATTGGAGAAGGAAACCCGTGTTTGTTTTTCTCAAACGTAATATGTTCACAATTACAAGCGCGGCAACCTGTGCATAAGCCTAATTTGACAACTTTCATTATGTTGTTCATTTTCAGCTTTCCTCTTTTAATGAAACATTGACTGCAACAGAATACATACAATAATTAATTCCGCCGCTTGTGACGTACCAATCCTGTGAGAGCATTTCGAGAGGCGAGTTGCCATATAGCGTGATAAGTCCTGCAGGAAAACGCTTTTTGAAAAGCGTAAAGTATCCCTTGAGGTTATCGGACCGAGAATCAATGCGTGTTACGTTCATTCTGAGCCGTTCAAAATCCTCGAGCCATTTTGGAATGACGGGCTGTTTATCGGGATACAGAATATAAACATCAACGTCACGCTCTGCCTTCAACGTTACGCAAGGCTCATTCTCGGGAATTAGCTTATCGTTTCCGCAAGTCAGAATATGGACGCACCCTTTCAACTCCTCGGGGATATAATTGAAGAGGTAATCTCTATCCATATACTGCAATTCGTTGGGTAGAAACTTTCCGACCGAATATTCTCTTCCGGATTCTACTTTTATGATCTGTATGTCATTCATAATTTTTCCACCTTAGTGTGACAAGTTGTTTTTTAATTATATCAAAAATATAAATTTGTGTCAACAACCTAATAATGCATTGAATTTTGGAACGCTTGTCAGCACAGCAAAATCGTCATCCGATTTTATACTCTCCACCAATGTTTCTTTTAGCTTTTGATATGGGTGAACTGTGGGTGACGAAGTAACCGCTTCATAGTTATATTTCTTGCAACTGCGCAGAATAGAAGATGAACGTGTGCCGTATGGGTATTTATCGTGTTTTTCTGCACATTCAACGGCTTTTTGCAAACATTCGATTGCCTTGTCGTTTTCATTGTTTTGCACGTGGAGTTTTGCCATTCGTAAATAGATATCAGCTTTTTGCTTCATTGAAGCTAAATCATCATCGCTTTCAAATAAAACGTCGACAAAAGCAATACACTTCTCCATTAAAACAAACTGTTCCCCACAAGTGTAGTGCGGCAAAAGTTTTTGAATACTACACTGAAAATCGTTTGCTTGTTTCGCTATTATTGACGATAAGATATATTTTACTTGTTCGCCGCCTTCCAGCAGATCCCGCATAACATCATTTCTCGATTGCGCTTTTAATGGTAACCTTCTTGCCATTGTTATGGCTTTTTCTTTTTCTCCGTTGTAAAAATACGCATAACATAATTCGGTATTGACCCAATTAAGTATACTTTGATTCTTACAATTTGAAACTACATACTCTCCCAGCTCGATGCTTCTTTCAGGGTTGATTTTTGAGGAGCTATATACAATCCACGCCATTAACAAATGGTTGTTGGGGAATTGAGTTAATCCTTCTTCGGCAACTTCGATCAGTTTCCCATAATCTTTCTCAAAATCATGCATTCGTA
>JAZSIT010000020.1:0-51940 GCA_045533895.1 Eubacteriales bacterium
CGTCAAGCAGTACGGCACCGGTGGTGTTTCTATAATCATTTAAGCCCTGATTCACATCGGGTTGTTTCAAAAAATCAAAGATTCCCATTTTTACATCTCCTTACAGCATACCGAGGATTGCTTCCTTCGGTCTTGCTCCCATTGCCTGATTTACGATCTTACCGTTTTCAATTACTACCAGAGTAGGAATGCTCATAATGCCGAACTGACTCGCCAGCTCTACTTCTTCATCCACATTGATCTTTCCGACCTTGATGTCGGGCCGCTCACCGGCAATCTCCTCCACGATCGTTACGACCATGCGGCAGGGGCCACACCAAGGAGCCCAAAAGTCCAGAAGGACTTTCTTATCGGAATTTAATACTTCATTTTGAAAATTGTTTTTGTTTATATTGATAGCAGACATATTTACGTCCTCCTTTTTTCTTTGTGGCCTCATTATATCATAGCTTTTGATACCGTTCTGTGATGACATCACATTTCTGTTTTTACTAATTTTTTACACATCGTCTCCGATGTGAATAACGTTTTTCTTTGTCTACTGCGGATCAATTTTTGATATAGAAAGAAAAAACAACCTCCAGTGTTGGTAACTGCGAGGTTATTTTTGATCACAATTTATCCTACTTCTGCGACCGGAACATACGCACACAACGGAAATAAAAGCGCCAAAGAGAATGTATTTTGAGCAGAAAGCGTTAGAATTGCCGAAAATGTCTATAAACAAGGTTTTTTTACCATTAAGGAGCGAGATGCTGCAGGTTTAAGGTATACTCCTAATCATTCTCGTTTACCTTATAACCGTATTTTTTTAAATCGACTTTATAATTCTCGACCGCAATGCCGTCCTTTTCAAGACGGCGTTTTTGTTCTTCAATACCGCCGAAAGCATAGGCATTGCTGAGCTCGCCTTTGCCGTTTACAACCTTGTAGCAGGGATACTTTTCGTCGTCGGGATTGGAATGGAGCGCATTTCCTATGGCGCGAGCCAAAGATTTGTTTCCAAGCAGCTCTGCAAGCGTTCCGTAGGTAACTACCTTTCCGCGGGGTATAGTGGTGAGAAGCTCGTACAGCACTTGATTTTTAGAAGTCTTTTTATTTTTGGATTTTGTTATATCAAAGCTGATATTTACCAAATACTCCATCAATTCATCGGATACGTCGGGAAGAAGGGCAGAAACCCAATGATTCTTGTTCATATGATAAGCGGGGTATATACCGTCCTCCGAATCATAAGACCCTAACAGCACAAAGGGTAATTTGATATTTACCACATCAATTTTTTCATCGCTGTCGATCCCGAATTTTCGCCGTGATACCTTCATCACAATAGCATACCATTTGCGGTTATCGCTATGCCGCAGCACCGCAGTTTCAAAATCCTCGTTAAAGGGGTATTCCTCTGCAGTGCCGTACGTATCAAAACAATATTTAATAAATTCGTGTTTTGTCATATTCTGTTATCCAAGCAGGGTTTTAATAATTAAATCCGCACACTCTGCAGAACTGTGCAGACTTGTATCCACGCTGAGCTTATAATCGATATTTTCAGCCATTATAGCGGCTTGTTCCTCGGATTGTGTTTCGTACCTGTCGCCTCTGTCGATGTTTCTTTTTTTGCATATATCAAGCGGGCAATATACCTCAACCAGCTCAAGCGGGTTATCGCCGAGAATTTCCCGCATTTGCTTGTAATGAGGTGATATTTCTTCTCTTTCGATCAATATACTGTCTATCAAAACGTTTTTGCCCATATCCGAAAAGAGCTTTGCGGTATGGTACAGCATAATAACTGCATCGCAAATATGCTTCCAGTAATCCTCGCGCAGGTACTTGATTCCTACCGTTTCTTGAAACAGATCGTTGCTTAAAGCATAGTAAAACTCGTCGGAGCGTTCTTGAAAAGCTTTGACTATAGAAGTTTTTCCCGAGCTGGTTACGCCGTTCAAAAATATAATGCGTCCTTTCTCCATTATATCACCTCTTCTGCAGATTCTTTTTTACGATCGAATCGTGTATGAGTTATTTAATTATATCTGTTTAACCTTTTTCCACGTTTCTTTTGTCATCAGCATTACGTGGCCCGTGCGGATCTCATTTATTTGCGGTACCAGAAGCCCCTCGGTGGTGTGATGATAGACAAAACCGAGTTTTTCTTGAACTCTGCGTGATTTATCGTTGTTGTCATAACGTCCGCACCAAACGGCATTCACGCTCAATTCCTCAAAAGCGCGGCGAAGAAGCTCTCTTGCCGCTTCCGGAATGAGTCCTTGTCCCCAAAAAGGTTTGCCAATCCAATAGCCTAGTTCGCACTCATCCTCGCGGTCGGTCATATCGGTCTTAAAGTTTAAGTGGATATTTCCGATGGGCTTACCGCTTTCTTTAAGGCAGACAGCATAAACCTCGGGATGCATCAACAGCGTTTTAATAATCTCACGGCTATATTCCACGCTCGTATGCGGCGCCCAACCTGCAGGTGGACCGACCTCGGGGTCGCTGGCATATTTATATAGGTCTTCCACATCACCCTCACACCACGGGCGAAGAATGAGGCGGGATGTTTGCAAGTAATCAATCATTTTCATTCTTCGTTTTTTTCCACTCGCCGCGTGTGATTGCATACACATACAGCGCTTCTTCGCCGTTTTTATATGCTTTGATCCTCGTCATACCGTTTGCGGCAGCGGTGGCACAGGAGGCGACGTTTGCCTGATTCATATATGAATAAACACTGTCAAACTCGGTATTTTGGAAGAACCAATCCTTAACTGCGGTGCACGCCTCCTTTGCGTATCCGCGTCTCCAATAATTTTTGTGTACGTGGTAGCCTATTTCGGGCAGAGTAATTCCGTCAATATTTTGCATGGAAACACCGCAATCGCCTATGAAAGCGCCCGTATCCTTAAGTTCCAGCGCCCAAAGACCGAATCCGTTTTTCTTATAGCTGTCGATACACCAGTCTATCCATCTTCTTACACCGTTTGCATCGTAAGGTTTAGCATAATATTTCATTGTTTCGCTGTCCGACAGTATATCAAACAAAGCATCAAAATCATCCATTGTATATTCTCTTATCTTGAGTCTTTCCGTCTCGATAATCATGTGTTTTTCTCCATACAGTACGTTAATTCAAAATCTCATATTTCCACGGGCGGCAATCTGAAAATCATAATCCGTTCTCGCGAGTCGTTACCGGCAAACAGATCACGGCAGTCAATCTCGTCGTAAAAATCCATTTCATCTACTGCGGTAAGGTAACACATATACTCGCTGGATGGATAATAGAAAAACAAAAATATTTCTCTTGGGGCAGCATAATAAGACTCTATAATTCTTGCCGTCACCGCGCGAAGGATCTCCACGGAAAAGGGGTTAAAGAAATAGCATCTGTTGACATCTTTGGGAATATCAAATTCTTCTGCCCGTGCGGCAACAAAGTCTGCTTTTGCTCTTGCGGTCTTTTGGTTTTCCATAGCGCGGGCATAAATCCGCTCGTCGTATTCAATTCCAATGGTTTTCGCTTTTGTCTGATAAGAGAGGAAAAAGGAAACACGCCCTTTTCCGCAGCCGTAGTCTAAAACCACGTCTCCTTTGCCGAAAAGAGAAGAGCTTGCCAAACGTTCCAAAACATTATAGGGCGTCGGCTCATAGGGATAACGGTATTGGTCGGAATTGGTATCATCCCGCCCGCTTGTTTTTATGTGCAAAAGCTTGTCCCACGTGTTTTCGTTATCTGTCATTGCTTTCCTCTGCGCATTTTTGGTGTTTTTCAAATAGTATCAATATCATTTTTACATAGTTTTGCGGTAGTTGTCGATATTTTGGTCTTCGTTATATGTAGGGTCTCCGGGGTGGATACCGTTCATCTCCTGCATGATTTTGTACGCTCTGGCGCGAAGCTCTTCTGCCGCCGCGCGGGGATGTAACGATTTATCTGCATACAAAGGCTCAGATATATGCAAATCCACAAAAGGACCTTTCCCGAATATCCTTCTGAATCCTTTACGGGGACGGAACGACATTGCAATGGGAATAAGCGGCTTATCGTATTTTACCGCATAGGTAAATACGGCGGGCTTGAGGGGGCGTATATCGGGATAGAAAAACCACAAAGAACCCTCGGGAAACACGTGAAGCCAACGGCCGCCGGAAACAACCTCGTCCAATCCGTGTTTGAAAGCTATCATTGCATGAATGTCGCCCTCCGGTATGGGCATTCCGCCGAGAATACGCATAAAAGCGTGAAATCCGCTTTCGAAATTAGGTTTCCACGCAGGGAAATAGCTTATATGGGGACGGATTGCCTTGAGCACGCAAAGGTAATCCCACATGAATACGTGGTTGGAAATTGTAATAGCGCCGTTTTTCAGCTCTTTTTTGTGTTTTTTCAGATTCTCGCGCCCGTATATCCGCAGTCCGTGTGTCAGATGCGTGAGGGGAAATACCACGAGATGAAGCAAAGACGCAACAAAGGCGCGCTTTATACGGAACCATACGCCATGGGGCACGTATTCGTAATGCTCGTCCAGCAGGACTTGGCGAGTTCGTTTTAGCGTGAGCATGTGCTGATCACTGCGCTCGGGATAAGTATAGTCTAGATTATGGCGATAATACATAAATGTTATCCTTTCCGAAAAGCACGGTGTAAAAAGGTAAACTTCTGCGGTTTTCGAGTATGTTTTTCTTATATCGTTTTTTTAGCTTCTTGGTCCAAGCTGTAATTGGTCGGCGTGTTCTTTCATTGCCTCGATACAGATGGCGGCAACGTCTTTAACATCCATACCCAGCATTTCGCAACCCTGTTTTATTACATCGCGGTTACACTTGGCTGCAAACTTTTTATCTTTGAACTTTTTCATAAAACTGGATATTTCCATATCGGTTATGCCCGCAGGGCGCATTCTTGCGGCAGCCTGAATGATACCTGTCAATTCATCTACTGCAAACAGAGACTTTTCTAAGTTGGTAATAGGCTCCACATCATTGCACAGACCGTATCCGTGCGCCAGAATGGCACGTACTTCTTCGTCGGTAAGTCCGGCGTCCTTCAAGGGAGCTTCCGTATAGTGCAAATGCTCATCCGGATGCTGCTGGTAATCATAGTCGTGCAGGTATCCGATTGCCATCCAATGCTGTTCATCCTCTCCGAAATGTTTGGCAAGTCCGCCCATAGCTGCCATAACGTTCTTTGCGTGAAGAAATAAATGTTCTTCCGTGGTGGTTGTGTTCAATAATTCCTTTGCTTTATCTAAAGTAAGCATCTTAAAAACTCCTTGCGTTTTTCGTCTTTTTCAAATATTTATAATTTTCAGTATTTGCTTTTCTGTTGCGTTTGGCAATATTTTTTGCAGGTGGCGGATAATCTTCTGTTTTGATTCCGCAGGTGCGGTTTTGTATTCGGAGGTTATGTAGTCATATCCAAAGAAATGCTCCGGCGTTGTATATTGGGCTATACCCCAGCCGTAAGGCTTGCCAAACTTGTCCTGCATATACACAAAATCTGCCACGCAAATATAACTTTGCATCTGCAGCCTTGTAATAATGGTGTCAAAGCCTTTGTTTCCGTCCTTTACGTAATTACAAGCCTTTTTCAGATCCTTGGATAGAATCACATCTTGCTTGGCAACTGCATCAAACAGCTCTTTATCTTTGTAGAATACCAGACCATCGTCACATCTTGAATCAAAATCATATCCGTCGCGGCGATAATTGGCAAAATCGGGAATCCACTGTTTACTTATAAAACCTGCCTTGCCGTTAAAAAACTTTCCGTAAATACACTTTCCGCTTTTTGCTGCAGGACCTTTCCATTCCCAAGGGCCGTCAAGCTCGGTAAACCATAGCTCTGCAGGGCACATTTCCTCTATTGAAAATCCTGTTATTGCGTTTTTGAAAAAAGGTAAAAAGCCGTATTGTTCAACCTTTTCAAGCAGATCATCTGCGTTTTTTAACATATCCTCACCGCCTGCGGCATTATTCATCTTGCCGCCGCACTCAAATTTTCTTCACCGACAGTCTTTTTTATAGGTAAGAGCGTTCTTGTTTGTGCTTTGTATTCTGCAAATCCGTCCTTGCGGGCTTGCCTGCGGTCAGCCATAGGAATACTTACCGCAAGGAATAAAAGAGTGTTGGCAGCAGCGCCTGCGGCAAGAAACCACGCTTTTGGCTCGGCACATATTACAGAAAGAGCAATGCCCCACCACACAAGTATTTCACCCAGATAGTTTGGATGACGGGAATATTTCCAAAGTCCGTTTCGGATAAAAACGCCGTTGCGTTCTTTGCGGAATTTGTGCATTTGTATATCGGCAATACCCTGCATTGTTGCCGCACCCAGCGACACGCAGAGGAACACTACGCTTTCAATGCCTCCGTTCAGCCCGTTTCTTATTGCATATACGGCGGGTAAGGTGCAACCGTACACCACAAACGTAGGCACCATGTGAATTCCCACAAAGTTAATTACGGGATAAAACACCCCCGTTTTTTCTTTCAGCATTGTGTAACGCCAATCCTGATGGTATAGATTGGCAAAGGTATACGCCCAGTTAACAGTCAACCGTATCGCCCAGAAGGATACGACTGTCAGCAACAGTACACCCAGAAATGTCAGTTCTTTGTTAATTGCAAAGGCTATTAGAATAACGGGCGGCTGTACGCTCCAATAAGGGTCATATACCGATGCGTTACCGAAAATAACGCTGAAAATAAAGGTTACAACCGTCGCTGCCGCATCAGCCACCAGAAGGGATACCCACCACTGCAGGTCGAGAATATTGTAAATAAAAATACCGATAGCGGCGGCGATTATGTAGACAAACGCGATTACTGTAAAGCTCGCTGCGCGGTTTTGTTTAAGCTTTTTCATATAGACCTCACACCGTTTTAATTTAGTAAGCGGTTATTTGTTGCCGTGAAACGGGCATCTTTTTCCTATGCATTGGTTGTTTTGTGCCGAGTGGGTGCATTGGATCTCGCCAAGCTCCATTTCTGTGCTGAGATGAATTCGTGCAAATTCAACGGCTTTGATTATGGCGATATAAGAATTTCGCTTGCAACAGCGCGGACCTCCTGCAGATGCGATTGCACCAATAGCTCCTGCTGTCATAAAGTTTGAAAGTTGCCATTCTTTTACCGCAAGGGGAGTTGAGCCTGTAACTATCGATACAAACATTCCAGCGCTGATACCCGCGCCGCACGCGCCCCAAAAACCGCACGCGCCGCCCGGTACTTTTTTGCCCCGTGACTGCATTTCCAAAAGCGCTTTCTGTAAATCGATATTACCGCCTGCGTTTTTATAAGCGGTCAAAAGCGCCGATCCCACCATAATATGATGCTCAGGACCGTGTATGTGGCAAAAGGGAAGTGACATCAGCTTCCCCAAAACTTTTATAGGATTCTTTGAACTCTCCTTCAAACATACCCCTAAAATTGTATCAATACCCTTTGTGTGGCATTCGTTGCAAACGTAGTGGCCTTTTTCACACGCGGTTTTGGCAGTTTCTTTTTTGTGGCAGATAGCGCACTCCATTTCGGTGTCGTTTTCCGAATATTTAAGGGGCGCACCGCAGATCAAGCACTCGTCCTGCATAGCAATTTCTCCCAAAATGTCATATTATGCGGACATTATATCACATTTTGTAATTATTCTCAATACCTGTTTGCCGTTTACGGCACACCAAATTTTAAGGGCGGCTCCGAGAAGCCGCCCTCAGCTTTTTATTATATCATATTTCCCATCAATAACAAGCGAACCGCAGGAAGTGCCACTTAACCTGCGGTTGATTTTTTAATTTGTTTTATTTTTCATGGCTTGTGCTTCCCGTTTTGCCCATTCGACGGTTTCGCCTTCGGTTATTCCGTGGTCATTAGATAATACACAGATAATTGTATTCCATGCGTCTGCGGCATCTTTATATCTTTCAAGTTTCTCGTAAAGAAAGGCGAGTGAATATATTGCCGAGAGATCACGAGGATAACTACTTGAATTAAACGAATTGTTAAAACTGCGTATGGCATCCTCGTAATTATGAACACTGCAAAAGCGTTCACCGATTTCATATTGTCCTTTACTGTCGGTATCAGGGACACTGCGCCACAATTCCAACGCTTTTGAATAATAACCTTTGGCTGCCAGAATATCGCCGCAGAAAACAGTACACATGTTTTTATTTTCTTCTGTAAATTTCACTTTTGATATAAGCATATCTGCTTTTTCAAAATCTCTGTTGTCTATGGTTGCTTCAATCAGCATTTCATAAAGTTTATAGTTTTCCGGGTCTTTTTCTGCATACGGAGCGCAAGCCGAAATGAAGAGCTCGTTGTTGGATTTTACTACTTGACGTACTCCGCCGCAAAGCCTTCGGTATAGAGAAAAGATTTCCATATCATTGGGAGCATTTTTCATTCCATTCTCTAACATTTTTCTCGCAGCGCGTGCTTCCGTGGCAATTCGTTGTGCATATAACTCTGCATATCGTTTTATTACTTCTACATCGCAGTCGTTTTCTTCGAGCGCGTTATCTAATATTCGCTTGGCGTAAAAGTAATTATCATCAGTGAGCATTTCGTTATAGAGTATGCGGTCAATTCGCTCAAATTCATCTTCTCGGTTAATACGGAATAAATCGTCAATACGTACTCCGAACAGCGCCGCGAGTATTGGTAACAGCGAAATATCCGGTGTAGTTACTCCGTTTTCCCATTTGCTTACTGCTTGATAAGAAACACCGATTTTGGCTGCAATATATTCTTGAGTAAGTCCCTGCTGAGTTCTTAATCTTTTTATTTGCTGACCGATGTTAATATCCAAATTTCAATTCCTCCTTTTTAATCGATGTCGGGCGACATATATATTATATCGTTGTACGGCAACCAAAGCAATAACCGGTTTCTTTAGAAAACTCACTTAACAGGTGAGTAAAGATATAAATCAATAACAGATTTTAATTAGTTTAGTCTTTCGACTAAACATATTGTTGAAAACAAAACAACAAATTGATAATTGATTTGTTTTATGCCCTATGTTACAATAAATCCACACCGGTGATACAAACACTTTGGAGGTTATTTTAATGCAAATTAAATTAGGCGAACAGATAAAAGCATACCGCCGCAAGGACGGCAGAACTCAAGAGGACCTTGCGTCCGCCCTTGGCGTTACTGCTCAGGCAGTCTCCCGTTGGGAAAAGGGGATATGTTATCCCGATATGGAGTTAATGCCCCCTATGGCAAATTATTTCGGCGTGTCTATCGATGAGCTTTTCGGTTATAACAATGAGCGTACAAAAAAGATAGATTCACTGGCAGCCAAGATAAATGATATGAACCGTATGAATAATGGCTTTGATATCAATATCGATGAATGTATTTCACTGGCAAGGGACGGCTTGGTAGAGTTTCCCGGTAACGAGAAGATAATGCTTTGCCTTGCTTCGGTGTTATATAACGCAGGCTACGTCCGCTACGGAGAACGGCATTATACAGACAGCGACGGATATGACGTTTATGACGTTGAGACTCATCGCACCTATGCCGAATGGAAAGAAGCGATAAAGCTTTATGAAAAGCTTGTTTCCACTCTTGAAGATGACGCACTGCGTCACAAAGCCATTAGCGATCTTGCACAGTTATATCTCAATACCGGAGAATATGAGAAGGCGAAATCTCTTGCTCAAGCAGTGCCCGATATTTTCGGTTGCCGTGAGTTTTTGATGTTCAAGACCTGCGACGGCGCGAAAAAGGCGGAGCTGTACGGCGAAACTCTTATGAAAATGGTTGGTATATCTGCGGAAATGCTTGTTGATACAGCGTCAATGATGAGCAACCGCATAAGCTCGGAAGATATGATCGTATTTATCAAAAACGCTATCGGTATGTTTGATATTGTATGTACCGACGGAGAGTACGGATTGTATCGTTTTACCGTTGCGCTATTGTATTTATATCTTTCTACACACCAATGGCGTTGCGGCAAAAAGGATGATTCTTTTGAATCCCTCAATAAAGCGCTGGAACACACAAAGAAATACACTTCATTTGCCGGAGATACAGACGCGGTGTATTCGTCTCCGTTGTTGAAAACAGTGAAAATCAATCCCACGGGATGTGATTGCTGTTCTGCGGCGGCGCTTCCCGATTATTGGCCTTGGATATGTATTCCCGGTTGCGGAGATATTCAGGCAGAAATGCAGTCCGACCCCAGATGGGCAGAGTGGGTAGAAAAGTGTAACAGCAAATAGATGTGCCGCCTTGCAAAACAGTTTTTACAGCCGATGGGTATGCCGTTACCCGTCGGCTGTAATCTTTTATATGAAAAATCCTGAAAATTCTTGTAATTTCCCCTTTTTGGTGTTACAATCAAAATACAAACAGTCTTGCTGTAATTCATTACACATTAGCGTGGTGACAAGATATGAAAAACTGTATTGTTATCGGCATTGCGGGCGGCAGTGCTTCGGGCAAATCCACATTCGCAAAGCTGTTGGTAAACCAATTTCCGCAATATAATGTTAAGCTGTTGGCGATGGATTCCTATTTTAAGCAAGAAGAGCATCTTCCTCTTGTTATCGTAGAAAACGGCAATACATACCGAGATTATAACTGTCCCGAGTCCTTTGAACTTTGCCGTATGAGAGCTGATATACAGAGCTTTAAGGCAGACACTGATATTTTGATAATCGAAGGGCTTCTTACTTTGTGGGATGAGGATATTCGCAGTGAATGTCATATAAAGGTGTTTGTGGATTGTCCGGCGGACATACGTATCGTCCGAAGAATAAAACGGAATATGGGCTGGGGCTTGAGCCTTGATGATATAACCGATGTTTATCTTGATCTTGTTCGTTTCCGACATAATGAGTTTGTAGAACCATCGAAGCAATATGCGGACATTATAATTGATTCCTCTAAAGGCGTTGAAACTGAAGTGAAGGCTGTAAAAAATCTAATTAATACTGTTAATGAGGTGTGAAAATGGGTGTGTGGAGCGCAACAATTACAGGAAATGATACAGCAAGAGATTTGAAATCCGAATATCAGGCTGCGTTTTTTTATTATGATATTGATACAGCCTTGACAAAGATAGACCAATATGTTCGTGATGAGTGGTTTACAGAATCCGATGAGGGCGAATGGTGCAATTACTATTATTCACTTGCCGATTATATGTGGAACAAAGGTATTTTGACTGATTCTGTAAGAGACAAAGCGGTGCAGATGATTGATAGTGGATTTGGTTTGGCGCTTTGGGCTGAAGAGGGAGAAAAACTACTTGTAAAACGCAAAAAAGCATTGGCAGAGTTTCGGAAAAAAATCACATCACCTCAAGGTGAAAAAAAGAAGATACGTGTAGATCTATATACAACTTCCATCTTTGAACTTGGAGACATTGTAACGTTTCAATTGAAAACGGATGACAAAATTTATCTTCCTGAAAAAAGTCGGTTTAGTGAAGATTTTTTCAGGAAAGCCAATGGAAAATATGTAGTGGCTCGAAAGGTTATAGACCATATATCATACAGTTCACACGTTGTACCCGAAGTGGCTGATCACTGGTGTGTATTTCAATTATATCGCGGTGTTTTTGATACTCCGCCGAGCATGTCTGATTTGAAAAACAACGCTTGGTTTAATATAAATCATAGAAGTAGCGTTTTTATTTGCGAAAGCAACATGTTTTATTTCAAAAAACGTAATTACGGTTTGATTGGTAATGAAGTCGTACATCCGATGCGATTTGATCAATATAAACACAACAGCATATTTTTTGGAATTAACAATTCGTATTATAATGCAGATACGCAATTAATTAACTTTATTATAAGTGGCGATATAGCAAGGTGGTAGTTGAACGGAGGTTTATTATGCATTGGTTATGGTGGGTATTGATTTCCGCCGGTATAATTATATTACTTGTGTTTTTGACTGCACTTATATGCTTTTTCAAGGTGTTTTATTCGCCCAAGAGAAAGCCTTTGGGAGAGAATGATTTTCCCATACCCGACGGCGAAATATACGAGCCCTTCCGTGAAGAGATGGTAAACTGGATAAAAATGACCCGCAGTATGCCTTATGAAAGAGTGAGCATTAAGTCCTTTGACGGTCTTACTCTTCGCGGCAAATATTACGAGTGTGCGCCCGGTGCGCCTGTGGAATTGCAGTTCCACGGCTACAAGGGATGTGCGGAGCGTGATATGAGCGGCGGTGTGGAGAGGGCATTTGCCTTGGGCAGAAGCGTAATGCTTATCGACCAACGCGCAAGCGGTGAAAGCGACGGACACGTTATCTCTTTCGGCATAAACGAGCACAAGGATTGCCTTAAATGGGTTGAATATGCTGTAGAGCGGTTTGGAAAAGACGTTAAAATAATACTTACAGGAATTTCCATGGGCGCGGCAACCGTGGTAATGGCATCGGGCAAGCAACTGCCGGACAACGTGGTGTGCGTTCTTGCCGATTGCGGCTACGATTCCGCAAAAGCGATAATTATGAAGGTGATTTCCGAAATGGAATTGCCTGCAAAGCTCCTTTATCCCTTTGTTAAGCTGGGTGCGCGCGTTTACGGCGGTTTTGACTTAGAGGAGACCTCTCCCGTGGAAGCTGTGAAAAACTGCAAGGTGCCCCTTATAATGTTCCACGGCGACACAGATGCCTTCGTTCCGTACGAAATGAGCGAAAAGGTATATGCCGCCTGCCCTCATAAAAACAAAAGGCTGGTTAAAATAGCGGGCGCGGGACACGGACTTGCGTTCCCCGTTGACAAGGAGCTGTATATTAACTCAATGCGTGAAACTATAATTGAGTGGAATCTGTAAAGATACCCCACAAAACTGCGTTTTGCGGGGCCTCTATGTAGGGTCGGGCGTCCGATTTGGGGTCCCTGCGAACGCGATAAGCGTTCGTGGGGTGAATCTTCGACCGCCCGAAAAAAACGCTCCCCACAAAAAACCAAAGGCTGTGGTTTTGTCCACAGCCTTTTTGCTATTTGCTTTTGCGCACCTTTTCAAGATGCATTTGGTATATCGCTTCGGTGGCAAACGCCATTTTGGTAATAACGTTTTGCTTTTCGGGGAAGCAATAAAAGGAATCGTCCTCAGTGGAAATATCCACGCAGTCAAGGGGCTTAATATGAGGAAAATCGTATTCCACGTGAAGACTGTTTATCTGCAGGGGCGTGCGCTGTATACGGTAATCCTCACCGCGGTAATGTCCTTTTATAACAAACCCGTTTTCATAGTCGTGGGTAAAGGTGGCTTTTCCCAGAGGGCGGAAGCGCCAGCAGTGGGGAAGGGAATGTACGTCAACCTCATCCTCAAAATAATAGGTGCCGTTTTCCACTTCTTTTTTCACCTGTTCTCTTTCCCATTCAAACCAATCGGGCACGTGGGAAAACTCGGTTTCTCCGTTTATGGCGGATAGGGTTCCGTCTTCATTAAGGTTCCACCGCTTTGAGCAAGCGGTACAGAATATTTCCGTCCCCTTGCTGTCCATCTTGCTTTCCGCAAGGCAGTGGGGGCATTTGTAAAGTATTTTGTGCATTCCCTCTGCGCGGAAGGGCTCGGTTATAAGAATACCGTTTTCCTTTTGGTATTTATAATCGTCGTAAATAAATGCCTTTTGCAGTATTTTATTAATTTCGTCTGCAGAAAGGGTTGCGGCTTGCTCTGCGGTTATTATTTGAGTAAAGGTGGTGTGCAGGGGCACCTTTCTCTTTTTTCGGAAATTCCAAAATGGTGCGTGCAAATGGTTTCCGTGGTGGATAGCAACTACCACAGGCACCTTTCTGCGGCGTATAAGCATTCCCAAAGAATCGGGCAGATAGGACGTAGTTCCGCAGGGAGAATATCTCGCTTCGGGATACATACAAAGTATATCGCCTCTATCCAAAACATTTTTAATGGATTTGAGCAAATGCATATCTGTGGTGAATTTTCGGGTACATATTGCGCCGATCCACTCCATAAGCCAAGGACGCATATAATATCCGTCTATATTAACCACGTTGTTTACTCTGCTCGGATACGTCGCCAGCGCCACCATCTCAAAATCCACAAATGCCATGTGGTTGCTCAACAGCAAATAGGGCGGTTTCAGACCGTCCATATTTATTTTTTCAATACTGTGCTTTTTGTTTGAAAGCATTATTTTGGATAATACCCATATAAGCCAAGTAAGGTATATTGGTTGGCGTATAGGATATTTTGCGGTTTTATAGTGTCTTTTGTTTTTGTAGTTTATATTCACTTGCTTTTTCCTTTTATAGTTTTGTTTATTGTACTATGTAATTTACAAAAACACAAGTGAATTTATCAAATTCTGTTCTTAAAATTCTCGTTTGCACATATATATTATGCGGAGGGATATTTAATGTTAAGGATAAGACGTGCACAAAAACAAAAAATCTTTCGTATAGGCATATCTGTTTTATGCGTAGCGGCGTTTATGCTGGCGGCGTTTTCGGTTCCCGCAGTGGCGCGTGCTCTGCCGGATACCATTTGCGGATTTATTGCCGCAGGGGTAATGAAGGATGAATACGCGGAAATTATGAAAAGCTTTACTTCTCGTTATGTCATTCCCGAAAGCTATGTGGAGTGTGTTCCCGTTTCTCTTTCGGCAGTACCGGGATATGATTACGAGGAGGAAACGTCCCCTGCCATTCCGGAGGGCGTTGAAACGGTTATCGAAAAAGACCTTCGGGGATATTCCGAAAAGCCACTTCTTTTATTAAGCAATCAGACAAGCTATAGCGTAGATTTGGAAAAATTAAACCTTCTTTCCTTGCCTTTCTCCTTTTATGTAGATAATAGCCAACCGGTGGTACTTATTCTCCATACACACGGCACAGAGTCGTATTTGCCGGACGGAATAAATTATTATTCGCCCGACACAACCTTTCGCAGTGACGATATTACCGAAAACGTGGTGTCTGTAGGCAAGGTAATTGCAGATGCGCTTAACGAAGCAGGCATACCTACTATTCACGATACCACAATGTATGATGCGGAAAGCTATAATTCCGCCTATACCAATTCCCGCAATGCCGCCAGAGAGTGGCTTGAAAAATATCCGTCTATCAAATGTATAATTGATGTTCATCGCGATGCAATAGTTGATGCTGACGGAAATAACCTAAAACCGGTTGTTTTGCTTGACGGCACTTCTTCCGCACAGCTTATGCTGGTGGTTGGTACCGATGACGCAGGCGCAAACCACAAGAATTGGAAAGATAATCTCACCTTTGCCGCCATGCTTCAACAGCAGGCAAACACAGACTATACCGGCCTTATGCGCCCCATAAATCTGCGCAGAGCAAGCTTTAATCAGCAGCTTGCACCGGGTTCTTTTTTGCTTGAAGTCGGCTCCTGCGCCAATACCGTGACCGAGGCACGCAACGCCGCCCAATATTTCGCTTCCGCATTTATCAGACTTTATTACAGCAAGTAAAAAATCTCCCCCTTTGGGGAGATTTTTATGCTATTGCGTGGTGTTGTTTTAGGTGGTGATTTTTTGTGGTAAAAACCTTTTGTGGGGGGATAGTCTCTTACCAGTCCCACCAAGGAATCTCGTCCTCAGAGGTTTCGCCGGAGGTATCGGGGTCCTCGGGCTTGGAATCTTCAAAGAAGAAATGCTCAAGACAAATTCTGTTGAAGGGGAGGTCAACACCGCTTGTACCAAACCAGTATCTGCGCTCTATCTCTTCCTCCTCGTCATAGTAGGTTCCTGCCAGATTGTCATAAAAGGGCAGTGAAGGATCGGAAGGATACATATAGTCAACGGGCAGTTCGCGGTAAGTGTACTGCGCGTCAGCAATAGTTACTTGCTTAAGAAACAGTCTTGACGGTGTGTGACGGAATCCCAACGTAATTGTATTTTCGCACTTGCAGCCGGGAAGGCAGATTGCTTTTGTTGCCGTATCCCAGTTGACGGCAACATGGGTAGCGCAGTCAACAGAAGGAAGTGTATCTAACGTGAAGTAACCCGTGTCTATGCAAGCGGACTGACCGCCTAGTATATGCGCCGCATCGTTTTGGCATGCTTCGGTTACAAGATCGCCGGAAAGCGTGCAAAATTCTGCTGTAATTACACTAGCGGGACGGTCGAACTCAAGCTGGTAATCAATTTCGTTTTCGTCCATATAAGCATAAATTTTCTCAAAAGTATAGTTCCACAGCATTGCCGCAGGGTTTTGCGTGTTGGTTGTAATGGTTTTGTTGTTGTCATATCCGTACCAACAGCAAGCAACGAAATCGGGAGTATAACCTGCAAAATAATAATCACGCTTTGAGGTTGTGGTACCTGTTTTACCGCATACTTCCAATCCGGGTACCGTGTTTTTCAGGGTAATTGCACGGTAACCTGTACCGGCGGATTCGTGTATGGTGCTCTTTAGCAGACGGCCCATAATATACGCGGTATCTTCGCTGTATATCATTTCTTGGTTTATATTCTTTTCAAGTATAACCTCGTCGTTTATATTAAGCACCTTGGTGTAAAGTCTTGCTTCAGACCATACGCCCTCGTTTGCCAAAGCGGAATAACCTTGGGTCATTTCCATTACGGTAACACCGTAGGTGAAACCGCCCAGCGCCAGAGGAGCTTCCGCTTTATCCGATTCTTCGATGGTGGTAAAGCCCAAATCTTTGGTAAGATGATCGTAAACGTTATTAATACCAAGTTGTGTCAGCGTGGCTACGGCAGTTGTGTTTTTGGATTTCATTACCGCATATTTGAAAGAAACCAAACCGTCGTAACGCAGTTCTGCGTTGCTGGGCCAATATTTATCGTTTACCAGCATCTGAGGTACGTCGTCAATACTGCTTCCGTAGGTGTACAACCCTTTTTCCAATGCCAGCGTATACACCGATAGCGGCTTGATTGACGAACCCGGCTGACGCTTACTCATAGTAGCGCGGTTAAGCCCGCGGGATTCCTTCTTTTCTCCTCTGCCGCCAACAAGTGCAAGGACATCTCCCGTGTCGGGATCCATAAGCACCATTGCGCCTTGCGCTTTAACACCGCTTGCTTCGGGCCAGTATTTGTCGTTTATAAATACTTCTTCCATACTTGCTTGCAAAGCGGGATCCATGCAGATATATATCTTTAGCCCGCCGGAGAATATCAGGTTGGAAGCCGTGCTTCTGTCATATCCGTATTCTTTTCCGAGATCGGCTATAACTTCCTCAATAACTGCGTCTATATAATAATTGTGTATAGCAGTGGTATTGTCAACACCTTCGCCGGAATACAGTTCCAGAGGAGCGTCATAGGCTTCATTATATTCTTCCTGAGTAATCTTTTTCTGTCTAAGCATTTCGCGCAGAACAAGATTTCTTCTTTCCAGATTGTTTTGGGGGTTAAGAATAGGGTCGTAGAAAACGGGAGATTTACCTATCGCCGCAATGGCGGCACATTCCACCAGCGTCAGATCCTTAAGTTCTTTGTTGAAATAAGTCTCTGCCGCCGCGCATACACCGTTGGTGTTTTGAGACAAATATATGGTGTTAAGGTACATTTCCAGAATTTCGGATTTTGAATATTTGCTTTCAACATCCAGAGCGCGGAATATTTCTTGTACTTTGCGCTGTATTGTCGCCTCATTCTCACCGGATACGTTTTTAATAAGCTGCTGTGTTATGGTACTTCCGCCGCCGTAATTGGAGCTGGTAGGAATAAAGAAGTTAAATACAGCCGAGAAAGTACGTTTTGCGTCAACGCCCTTGTGATCCCAAAAACGCTGGTCTTCAATTGTAACGTATGCGTCTATAAGGGTTTGGGGAAATTCGTTGTAATTTGCCCACAGACGGTTTTCACTGCCGTGGAGACGGTCGTCCGCAAGCTCATGTTCGTTGCCGGCGTCATCTACCCAGTATATCTGTGTAACCTGCTCGGAGGTGAATTTAAGATTGTCCAGCCCCGAATATTCAAGGTCAACAAAGTTACGTATATAGATAACAAAAGCGCACGCTACCGCAATACCCGTAACCGCGCCGATAAGCAGCAGGGTAAGCAGAATATTGAGGGCGTATGATAGGGCTTTGTTAAATATAAATCCAATAACGCGGAAGGGGTACCACTTGGCGTTTTTATTAATACTGTCAAGGGTACGCTTCTCTCGCGGTAAGCGTTTTTTTCTTGCAGGCTTGTCTGCCATCTGACGCAGAGTCTGTGTGTCGGCATCGTCTATAATTATAGTCTTGCCGCTGTCTTCCGCGCTTGTACGGTTAAAGGCTTCTTCCCGAAATTCAGGCTCCTGCGGTATGTTGTTTTGGTTGTTTTCGTTCATTTGGTTCACCTTTTGTTCTTTTTGGCTACGTTACCGGTTCCCAGCAAGTCTTCAAGTTTTTTTATAACGCTGTCGCAAAGGTCGCAGCCAATGTCTTTTAACTTTAATAACTTGCCGTCTTTCTCATAATACAAGATAACATCGCTTTCTCCGGGGTGCTTTTTAATTTCCGCAACCGCCGTATCCGCGCTGGTTTTGTTGGTGTCGTTTATACGCAGATAAAGGTCGGGCGCACAAGAATTTTTTTGCACCGTGTTACAGGACCGAAGTAAAAGCTGGGTAATATCCTTGCCTTCCTCGTCTTCTGCCTCTCTGTACTCGGCGTCCCCGGTAAATACAAGTATACTTCCTTCCTTAAGCAGGGAAGCGTACTTTTCGTATACCTTTGGGAAAACGATTATTTCCAAGCCTCCTTCTGTATCTTCTACCTGAAGAAAAGCCATTTCGGTGTTGTTTTTGGTAGTTTTCTTGCGTTTTTTCATTATTATCGCTACCACGGTAACTACGGCTTTGTTGGGAAGGACTCCGTTTTTAAGCTTTTCGGTAAGGGATAGCGTACTTATCGCGCCCAAACGGTTTATTGCCGCCGAATATGATTTTAACGGATGACCGGAAAAATACATTCCGCACAATTCTCTTTCAAAAGAGAGCTTTTCCGTTTCGGAATATTCGTTAATATTTGGAAGGGAAAGCTTTATATTTTCCTCTTTTTCGCCCTCCGCTTCAAAGAGACCTATCTGACCGTAGCAGTTTTTGCTTTTCATAGCGGAAAGCTGGTCAAGGGCGGTGTCAAGGGAAGCTACAAGTCTGCTTCGATAATGCCCAAACCAATCCAGCGCTCCGCATTTGATAAGACTTTCAAACATACGCATATTGCCAAAGGGCTGTACTCTCTGTAAAAAGTCTTCCGCCGAGCAAAAAGAGCCGTTTACCTCGCGCTCGGTTATAATCTGCTTTGCAAATCCGTTACCTACGTTCTTTATTGCGGCAAGTCCGTAACGTATGTTTCCTTTGGATATGGAGAAAACAGAAGTGCTTTCGTTTACGTCGGGACTGAGTACCGCAATACCGTGATTTCGGCAATCGTCAATATATTTTGTCATCGCTCCGTCGCCCATAACGGTATTAAGCAGAGCACACATATACTCTCCGTAATAATGGCATTTAAGGTAAGCCGTGCGGTATGCAACCACAGCATAAGCGGCGGCGTGGCTCTTGTTAAAGGCATATTTTGCAAATTCGTTCAGTTCGTCGAATATCGCCTGAGCATCGGCAGGGGAGTATCCGTTTTTCTGCGCGCCATCAACAAAAACGCTTCGTTCTTTTTGCATAACGTCGGCTTTTTTCTTTGCCATTGCACGTCGGATGATATCCGCCCGTCCGTAGGTATACCCTGCAACTGCGCGGCATATCTGCATTACCTGCTCTTGGTAAAGAATACATCCGTTGGTATCGTTAAGAATACCGTCGGGTATAGGCAGGTGAGATGCGGTCTTACCCTCCGCGCGGTTTTGCAGAAACCTTGGTATGGAATCCATGGGACCGGGACGGTATATGGATATGCAGGTAATAATATCGCTGAAGCACCTTGGCTTCATTCTGGTAATAAACTGACGCATGCCCTCGCTTTCAAGCTGGAACAACCCCAGAGAATCTCCACGGGACAGCATATCGAAAGTTTCGGTATCATCAAAATCTATTTTTTCTATTGAAAAATTCGGTTCTTTTGCTTTTATCAGCTTTTCCGCGCCGTCTATGACAGACAGATAGCGCAGACCCAAAAAGTCTATTTTAAGCAGTCCCAGATCGGCAATTACGTCCATTGTAAACTGTGTAACGGGTACAGACCCGTTTACCGCAACGGGAACGTAATCGGATATAGGCTTCTCGGTTATAACAACTCCCGCCGCGTGGGTGGAAGCGTTTCTCGGTCTGCCCTCCAGCTTTTTGGCTCTGTCAAGCAATTTTTTAACCTGCGGCTCGTTATTATATCTTTCCCTAAGCTCCTTGCTTTTATCAAGGGCTTTATCTACGGTGATATTAAGTTCTCTCGGAATAAGGGCAGCAATACTGTCGGTATCGCTGTAGGACATTCCCGTTGCCCGTCCCACGTCGCGGACTGCGGCGCGGCAGGCAAGAGTACCGAAAGTAACTATCTGCGCAACGTGATCCGCTCCGTACTTTTCGGTAACGTATGCAATAACCTCGCTTCTGCGCTCATCACAAAAATCAATATCAAAGTCCGGCATTGAAACCCTTTCCGGATTAAGAAATCTTTCAAACAACAACCCGTTTGCAATAGGGTCGAGGTCTGTAATATACAGCAGGTAGGAAACAAGGCTTCCCACCGCGCTTCCTCTGCCGGGACCGACGGGGATTCCTTTGGATTTTGCATAATTTACAAAATCCCAAACTATCAGATAGTATTCGGTAAAACCCATACTGTCAATGGTTGAAATCTCGTATTCCACTCGATCGGCATACTCCCGTCCGCCGGGTATCTGTCCGTCTGCAATACGCTTTTTATATCCCTTACGGCAAAGAGAAAGCAAAAACTCCTTTGGCGTTTCTCCGCTTGCAGGGCGGTAAGAGGGAAGCTGAGGTTTATCAAACTCAATGGTGACGTTACACTGCTCTGCAATCCTTTGCGTGTTTTCGCAAGCTTCGGGAATATCCTTAAACAATTCCTCCATTTGCTCGGGACTTTTAAGATAATACTCGTCGCTGGGGAGTTTTATCTGGCTTTCACCAATCTTTGTTCCCGTCTGTATCGCCATTAATAGCTCCTGCAGGGGCGCGTCTTCTTTTGTGAGATAATGAACGTCGTTGGTGCAAACCACAGGAATGGAAAGCTGTTTTGAAATAGCCATAATACCGTGGTTTACCTTGTCCTGCTCCGGCGCGCCGTTGCGTTGTAATTCAAGATAAAAACCATCGGCAAAAATAGCCTTGAATTTTTCGGCATATTCGGTGGCTTTTGAATATTCGCCGTTTATTATATGTTTGGGAATAATACCGCTTATACAGCCGGAAAGGGCAATTATCCCTTCGGAATATTTGTTCAATGTCTCAAGGTCTGTACGTGGTTTTTGGTAAAAACCTCTGGTAAAGGCTTCGGAACAAATGCGCATAAGGTTTTTATAACCTGCGTTATTTTTTGCAAGCAGCACCAGATGGCTTAAATTGGCATCGATAGGGTACGTCCTGTCCTCCATCGTACGGGGTGCAAGGTACACCTCGCAACCGATAATAGGCTTTATTCCTTCTGCAAGGCAGGCGCGGTAAAAGAGAGCAGCACTGTATAGTACGCCGTGGTCGGTAATGGCAAGGGAGGTCATCCCCAATTCCTTTGCTCGCTTTGCCACTGCGTTTATACGGCATTCGCCGTCAAGAAGACTGTATTCTGTATGAAGATGGAGATGGGTAAATCCCATAACTTTACTTCCTTTCAGTCTTGAATACCCTTTGCCTCGTTAACCAGCTTGTTAAGCCTGTGGTATAATCCGGATTTACTTATGGGGCGGGAATGCTTTTCGCGCAATTGCTCCAAATTCAATTCCGGAAATTCGATACGCAGTCTTGCAGTTTCCTGCACGGCTTCCGACATGTGCGAAAGCTTACCGTGCTTTTCCAGCTTTCGTATGGCGTCCGTCTGTTCGGCGGATGCTTCTGCTGTGCGCATCATATTTGCAATTTCCGCATTATTAAGGCGGTTGAGATTGTTTCGCGTTTCCTTAAGGACTTTTGCTTCCATAAGTTGCATGGCAAATTTTCCCGCGCCGATTATGGTTAAAAAGTCCTCAATTCTCTCGCTTTCCTTGTAATAGAGGATATATTCGTCGTTGCGCTTAAGTGCTTTCGGTTCCATATCCATAGAGCAAAGGAGAGCGTATATATAATCCATATATTCGTTGTAAAAGGATAACGTTAGATAGTATTCCTTGTTTGGGTCAACAATATGACCGCTGGATATAAACAATCCCCGAAGCAGGGTCTTCATATCCTTTTCACATTTGGGCTCATATATCTTGTGTTCAAATCCGCAAAGAAAAGCCTCTCTGCAACAAACGTTTTTTTCGTTCTGAACAGATAAATAATCTTTTATCTCCGATGCAAACGACATTATTTTATTATCCTTATCTCCGGCTCAAGGCTAACGCCGGTCTTTTCAAGCACGGTGTTTTGCACGTGCTCAATAAGCGCTATTATATCTGCCGACGTGGCGTCGCCCGTGTTTATTATAAATCCTGCGTGCTTTTCGGACACCTGCGCGCCGCCTATGGAAAATCCTTTTAGACCGCATTGCTCGATAAGCGCGCCCGCAAAATGTCCCTCGGGACGCTTAAACGCGCTTCCGCAGGAGGGTTTATCCAGTGGCTGTTTGTCTGCGCGCTTTTGCATATTCTCTTCGGTAATACGCTTTATTTCGTCTTTGTCGCCGCGTGCAAGGTCAAAGGTAGCCTCAAGCACAAACATATTCTTGTTTTTGAAAATACTTGTGCGGTATCCAAGTTCAAGACTGTCTGCGGGGAGTACGGATATCTCACCGTTAAGGTCCAAAACCTTCACGGTGGTAAGACAATCCTTAATCTCGCCGCCGTATGCGCCTGCGTTCATAAACACGCCGCCGCCTACAGTACCGGGAATACCGTATGCGAATTCAAGTCCGGAAAGAGATGCGTCTGTAGCCGCCTTTGAAACTGCGGTAAGCTTTTCCCCGCACAACGCGGTAAGACGTGTGCCTTCTATATTTATTCCTTTAAGCTTGTATGTGAATATAACAGTACCGTCATAGCCTTCGTCGGGAAAAACAATATTGGAGCAATTACCCACAATAATGAACCTGCTGTTTTCCATACTGCACTCCCAGACTGCCTTGCACAGATCCTCCACCGTATCAGGGAAGCAAGCGCGCTTGGCAGGACCGCCTACCCGCATAGTGCTGTGGTCTTTAAGCATTAAGCCTTCTACAATGTTCTGCATTAGTTTCCTCCGAACATTTATTTCCATAATGATTATACAATAAAAGAAAGAAAATTACAACAAAAAACAGTAACATTTTTTTAAGAATCCTTGACTGAATGGGGGATAATATGTTAAAATTGCGCTGTAAGTTATTATTAACGTTACAAAATTTATTTTTTTAGGAGATTTCTGTATGAAAAAGTTAATTTCCCTTTTTGTTGCAGCTCTTCTTTTGGTAGTAGCGGTAGTGCCTTTTGCTCTTTCCGCGTCTGCAGAAGCTGCTCCTTTTCATGTGACACATTATAACGACAGCTCCGCAGAAGGCGCTTGCGTTGTTTTTACCGAGAGCTATAGCGGCGGCGGTTGGTGGTGCCACATTGCCTTTTCTCCCGTAGAGGGCAAGGAAAACACTTATGAGATAGTTGAGATAGTTAACGGACTTCCGGACGGCTCTGCATCTGCATTATCCATCCCCGAAGGTGGTTTTGTTTATGCTCTTAACTCCGGTAACAACTGGGGTGATCTTACTCAGGCAGCCATTGATGCAGGCAACCTTGAATCCCAGTGGTGGTATGCAAATTATCAGCAGAACGAAGAATATTATACAACCAATTTCCAGAACGCTTCTACCAACGCTATGATTACCACTATAGGCGGTTGGTCTGTAGGTGATATGTTTGTTATCAACGGTCTGGATCTTGAAAATCTCACCCTGCCCACCTCTACACCCGATCTTAACTGGTATGAGGAAGGTTATACTTGTACCGCTACATACGATCTTGCGGTAGACGGCGACCTCCTTCCCTCCGAGTCCGAACCTGCTGACGATTCTTCCGCTCCCGCAGACGATAAGTCTGAACCCGCAGATGAATCTGTTCCTGCAAACGACGCTTCTGCTCCCGCAGCAAACAATTCCGGTTCTGCCGAAGAGCCCGCTTCCAACAACACTTGGATCTTCGTTGCAGCCGCAGTTGCAGCAGTTGTTGTGGTTGTTGTAGTAGTTTTGGTTGTTACCAAAAAGAAGAAATAAAATACAAGTTATAATAAAAAAGTTAACCGGAGGAATTTTTGTTTCCTCCGGTTATTTTTGTAGTGGTGATTTGTTTATTGGGAATGTTTTGTGGTAAAGTTTACTTTAATATCCCGTTCCTCCGTGTCGGCAGACTTGGATATCTCAATAATATAGTAATGCTCCGCCATATCTTCGGTTTGGTTCCACGGACTGTGTCTGTCGATATCAATATTCAAAATGCTGCCGTCCTTGTATATATCGGTTACCTTATGGCTTATGGAACCGCTTCCTTCTTCTACAATAACGAAAATTAATATATTGTCTTTGAAATATTCTGCATCGTACTTTTCGCAGGCTTTGACAAATGTTAATTCATCATAAGGCCCGTTTCCGTCCAGGAAAAAGTATTCTCTGTATTCTTCATAATGGGCATTTAATTCATCAACAGAGTGTATTACCTTAACTATGGGGTATTTGAATCCGGCGTTATATCCATCAGGGCGGACGTGCTGTACGTCAAATTCATAATCAACCTTTTCAGGCTCGGGCGCGCCGTCAATATTCATCAGTGTTCCGATAAAGAAGGGAATATTGTTTTCGCAATCAATAAGCATATATACGAAGGGACGGTCAAGATAAACCTTCTTGTTGTCGATATATTCCGGTGCGCATTCGTCCATCATTTCCACCACGGTGGCTGCGCCTGCTTTTGTTCCTCTTTCTCCAACGGAAATAAAGGTTTTGTGCAGTACGCGGTTTATAAATATATTACCTGCGCTTGATACACCAAGGGCTGAAAAGTCTGCTGCCGACGGGTCAAATGCGGTGGGCATTCCTAACGCCGAAAGAATTACTGACATTTCAGTGTCATACTCTGTCTCGAATTTGGGAATTGCGGTATCGACCGATATATTCTGTGCATTTGCCAGCATTTCCGCCAAAAGTTCTCCGTTAAGGGAATCAATATATTCGGAAACGCGCATTCCTTCATTGGGCAGAAGCGCTGCAAATGCGTACTTATTGTCTTTATAATATTTAATAAATCCCGTTGCGTTTTCGCTTTCAAGATACTTGTTTTCGATTGAATACATAAATTCAACCTGCTGTATGCTTCCGTTTTCGGTGGTAAAATCATTTGTACGGATATTGTCTTCGGTGTATATTTCCGTCCACTCCGCCTCAAAAGCAAGGGCGTTTACAAGGTACATTATTGCTTCCGGGGGAATTTCGTCAAGAATTTCGGGTATCATCCCGTCGGTATTCTGTTTAACCCAGTTGTTAATATCCTTGAGAGTGGTATTGTCAAAGGGGGATTTATAAATATCCGCACCGAAATAATCTGCGTTTGTCTGTAAAAACGTGTCGTTTACGGTAAAACGCGCGTCATCGGTAAACCAAATGGAATTTGCAAGGGATAACTTGTATTTTTCACCTTGAGGAAGAGAGCTCATATAACTGTGCATATAGCTGTTAAGCTCGGATACGGGCATTCCCAACACGTTTTCCATTTCCGTAAGGGTATTACCTTTTGCACCGTTTGCCGTCATGGAAAGGGCGGCAAGGACAGATAGGGGAGAGATAAGGGTATTTTTGCCATCCTCATTTCCCGCTTTGAAAAGCCGTAGGGCAAAATCTGTTACAGCCGTGTTTCCCGGAGCGGAAAGGGGAACTTTTGATACTTCGCTCGCGCTTACGTCGTCCATAAGATTAGGTGATTTCACTGTGTCGTTACATCCGCACAGCAGTATGCAAAGTGCAAGTAAAATGGATATTAAAGAAATGTACACTCTCTTTTTCATAACAGTTTTTCCTTTCGTTGGTTTTGGTTTCACCTATAATACTTTGCAAAAGGCAAAAAGGTTACACAAAGTTATAAAAATTTTTTCAAAAACAACAAGACCGCCGAAAAAGCGGTCTTGATATATATTTTATTCAAAATCTACGGGCATACCCATTCTGTCAGACTCTGCGCAAGCTTCCATAAGCTTCATAACACGCATAAGCTGGGGATGGGTGATAAGCTGAGGCTCAACACCGTCAACAGCTTTTGCTACGTTACGGTAGAAATCGTGTACGTCGGAAGTAATTTGAGGAATCTCGTGGGTCTTGATAGTGTCATCCTTACGCGGAGCCATGGTCTTGGTAAGACCTGCGGCGGTGCGTACGGGAATAACATCCTTTTCATCCCAGTTTTCTACACATACAATCTTTCCTTCGCAGGAGAAATCGTTAATAACGGCAGTGCCGTTTTCACCCTGCATATACCAACGGGGCAGATTGATAAAGTTGCTGGTACCAACTTCAAGATAAGCGCGCACGCCGTTATCAAAATTAAGTGTTAGACGGAAACCATCATCAACTTCATAGTTGGTGATATGGTCAAATTGACAGTAAACAGTCTTCACCTTTGCGGGCACCATAAGAAGCATCTGGTCAAGAATATGTACGCCCCAGTCGAGCATCATGCCGCCGCCGTGCTTTTTCATTCCGCGCCAATCTCCGGGAATGCCGCGGGAGCCGTGGACGCGGGATTCTATATTGAATACGGGACCCAGCACGCCGCTTTCGTAAACCTGCTTCATGGCAAGAAAATCGCAGTCCCAGCGTCTGTTCTGATGTACTGTGAACAGCTTTCCAGTGCGAATGCTTGCGTCGATCATAGCCTGCAGATCTTCACTGCACATAGTAACGGGCTTTTCGCTTATAGCGTTTTTGCCGCTTTCCAGCACCTTGATGATAAGCTCGCGGTGAACGTCGTTGGGAGTTGCTACGGTAACGATATCAAGTCTGTCGTCAGCCAGCAATTCCTCAAGAGAACCGTAGGTGTTAATACCTTCATTACGTGCTATTACAAGTCTATCAGGGTTAATATCCCACACGCCAAGCAAATTGCACACGTCGCTCTTCTTGAGATAATCTCCGTGCCACCAGCCCATTCCGCCGTAGCCGATAATAGCAATGTTTTTTTTCATTTTATGTACCTCTTTTTTCAGGGTGGTTTTCCCTGTTCTTCAAGGGGTATTATAAACGATAACGAGGAAAAGTCAATAGGTTATTTGTGATTTTCTTCAACAAATTTCACTCCTGTTTTGGGTATAACAAGACTTATTTCAATTGTGTTTCCGTTTTCTTTTCTGGTAGTGCCTACGTCTATTCCCGCTTTTCGTATCAGTTTTACAGCGTTATCAATGGAATTAACAAAAAACCTCACGTCAACCATTCCCACAACACGCCGCGCACCGTTTTTTTCATTTTCTTCTCGGTGCTTTATAAACTCATCTACCGCTTTTTCGCTTTCGCTTGCGTTAAGCTCTCTTTCCGCAATTCGCTTTATCATAAACATGCGGTCACCCTTGCTGTCAATTCGCAGTATGGCACGCGCCTGCCGCTCAGAAAGTCCGTTTGCCAATATTGCTTCCCGTTCATCGGCAGTAAATTTTAACAGTCTAACTTTGTTTGCCACCGCAGATTGGCTTATTCCCAGCGTCTGCGCCAATTCGCTCTGGGTAGATTCGGTCATAAACATAAGCCTCTGCATAGCAAAGCCTTCTTCGAAAAAGTTAAGATTTTTCCTTTGCAGATTTTCTGTCAGCGCGATAACCGCACTGCCGTTATCATCGGTACGGGCAAGTATGCAGGGAACTTTCTTTAGTCCCGCTTTTTTCGCCGCTTTTAACCGTCGTTCTCCGGCTATCAGCTCGTATTGCTCCGGTGATTGCACTTCTCCTGCAATACTGAATATGGCGCCGTTATCCCTGCGCCGAATTATAAGGGGCGATAGTATTCCTACTTGTTTAATACTCTCTGCAAGCTTCGAAATATCCTCTTTATCGAAATATTTTCGCGGCTGTAAAGGATTTGGCTTTATACTGCTTATAGGGACTTTTATTATTTTTTCTCTTCGTTTTACGTCAAATTCCATAACAAAAACATCCTTTAATATGTAATAAGCGCAACAAAAAACTGCGGCACCAGAATAGTACCACAGTTATGCTGTCTTATTTTGTTACATTTGGTCAGAAAGAAAGAATTTAATGCATTTAAGCGTTTTTTGTCCTTCTTTTTCAATTATTTCGCCGATACCGTAAAATCCTTTCGAGCCGTACAGCTTGAATTTATCGCCGTTTTCGGCGTTAATTCCAAGCTTTTTTATTGCAACGGCTTGTCCGTTGAAAACCAGACGGTTATAGAAATCCGTTAGTTTAATCGACGGATACGGAAATATACTGTCCACCGGTATTACATTATAGCTTCCGGCGCGTATATCTTCTTCGGTGAACGAATCCTCTTTTTTGAATTCACCCACAACCGCGCGTTCAAGAAAACTCATTGTTGCACCGCAACCCAGCTTTCCGCCTATATCCTCACAGAGTGTGCGTATGTAGGTACCTCGGGAGCAGGAAACTGTCATATAAAAGGAGCCGTCCTTTTCAAAAGGCGTAACGGAATATACGGTTATCTTCCGCGCCTCGCGCTCAACGGTAATGCCCTTCCGCGCCAGATCCACAAGCTTTTTTCCATCTCGCTTTAATGCGGAATACATCGGCGGAATCTGCATAATCTCGCCCTCAAAGCCTTTTGCGGCGAGTGCAAACTCCTCAAAAGAGGGAAGTGAGCCCTCGTGCTCGGCAAGTATAGACCCCGTAATATCACCGCTGTCGGTAGTAACGCCAAGCTTTATTCCGGCAATATAAGTTTTATCGTGGTCGGTAAGATATTCGCTGGCTTTTACAGCATTTCCCAGCATTACGGGCAGAACACCGCAGGCAAGAGGGTCCAGAGTGCCGCAATGACCTGCTTTCTTTGCGCCCGTAAGCCGTTTAACGATGTTTACCGCAGTCTGGGATGTCATTCCCGTAGGCTTGTAAAAGTTTACTATTCCGTTTATCATAGCTTGCCTTCCAATGCCTTAATAAGAAATTCCCTTGCTTTTTCCGGCGTTGCTTTTATACGAAACGCGGCGGCACGGGTGTGTCCTCCTCCGCCGTTTTCACGACAAAATGCCGCAACGTCAAAATATTCGTTGGAGCGCAGGGATATCTGCGCCATATCTCCCTTGGGGCGGATAAGCGCCGCTACCTCAACACCCATAATACGGCGGGGCAGCCCCTTTATTTCGTCTAAATCCGAATCGTCGGCACCGCTTTTATCAAACACTTCCTTGGAAATGGTGACAATAGCCAGCTTGCCGTCGTAAAAGGTTTCCAGACTTTCGTATGCAGCTTTCGTAAGCATGAGAGCGGAGGCAGACATTTTGTCAAAAAGTATGCGGTTTATTGCCGCAAAATCAATTCCCGTTTCCATAAGACGTGCGGCAAGACGCATGGTTTCGGGGCGGGTGTTGGAATATCTGAATCCGCCGCTATCCGAGCTTATTCCCGCATACAGACATTCTGCCGCGTCCTTATCAATACCAACGGAAAGCTGGTCGTACAATTCGGCTATTATTTCCGAATTGGAGATATAGTTATCTCTAATAAGCAGTCTTTCGCAAGGAATGGTGTTTACCTTGTGGTGGTCAATAGAAAGGTCAAAGGGAGGCAGGGTATCCTGCATACTTCCCAGCATTGCGGGGGTGGCAACGTCTACACTTATCTTTACAGCGTTCTCGGGCACGCTTGAAAGGAAAATCTCCTTTCCGGTAAAGGGAAGGAGTTTTTCGGGAATACCGTCGGGGCAGTATGCCCACGCGGTTTTGCCCTTTTTGCGGAGAAGCATTACCAACGCGGATGCGCTGCCAATGGTATCACCGTCCGGGGCGGCGTGGCATACTACCAGGTAATTATTATTTTGAATTAAAAACTGCGCTGTTTCCTCGTAACCTATGGTGGGCATTATTCGTTATCCTCGCTGTAGGTGATGTTTTTAAGCATTTCGGAGATGTGCAGTGCGTTTTCTGCAGATTTATCTGGAATAAACACAAGCTTGGGAGTGATGCGCAGGTTAAGTCTGGAAGCCAATTCCTTGCGGATATATCCCGCGGCGGAAGCAAGTCCTTTGTTAACACCGTTGTCCTGACCAAGCACGCTGTAGTAAACCTTGGCATAGGAAAGGTCTTTTGTTACCTCACAGCCGGTTATACTTACAAACGCCTGTGTAATCCTCGGGTCTTTTACTGTGCGGAGTATTTCGGTTATCTCTCTGGATGTTTCTTCGTTTATTTTATCCTGTCTGAAAGAACCCATCAGCGTTCAATTTCCTCCATAGTATAGGCTTCCAAAATGTCGCCTATCTTAATATCGTTGAATTTTTCAAGCCCTATACCGCATTCAAAGGACTGGAGAACTTCTCTTGCATCGTCCTTAAAGCGCTTGAGAGAGGATATCTTATCCTCGTAAATAATCTCACCGGAGCGGAGTACGCGGATGCTTGCGTTTCTGGTAACCTTACCGTCGGTAACATAAGAACCTGCAATAGTTCCGACATTGGGCACGCGGATAGTCTGTCGCACCTCTGCTCTTCCGAGAATAACCTCGCGGAACTTGGGAGCGAGCATACCCTTCATAGCGGCGGAAACCTCGTCCAAGCATTCGTAGATTACGCGGTAGGTGCGTACATCAACCTTATCACGGGTTGCCATATCAAGAGCAACTCTGTCGGGACGGATATTAAAGCCGATAATGATGGCGTTGGATGCAGAAGCCAGCATTACGTCGGATTCGTTTATAGCACCGGTAGCGGCGTGAATTACGTTTACTTTGACTTCCTCGTTGGAGAGTCTTACAAGAGATGCCTTAACAGCCTCGGCACTACCCTGAACGTCAGCCTTAACGATGATGTTAAGTGTCTTTACGCCGGAACCGATCTGGTTAAAGAGATCCTCAAGATTTGCCTTTGCTTCTGCCTTGAACTGCTCTTCCTTTTCCTTGGTCTTACGCTGTTCAACAAGCTCTTTTGCAAGACGCTCATCGGATACTGCGCGGAAGGAATCACCTGCGGCAGGCACTTCGGAAAGACCCATTATTTCAACGGGAGTGGAAGGACCTGCTTCTTTTACCTTTTCCCCCTTGTCGTTGGTCATAGAACGAATACGGCCTACGGTAGAGCCTGCGATGATATAATCGCCTACGTGAAGCGTACCGTTCTGAACAAGTACCGTTGCAACAGAGCCTCTGCCTTTATCCAGCTTTGCCTCGATAACTGCGCCCTGTGCGGGACGTGAGGGATTGGCTGTAAGCTCCATCATATCTGCGGAAAGGGTAATCATTTCCAGCAGCTCGTCAATACCCTGACGCTTAAGTGCGGATACGGGTACTACTATAGTGTCGCCGCCCCATTCTTCGGGAAGCAGCTCGTAATTGGTAAGCTCCTGCTTAACTCTGTCGGGGTCGGCGGCAGGACGGTCCATCTTGTTTATAGCAACTATAATGCTTACGCCTGCGGCTTTTGCATGGTTGATAGCCTCAATAGTCTGGGGCATAATACCATCGTCTGCGGCAACTACAAGTACTGCGATATCTGTAAGGTTTGCACCTCTTGCACGCATTGCGGTAAAGGCTTCGTGACCGGGAGTATCAAGGAAAGTAATGGGCTTTCCGTTAACCTCTACGCTGTACGCACCGATATGCTGGGTAATACCGCCTGCTTCGCCTGCGGTAACACGGGTATCACGGATAGCGTCCAGAAGGGAAGTCTTACCGTGGTCAACGTGACCCATAACAACTATAACAGGTGCACGGGGCTTAAGATCCTCCGCCTTGTCCTCTTCTTCGGTAAACAGCTTATCTTCGATAGTAACAACAACTTCTTTGGTTACCTTAATTCCGAATTCATCTGCTATAAGGTACGCGGTATCGTAATCGATAGCCTCGTTAACGGTAGCCATAACGCCCATAAGCATAAGCTTTTTAATAACCTCGCCTGCGGCGGTCTTCATTCTGGACGCAAGCTCACCAACCGTAATCTCATCGGGTACGGTTATGGAAAGCTGTACGGGCTTGGGCTTTTGCTGCTGTTTCTGCTGGGGCTTGTTGTTTCTGTTATCACCGGGACGGCGCTGCTCCTGCTGACCGTTGCGGTTGTTATTGTTCTTTTTCTTAAGCTTTTGCTTTCCACCTGCTGCGGAAGCGGCGTTTCCTGCCAAAGTATCGTACTTTTCGTCATACTTGGAAAGGTCAACGCTGGCAGTACCTCTGGTATCTACCACGCGCACTTCGCCTCTTACCTTTTGCTTTTGAGGCTGCTGCTGGGGAATAGGCTTGCCCTGCTTGATAGCCTGCTCCTGAAGCTTCTTTTGCTTTTCAGCCTTTGCGGCTGCTTTAGCTTCGTTTTTCTTTTTCTCCTCAGCATCGCGCTTCGCTTGTTCTTCTGCTTTCTTTGCGTCTATCTTGTCCTGATAAGATTTGAAAAACGCGGTTATATCTATCTGGCTCTGCTGGGTATAGTACTCGAATATTATACTCAGTTCTGCCGGCTCCAATGCGGTCATATGGCTCTTATTACCCATGCCGTGTGCCGCGAGCAGGTCAATTATGTCCTTGCTCTTGACATTAAGATCCTTTGCCAGAGCGTTAACCCTGTATTTATTATCTCCTGTCGTAGCCATATCAGTTACCTCCCAATATTTTCTTAACGGCGGATGCAAAGCCTTGGTCGTTTACCGAAACACAGGCAGTGGCGGTTTTGCCAAAGGCCTTACCAAAGGCTTCCGTACTTACGGGTATGAATACGGTTTCGGTTTTGTAATACGCCGTTTTGTCGTTGATAAGCTTTTTTGTTCCTTCGGATACGCTTTCCGATGCTACTACAAGCACGGCTTTTCCTTTGCGTACCGATTCCATGGTATTTTCAGTGCCTACCGAAAGTCTTCCTGCCTTTTTGGCAAGTCCCAGCAGGCTTAAAAGTTTTGTCATTTATCCTCCGCTTTAACGGAAAGGGCGTTGTAAAGCTCCTCCGGTACGGATATCTGCAATGCCCGTTCAATTCTGCGGGCTTTTTTTGCGTTTTTAACGCATTCGGGATTATTGCAGATATAACAGCCTCTGCCGTTTGCTTTTCCGGTAGGGTCAATTACTGCGGTGTTTTCCGTCCGCACGATTCTTACAAGCTCGTGCTTAAGCTTTTTTTCTCCGCAGGATACACATTTTCTTACGGGATAAACTTTTTCTGTCAAGCGTTATCAACCTCTGTTCCGTTGCTTTCTACGCTTTTACTGCTTTTAATATCTATCTTGCAGCCGGTTAATTTCGCCGCAAGACGTGCGTTCTGACCTTCTTTACCGATAGCCAGCGAAAGCTGGTCATCGCTGACGACAACTCTGAATGCTTTTTCATTATCGTCAATTCTGTTAATGGAAATAACAGATGCGGGAGCGAGAGCGGCGGAAACAAACTTCTCATAATCTTCGCTGTAAGGGATAATGTCTATTTTTTCGCCGGACAGCTCGTTGGTTATGCTGTTTTTTCTTGCTCCTCTTGAGCCTATGCAAGCGCCGATAGGGTCAACGTTAGGGTCGTTGGACATAACGGCAATTTTTGTTCTGCTTCCCGCTTCTCTTGCAACGGATTTAATTTCTACCGTTCCGTCTGCGATTTCGGGAACCTCAAGCTCAAAGAGTCTGCGCACGAGACCGGGATGAGTTCTGGAAAGAACTACGGAAGGACCGCGTCCTTCGCGCTTGATCTCGGTAACGTATACCTTAACTCTGTCGCCTACGTTAAGTGTCTCGCCGTTTATCTGCTCATGACGGAAGAGTGCCATTTCGTTACTGCCAAGTTCAAGGGTAGCGTGTCCGGAAGTGGGATCAACTCTTACAACCACACCGGTTACTATTTTATCCTGCTTGTCTTCGTATTCCTTTACCATCATGCCGTGTTCTGCTTCGCGGATGGACTGAACGATTACCTGCTTTGCGGTCTGTGCGGCAATACGGCAGAATTCCTTGGTTTTTATCTCTATCTGATATTCGTCGCCCAACTGGTATCTCTTGCTCTTTTCGCGAGCCTGTTCAAGAGAAATCTCGGTACGGGGATCCTCAACGGTTTCAACAACAGTGAGAAGTTTGTAAAGGCGGAGGTCGTTTTTAGCCTCGTCCAGTTTTACTCTTGCGTTGGTAAGTCCGCCGGAATCCTTTTTGAAAGCCGCCAGAAGTGCCGCTTCCGTGCGTTCAATCATATAGTCCTTGGGGATGCCCTTTTCTCTCTCAAGGGCAGCGAGGGATTCGAAAAATTCCTTGTTCATTTTTTAGTTCTGTCCTCCGTTATTCAAGAATCGAAGTCATCTTCGATATTAATTTACGCTCGATTACCGTTTCGCCGACGGTTACCGTATCCTTGTTAAAGCCGGTTATAACACCGCTTTTTTCTTTACTGCCGTCAACTGCGGCAAAAAGCTTGAATTCTGTGTTCCATTTTTCCTCCATCGCGCGCTCAATGTGGGCGTCGGTACGAAGTACGCGGGTAAGTCCCGCGCCGGAAACAATAAGTGAATACGCTTGCTCAATAGGGTCAGCCTCGTCAAGGAGGGGGTTAATGGTGTTGGATGCCTTCTGGCAATCCTCCAGAGAAAAGCCGTTCTCTCCCTCAAGCTCAACTTCCAGTATCTGCTCGCCGCCCTCTTTGTAGAAGGTTACGTCCCATACGGAATAACCCATCTCTGCCATTGTGGGCTCAACCAGAGCGCGTACTATAGTAGCGATGTTTTGCTTCATGTTTTTGTTCACCTCTAAAATTTCGTAAAAATCAAGAGTGGGCGTTGACCCACTCTTGAAACTTTACATTCATCTACTAAACACAGTATAACACAATATTTTGCGTTTTGCAATAGTTTTATGCAAATTATTGTGCTAAAAATCCGCTATTTTCGACTTTTTCCCAATCTGTAAACAGACCTGTTACCTTTTTGCTTTTATTTTTACCCGAATAACTGGTTACCGTGTGTGTGGAAATGTATCCTTTTTCAATAAGCTTGTTAATTGCATCGGTAACTTTTGCGGTGGTTGCGGTCTTGCTTAATGTGCAAACTGCTTTTACGGTTTTTTCAAATGTGGGAATATCACGGGTGTTGTCGTTTTGCGCTTGCTTGAGGACATCGAATATAAGACGGTAATAAGACCCGTTCATATCCGCTTCGGTGGGTAGGGTTACACACCAGCTTGCAGTTTGGCGGAGCTGACGGGAAAAAGAATCCTCAATTCCGTATATTCCAACATCTTTTTTACAAAAATTCTTTAAGAAAGACACTACCGAACTGAAATGTCCGTCTCCGGAAAAGATGATGAATGTGTCTATATCCTCCGATGACAGTGCTTTTTGATAAATATTGTCAAGAATAATAAAATCGGTAAAGTCCTTTTTTACGCCTGTGGTGTTGCGCGTATCGATAATACGGTTGGAATAAGGGCGGATACGGGAAATCTGGTCGGCAAGGGATTTATGGGAAAAGTCTGCAAAAAATGAAACCTCTACCAGATTAACTTTTGTGTTCAGTTCTTCAAACCACCCTTTGATGTTTGGTTGGATGCCGAAATTTCGCTTGAGAGAGATGTACCAATGCTCGTAGTCCACAAAAGCTACTGCTTTGGGCAGACCGTTGTTAAGTGATATGGTTCTGCTTGGCTCCTCAGACGGTTTTCTTTTGAACAGCGAAATGCTTTTTACCTCCTTTCTTTTTTACATTCACCGTTTTTATTATACACCATAAACCAAAAATGTCAAGTTGACAAGTCCTCTTTTAAGTGGGTAATTATCCGCTTTTCCAGCCTTGATATGTATGATTGGGATATTCCCAGTTCATCTGCCACTTCCTTTTGGGTTTTTTCTTTTCCGTCACTGCCTTCCGCCAGCCCGAAACGAAGTTCTATTATACGACGTTCCCGCTCTGGTAGCTTATGTATGGCACGGCGGACGGTGCGTTTTTCTTCGCTTTCTTCCAGCATTCGGTAAACAAAATCGCTGTCTGTTCCCAACAGGTCGGAAAGCAGCAATTCATTCCCGTCCCAATCCACGTTCAGCGGCTCATCAAGAGACATTTCGCACCCGCGGGATGCGTTTTTTCTTATATACATAAGTATCTCGTTCTCTATACAGCGCGATGCGTAGGTGGCAAGCTTTATCTGCTTATCCGCCTTGAATGTGTTTACCGCTTTCATAAGTCCGATAGTGCCTATGGAAATAAGGTCTTCGATACCTATATTGGTGCTTTCGAATTTTCTCGCGATATACACAACCAGCCGAAGATTATGTTCGATAAGTATACGTTTTGCTTCCTCATCGTCCGGTAATTTTTCAGTGAGTGATGCTTCTTCTTCTCTTGAAAGCGGAGGCGGGAGCACCTGTGCACCGTTTATATAAAATACCTCCTGCTGCATTCCCAGTAGTTGTCTTATCCATTCAAGGGCAATAGTCATTTTCATAAATTGCATTTTTTCACCTTTTATTATATCGGGGGCATAAGCCCGTCGTAAGTGTTGGTAAAGCGGTTAGCTGCGGTAAGGGCGATAACTGCCCGTACCTCCCGTTTTTTTGTTTTTCCGAATTCCCTCACCACACATTTTTCGGGTCGGAATCCGTACAGAATATCACTGCCCGCCGCAGTCTTGACGGGAATTACACGCATCGGTAGAGGAAGTGTCCCTTTCCCGATATCATCAAATTGAGCGCCGAACACGTTTTTTGACACTACAATTACCGGATCCATTGATATAGGGTCTGTCAGCATATTTCCGTTGTCCTTCAGAAGAAAGGCTTTATATTCGTTGCCCAAAACCGTAATATACGCATGTACCGCGCCGGATGCGGTGCTTTTTTTGCAAACGTACAGATACCCTCCAGTAAGCGCCAATGCTGTAAGAATACATGTCACCGCACCGGCAGTTCCCATGGAAGCTATGACCCCTTCGTTCTTTCCCGCCATGTAAAACACGCCGTAAACCAAACCGCCCGCCAGTGCGGAAGTAAGCACAAATACCGCCGCATTGAGAAAGGGGCGCTTTTTGCCGAACACTATAAGGCAAATAATCAAGGCGGCGCCAAGATGAAAGGGAAGTATGGTTTTTACAAACAGACACATTACGGCGTACAGTGTTCCGAACAGCGCACCGCATAAAAGTCTCCACCATTTGAAAGGCGTGTTGGTTATCCGCGCCGAAATATACAAAAACAGCGTGTCAAATAGCATATTTAACATGAAATATATATCGGCATAAACGGTTACTGTCATAGTCCGCCCTCTTTTTTAACAAAGTATAACTCCCCAGGGGAGTAAATGTTGTCATTTTCTGGAAGGCAAATACATATTTTTTACAGAGGTGAACTGTTAATGAAGAAAAAAACAACTGCCATACGCGGCAGGCTTGTATATTGTATATTTCCTGCGCTGTTGCTTGCTGTTGCCGTATGTGTTTACGCAACGGCGTTTCTGCCGGTATCCGCCGGAAGCAAAGCACCGTCTTACAGCGTATTTGAACTTATTTCTGACTTTCTGGAGGGATGATCTATTTATATTCTGTTTCCCCGCGCAGGATTTAGAATTCATATTCTAACATTTCCCGCATTGGCGGTAATGTATTATATAGAGGGGAAATACCCTTTTTTGTTATTTATGTTGGCAGCTGTGATACATGAATTGGGACATGTTCTTGCAATTAAAACGGTAAAAGGGAAGATAAAACGTATTGACATAATGCCGCTTTGCGCACGTATCGTGACTTCGGGAGCACTGTCTCACAAAGTAGATATGTTGGTTTTTCTTTGCGGACCTGCCGCAAATATAATTATGTTTTGTGTGTATTTGCCCTTTTTGTTTGTGTCCCGATCGCCTTATATTTGGTATTTTGCGCTTGTGAACTTGTTTTTAGCGGTTTTGAATCTGCTGCCTATTCCGGGTAACGACGGTTATCGGGCCCTTGAAGCATTGTTAAAAAACAAATCAGACGAAGAAACAGCCTTCAGAATGGTAAAAAGAATGGGGAAAGTATCAAATATTTTCTTTTTTGTGCTTACAGTGGCTTCCGTTATAACTTCAGGATTCAACCCCGGCGTTACCGCTCTTGCTGCCGCCGCAAATCTTTACAAAAAAGATTGAAGAAATTAATTGAAAAATGTACATTTGTGTGGTAAAATGTAAGAAGTACCTTGAAAGGACATATAGTATGAAAAAACGTATATTATTTTTGTTGCTGGCAGTAGTTTTGTTGTTTGCCGCTTGTGAAGGAGATAATACTTCCGATACTTCGGTAAATCAGTCTTCGCCTCAGATAAGTGACGAGGTTTCTTCCACCCAGACTTCGGAACCGAAGGATGAGGAATCCAAAGAGGTTTCAGTTGCGCCCGAGATTTCCTTCCCCGAATATGAGGCTAACAAACCTGACGTACCTGATGTTCCCGATGAATCTGTTGATGTGGACAATATCCCCGAGGACGAATGCCGTGTTACGGTCAAGTACGCCAGCTTTTCCGAAAAGCCTTTTGCAGTTGTTATCGGTCAGTGTGATATCGGCGCAACCGTTACTTTGAAATGCGGAAAAGAAGAATATACGTCCGAAGGCTGGTACGGCTGGTATTCTATCCGTTTCCTTTGTGCAGGCAACTCTGCAGATGTGGTTATTACACAAAGTATTGACGGTGTTGAGGTGGGCGCTCCTCTGGAGACTACTGTTTCACCCAAAAACGCCGGCACTTCCGAAGGTGTTGTTGCAGGCGGTAACTTCCAGTTCTTCTACCAGAAGTGTCTCCGCGATTTCCAGCATACAAATCTTTATAATGAAGGCGTGCTCAATTCTCTTAAATCCAGAGTTGAAGGACGTATCGCAAATATTAAAAAACAGAATCTTGGCACAGAAATAATATACATGGTGGTCCCTGCGGCTATGACCGTTTATCCCGAGCTTGTTCCGGAGGATTACAAGCAGGGCGAGGGCGACAGCCGTATGGATCAGGTGCTTAATACCCTTACCGAAGCCGGCGCCACCGTTATCGATTTACGTCCCGTTTTTGAAGAACATAAAAACGACGAGATGCCTCTGTATTTCAAGTGCGATAGCCATTGGTCGGATTACGGCGCGTTTATTGCATATACCGAACTGTTTAATCATATATCAGAAAAGTTCCCCGATGCGGCGCCCCGTTCCATTGATGAATTCAACTGGTTCGGCGGATATTATAAAACCGGCGATATGCCCGTATACCTCAATATGGTGAGCGGCAGTGTATATGAAAACGGCGTTATCGGAAGCAAGGACGTTCTCGAATACGGCTGGTACCGCACCTTTGCGGACGGCACTCCCGTTTCCGAAGCTATTACCGATGTGCCCCGTTACCGCGCAGATACGCAGATGGTATACAGTAACAACGTAACTTGGGAAAAAACCATAAGAACCAAGCGTGATAACCTTCCTACTTGTATCGTTCTTCGCGATTCCTTCGGTACACAGATATTTGATATCCTCGCAGAACGTATGAACAAGACCATATACAAGGGTATGTGGGGTTACGGTTATCCCGGCGCGGAAGTAGTTACCAACAAGGCAGATTACGTTATTTACATATTGGCGGAATGGAATCTGGACGGTGTTGTATATAACTGATATTAAATATTTTGGGTTTACAAAAGGCTTGCAGTTGAATGCAAGCCTTTGTTGCCGGGGTCCCCAAGAAGCCGTAAGGCATCTTGGGGTGATTGACGGGGTCCCCAAGCAGCCGTAAGGCATCTTGGGGTGATTGACATTTGGCAGAGGAATTGTTATAATGCAAGAAATTGATAATTCAACAAATAATATTTCGGGGGCAAATATGGTACAAAGATTTGAGCGGTTTTCTTTTGCGATAATGGAAATTTTCCGTCATTGGCACAAGATAACCGCAGATGAGATGGAAAAATACGGCCTTAAAGGTACACATTCCATGTATCTTGCCGCACTTTACCGTGAAGAAGGCGGTATAACAGCCACTCAGCTTTGTGATATCTGCGGTAAGGATAAAGGGGATGTTTCCCGCGCCGTTGCTATAATGGAACAAAAAGGCTTGGTAGTAAAGACGGGAAGCGGTGCAAATCTTTACAGGGCAAAGATAACTTTGACACCGCAAGGAAGAACTGTTGCAGAATTTGTACGCAGCCGCGCCGCCCTCGCTGTTGAGCGTGCCGGAAGCGGTATTTCTGAGGAAGACCGTGAGGTGCTGTACAGATCCCTTGATATTATCGCAACAAATCTTGGTGAAATAAGCAAGGAAGGGTTGCCGGAATGATAATATGAAAAAAACATTTTTATTTTTAAATCTTTTTCTTTCTGCAGTCTTGGCGGTCTTGTGCGCAGTTTATTTTATCAACGGAGGCATTTATCTTAAATCTGCTTGCTCTCTCACCTTTACTACTGTTGGCGCTGTGATTCTTGTATTCGCTGCAGTATCTAAGAATAAGCGTATTACTTTTCCCCTACTCACCTTTTTGGGGCTTTTGCTTTGTACTATGGGAGATATAGTGCTGTTTTATAACTTTATCTTCGGTGCTGTGCTTTTTGTTTGCGGACATGTGTTGTACGTTTTTGCATATTGCGCATTGGAAAAACCGTGCGTAAAAGATGCGGTGTTTATCGCTGTTATTTCGGCGGCTTCCGTATGTGTGGTTACATTGGTGCCCGCGTTCAATTACGGTACTGCTGTGATGGAAGGCGTGGCTGTTGTTTATGCTTTGGTCATTTCTTTTATGCTGGGTAAAGCGGTATCAAATCTTTTGCGAAAGCCGTCTGCGGTAACAACGGCAATCGCTTTGGGAAGCGTACTTTTCTTTGTGTCGGATATAGCGCTTGCTTTCAATATCTTCGCCGGTTCGCCTTCCTGGGCAGACCCTTTGTGTCTGGCAACCTATTTTCCGGGACAGCTTGTAATAGCGGTTTCGTTATATTTATATAATAATTCCAAATAGCAACAAAAAAGACGGTTCGTTTTGAACCGTCTTTTATAATGTCTTTTTTAGTCTTCTGCAACGAGCTCGGAAGCTTCTTCTTCAGCCGCGTTGATTTTTCTCCAGTTCTTAAGCTTGATTCCGGAAAGATCTCTTGCACCGAAGTAGTTGGTGCTGCCTATGCCGGAAAGCTTGGAGGACTTAACGTAGCCGTTGGTGTAGCTGAACAGTGCGATTGCGGGACATTCGTCAGCAAGGAGCTCCTCTGCCTTGTGAAGCTTTTCTGCTCTTACTGCACGGTCGCTTTCGTAGCAAACTGCATCGATAAGCGCGTCATATTCAGCGTTTTCCCAGTTGGTCTGGTGAGCGGTGTAGCTATCCTCTCCGGTGAGAGAAACCTCGACAGCACAGCCGCTGTAATGGGTTGCGAAAGAGGAGAGCCAAGCATAAGCGTCAGTAGAGTTAACAACGTTTGTCACGCCGATAACGTCGTATTCACGGGTGGAAAGTGCCACTCTGTATTCATCCTCATGGAGACCCTTGAGCTCAACCTTGAAGCCGAGTTCTCCCCAAACCTTTGCGGTATACTCTGCGATATCCTCATATACGTTTTCGTAAGCAACCTTACGCTTGTTTTCGTTCATGAGATCTTTTGTCTCGGGAATGAGGTAAGCGATGGAGATAGAACCCTTCTTACCGCCCAAAAGCTTTTTAGCTTCGTCCATTTTAGCGGTAGCGGAATAAAGTTCTCCGCCTTCTTCACGGAAATCATTCTTTCTGCCGGTGTTGAACACGCCGGAGGGAACGTAGCCGGTAGCAGCCTTTTCGCCGGTTCCGGTAACAGACTTAACGATCTCGTTTCTGTCAAGCGCCATGGAAAGAGCCTGTCTTACTTCCTTGGAAGCGAGAAGCTCGTTATCGGTGTTGAAATAATAAACGTATGTAGCAAGCAGGTCAACAACATTCTTAAGGTCATCTGCATATTCTGCATAAGATGCCTTGTCAAAGCTGCTCATAAGGAATATATTGTCCTGGGCAAAGCGGTTTGCCTGGAAAACAGTATCGGTAACACGGTTTTCTTCGTCAACACTGCCCTGAATGGTGTTTTCCTGATAAGTAATGGTAATTCTGTAAGGCTTAACAACTTTATCAAGCGCCTGCTCGCTGTCTCTGCCGTAGGAAGCGTTTCTCTCAAGCACCAGACGGATACCTTCTTCAAGGTTCTTTACGCCGTAAGGACCGTTACAAACTATGGTAGCAGCACTGGAATCCCAAATAGTCTCGTTCTTCTCTGCGTCGGTAATAATATCCTCGCGCAGGGGAACAAGTCCGGTGCAGGCGATCTGCTCTGCAAAGAGATCGATATCGTAATCTACCTCAAAGGTGATGCAAAGGAGAGTATCATCAACTGCGGCGATACCAAGGTCGTCGCTGGTCATAAGGCCGGATTTAACTGCCTTTGCGTTCTTAATGGGGTAGAGAAGAGAAGCATAAGGGCTTTCAAAAGCGGGGTCGAGAATTCTCTTCCAAGCGTAAATAATGTCGTCAGCAGAAACTTTACGACCGTCGTTCCAGTAGCTGTCCTTCAAAACAAAGAACATCTGGTATTCTTCGTAAACCTCGTCGTAATAGCTGTACCAATCTTCTGCCAGCGCGCCTACAACTTTGCCGTTGGAGTTGATGGTGGTCAGACCCTCATAGATAAGACCCATTATCTGAGTAACCTCAGAATCAAGCTGAACAACAGCAGGGTCAAGGCAGTAAGGATAGGATGTCATATACACGGAAATGTTTGCACCCTTTTCTTCGCCTTTAAGTGACGAACAGCCTGTCAAGGCAATGAGAGCCATAATGGCAACGAGTATCAATGCGATAAATCTTTTCATTATCTGTTCCTCCCGGATAATTTGCGAAGGTACTTCACAACAATTCATAATATTATAGCATCGATGTAAAAAATAATCAATAGGTAAAAACCGAAAATGTTATTTTTATTACTTTTGACGAATGTTATGTTTACTTGCTCTTGACAAAACGGGGTACTTATGGTATATTTTACCCATACGGCGGTACGCCGTGTATAATTAAATGCCGAAAGGGGCGATGAATTATGAAAAGCTTATATTTGCCGGACGTTAATTTTATTCGCCTTTATGCCGTATAAGCTTACAAGGCAGTAGTTTTCACATCCGGTTTCGGGTGTGTTTTTGTTTTTGCGCCCGAGAGGGTGCTTTTTTATTGCCGAGAAAGTTTTACTCCGAATATAAGTTGCAGGCAAATATCACTTTTTACAAGGAGGTTTTGTTTTGTCAAGCATTACAATTATTTTTCGGAGGAAAACTGTTTGAAGAGATTAAAAAATTTTTTACTTTCAATGGATAATAACACATCTACCTATAAGGAGATGTACGAGGGAATGCTTGTTGTGCCCGACGTTCCCGCGCCCGTGGTTACATCAGAGCCGATATATTGGTACGGAGATATTTCGGTATATGTCGAAACTACCAATAAAAATGAAAAGGATAAACCTACGCTTACTTGGCGTATCCCTGTGAGTCTGCTGGGAATAACCGAATATTCGCCTGCGGCGGCAGATTATTGTCTGCGCAGGCTGGCACCCTATATCGATAAGCTTAATGAAGAGATATACAACCGCTCCCGTCCGGACAAAGAAAACGGAAAATATATTCTGTACCGCCCGAGCGGTGAAGTTTTGGTGAGAAACACCTCTTTTTTCGATACTTGTATTCAGAAATATTACCAAAACGCAGGCGGAGCTTCTATATATCTGCTTGATGACGGAATTGAACGTCCGCCGCAAAAATGTCTGTGCATACGTATGCAGGTCCAATTACCTGCGAGAAAAATGAGAAAAACCATACAAATGCTGTGCCGCGATCTGCCGGATGCTATTGAAAGATTTGCTTTTGAGTTTGATACTTCGGGTCTTGAAAAAGCTTTGTGTCTTGCTAAAACCCAATCAGAAATACGCAAATGGCTTAAAACCAGCCCATACTGCGCCTTTATTGCAGACGGAAGTATTCTTCCACGTTCAAAGGGAACGGAAGAACCTATGATAGAAGCTGTCCCCTTTGTGTCCGCGCCCGATGATGCGATTGAGGTCTGCGGTATACGGGGAATGGGAATAAAAAGGGGAGTGACGGTTATAACCGGCGGCGGATATTCGGGAAAATCCACTTTGCTGGACGCAATTTCAGCAGGCATATACGACCACGTTGCCGGTGACGGCAGAGAGCTTTGCATTACCGATGACACCGCCGTAACCGTTTCCGCAGAGGATGGCAGAAGCGTACAACACGTTAATATATCTCCCTTTATTAAATGGCTTCCCGGCGGAGATACAACAGATTTTTCAACTCAAAGGGCATCGGGCTCAACCTCACAAGCGGCAAATATAATGGAGGCGGTGGATTGCGGTGCACGTCTTTTGCTTATCGACGAGGACCGCAGTGCAACAAACTTTATGATACGGGACGGCAAAATGAAGGAGCTTATTTCAAAAGAGCCTATAACTCCTTTTACCGACCGTGTCTGCGAGCTATACAAAGAAAAAGGGGTTTCCACAATACTCGTCATCGGCGGAAGCGGTGAATACCTTGCGGTTGCAGACAAGGTTTATATGATGGAGGACTATATAATACACGACGTTACCGAAAAAGCAAAAAGTATCAGCGCAGGTACTGCGGAAACAACCGAAAGTCCTGCGTACTGGGACCAGAATCGCACGCTGTATGCCCGTGGATTTACTTCATATCCGGAAAGATGCGGAACGGAAACACTTTCGGTTTCGGATATGGGTATTGTATTTATGGGCGATGAAAAAATAGATATAAGAGGGCTTCATAATATAATAACTGTCGGTCAGATGGATTCGCTGGGGTTTATGCTTCGTCGAATTGCGGTTACCAACACCTCGGTTGAAATTGACCTTAACGCAGTTATTGATGAAATGTATTATCTCATCGGTGAGGAGGGACTGGATGTTGTTTTCACTTCCTTTTTTACCACCTGCCGCCGCTTTCTTGATCTCCCACGCAAGCAGGAGCTTATGGCGGCGGTCAACCGTATGCGGTATATAAACTTTGTTAAAAACAAATAATTACCTTTAAGAGCATGGCGACACAGCTATGCTCTTATTCTTTTTCGGTTAAAAAATATCGAAAAACGATAAATTACTATTGACAAACGAGAAAGCGTATGTTATCCTTAAACTGTAAAATACATTTTTCGGAGGAGATTCAATATGCCCAAAATACCTTCCAAGGCTTCGGTAATTATTTCAATAATACTTTCTGTGTTGTTTAGTGTTATAGTTGCCGGCATGGCAATACTTTTACCCTTTGAGGTGTCGCGCACAGGCCCTACCGAAGAGTTTATTCGGGTCTTGCTGGCAGATAAGCTGGGGGACCAATATATTGTCTGGTTTATGGTGTGGAGTTATTCTATTCTTGCACTTGCATTGGTTTGCTGTATAGCCGTTACGCTTTTATTACTCCGCGTACGCAAAGGGTTGGTTTTTACCGCAAAAAGTGTTTCTTATATCCGATTTATATCATGGATGTGCGTTTTGCTTGCCGTGGTTATATTTACTGCACAGTATTTCCACGCGGCGGCGTTTATAATCACTCTTGCCATGGCGTTCCTCGGACTTTGTCTCCGCGTAGTTAAAAACGTTATTGAAGCCGCAACCGAGATAAAGAACGAAAACGACCTTACTGTTTAGCAGAGGAGGGAAGTGGCGATGATAATTATTAATCTGGATGTTATGATGGCAAAAAGAAAAATGTCCCTAAACGAGCTTTCGGATAAAGTGGGCATAACCCTTGCCAATCTCTCAATTCTAAAAAACAACAAGGCGAAAGCCATTCGCTTTTCCACTCTCGATGCCATCTGCCGCGCTCTTGATTGTGAGGTAGAGGACATAATCGAATACAAAAAGGAGGATAATAATGGATAACGCAAATTATACAGAAAACTTTTCGGAAGAAAAGGCAGTTAAATATTCCGGCTTTGAAACTGTTTTCGCTTGGCTTTGTGTGTTGCTGGGCTATCTTTTCTGCCGTGCTTTCCCGCTTCCCGATAAACCTTTGGGAATGTGTATCGTTATAATCGCATCACTTGTTGTAACAATTGTGGTATTGTTCAAAAAACGAGTGCGGTTTGGTGTTGCGGCTATCGGATCCGCCGTTATGTGTGTAGTATTTGCGGCGGCACTGGTTTTTTCATCAGATGCTTTTGCACAGTTTTTTGCTTTTCTCGGCTCGGTTCTCGGCTACAGCTATTTTGTATATGCCGCAACGGGAAACAAAATAGAAAAGGGCTTTTCCGATCTTCTTCCCGTGGATTTCGCACTTGCTTTGCTGGTAATGCCCTTCAAGGCATTCGGCAGGGTGTGGGCGGCAATGTTTACTGGTAAAAAAAGCGGTAAACCTGTACTTAAAATACTGCTTGGTATTGCAGTCGCTATCATACCCACGGCAGTCGTAACAAGCCTGCTTTCTTACGATGAGGGATTTTCCAAACTTCTTAAGGATACGTTTTCTTTCCTAAAGGATTTTAATCTGTTTTCACATCTGTTTTCTTTGTCGGTGGGAGGACTCGTAGCAATGTACGTGTTCGGTATGTATTCCTCTTGCGCAGACGGCAGAACGGACTCTGTAACCCGTGAAAAATGTGCTTCGGCTTTTGAAAAAGCACATTTTCTCCCTGCACTTACAACCGCAGTCGCCCTTATACCTCTTGTGGTTGTGTACATTTTCTTTTTCATTTCTCAGTGGCAGTATTATGTTTCCGCTTTTTCCGGTAAACTGCCCGAAGGATTAAGTTATGCCGCTTACGCGCGTGGCGGATTTTTCGAGCTTTGCTCGGTTTCCGCAATAAACTTTGTTATTCTTGCCGCCGCAGCGCTGTTTATGAAGCGTAAGGGGAAAGGTGAAAGTGTTTTGCTTAAAACCGCAAATATTGTTATTTCCCTTATGACCCTTGTCCTCATTGCAACGGCAATGTCCAAGATGATCTTGTATATCCAAAACTACGGACTTACGGAAAGACGTGTGGTTTCGTCCTGGTTTATGGTGTTACTTGCCCTAATATTTGTTATAATCATTGTTAAGCAGTTTGTTAAAAAGATAAAGGTTGTTCCTGCGTCGGGAATTGTGGTTGCATTGATGCTGGCTCTGCTTACTCTTTCAAATTATAACGGTATTATCGCGGACAATAACGTGGATAGATATATCCAAGGTGATCTTGATTCCGTTGATCTGGACGAATTGTATGACCTCGGTACTCCTGCGCTTCCTGCACTTCTCCGCTACGCCGAATACTATGAGCAGGAGAACGGTGTGGATATCAAGAAATATATAATTAATGATACAGTTGACCGTTCGGAGATAAAGGACGATGTGGCATATTTCAGCGCTTTATATGTCGGTGCTTTCAAACGCGAACTTGAAAACAAAAAGCCTTTTACCGCCTTTTCCGTGCCGGATTTTAAGGCAAAATCCGCTTTAGAAGAATATTTGAAAGAAAAATAAAAAGTGACGACAAAAAACAAAGGAGAGCAATTATTGCTCTCCTTATATTTTCATAGTCTGAAATCCTTATTTATACTTGCGCTTTCTAGCAGCCTCGGACTTCTTCTTGCGCTTTACGCTGGGCTTCTCGTAATGCTCTCTCTTACGGAGTTCTGCCTGAACACCGCTTCTGAGGTAGCTTCTCTTGAATCTGCGAAGGGCGCTGTCTATGCTTTCGTTTTCTTTTACTTTAATTTCAGCCATTTTTTGTCCCTCCCTCCGTGCCTGACGGGAATTTTGTCATAATATGGTTATTATATCAGAACAATCTTTTGTTGTCAAGTCTTTAGAGTGCAGCCTTAGCGGTTTCAACAAGCTTTGCGAAAGCAGCCTTGTCGGAAACAGCCAGTTCAGCAAGCATCTTACGGTTAAGGGTGATACCGCTCTTCTTAAGACCGTTCATGAAGCGAGAATAGTTGATACCTTCAACCTTGCACTGTGCGGAAATTCTGGTGATCCACAGAGCGCGGAAATCTCTCTTCTTCTGTTTTCTGCCGATGTAAGCGTAGTTACCGCTCTTAAGAACGGCCTGCTTAGCCATCTTGAAATGTTTACTTTTTGCGCCCCAATAGCCCTTAGCGAGCTTTAAGGTTTTATTTCTTCTCTTTCTGGTAGAAAGAGCGCCTTTTACTCTTGCCATTTCGTTTATCCTCCGTTAATGATATTTCCTTATTTGGAATAAGGGATGAGCCTGTTGAGATCGTTCATTCTGGTAGTGCTTACATAAGAAGCCTTACGGAGCGCTCTCTTGCGTTTTGCAGTCTTAAGACCGGTCTTATGACGGTGGCCGGGATGACCCATTTTTACTTTACCGCCGGCAGTCCAGCTAAGTCTTTTAGCGGTTGCCTTGTGTGTCTTGATTTTGCCCATTGTTATCTTCCTTTCGATTGATTTGCCGTTCTTTTCGGTGCGAGTATCATTATCATATTACGTCCGTCAAGCTTCGCGGGCTTTTCAACCACACCGCATTCCTCACACGCATCTGCAAACTTTTGCAGAAGGGTAAGGCCGTTCTCGGTGTGTGCCATTTCTCTGCCGAAGAACTTGACAAGAACCTTTACACGGTTTCCTTTGTTAAGGAACTCCAATGCTTTGTTAAGTTTGGTGTTGAAATCGTGAGTGTCGATACGGCATCTGAGCTGAAGCTCCTTGAGCTCAACTGTCTGCTGTTTCTTCTTCATTTCCTTTTCCCGCTTTTCTTTTTCGAAGCGGTACTTGCCGAAATCCATTACCTTGCAAACGGGGGGCTTTGCGTCAGGCGCGATCTCAACCAGGTCGAGACCGGATTCTTCTGCCAGACGGCGTGCCTGTGCGATAGATACTATACCTATCTGATTGCCTTCTGCATCTATAAGGCGGACTTCACTTGCTTTGATTTCATCGTTGATGAACGATTTAGTGCTGATAGCTGATACACCTCCGTGATAATGCGCTTTTTGCAATAAAAAAAGCTGTGCGAAACAAAAAAGCACAGCAACACAAACCGACATAACTATCGGGTGCGAAAACTATCTACCGCGCCTGACCTTTTGCCGGCGGGTGAGGAGCAAAAACGCTCCAACTTCTTTGTCCAAAGCATAATACCACACCTTTGCACCTTTGTCAATAGGTTTTATCAACTTTTTTATAAATTTTTCTGCCTTATGCGCATATATTGTAGTAATGCAAAAGGAGGTTGTTTTTTATGCCCAGATTATTTTTAAGTCCCTCTACACAGGAGTATAATTTGTATTATGACGGTAACGGAAGCGAAGAATACTATATGAACCAACTTGCCGACCTGATGGAGCCCTATCTTTCCGCAAGCGGTATAGAATTTACCCGTAACGACCCCGAAGGCTCTGTAGGCGCTTCGGTGCGGAAATCCAACGCGGGAAGCTATGGGTTACATCTTGCCTTACATTCAAACGCTTCGGGCAGTGCAAACCCCGGTGGACAAAAGGGGAGCGATTTTTATTATTTCCCCGGCAGTGCGGACGGAAAACGGGCGGCGGATATTTTTGTTTCCCTTTTTAAGAATATTTATCCCGTTCCCGAGCGTGTTCGCGCTCTTCCCACCACCACACTTTATGAGGTTCGAAACACATCCGCGCCTACTGTGCTTGCAGAGATAGCCTACCACGATAACCCCGAGGATGCCGAATGGATACGTAGCAATCTTAACGTTATCGCACGGACTCTGGCTCAAGGCGTGGCAGAGTATTTCGGCGTTCCTTTCGTACAGCCCGGTGTTTCCGAAACAGGCACCGTGCGTACCAACGGCGGCAGACTTAACCTCCGTTCATCACCTTCTCTCGAAGGGCAGATAATAGGCGCGATCCCCAACGGCGCCACCGTTACCATTACCGGAAGAAACGGAAACTGGTATGCTGTTATCTACGGCGGACAAAATGGGTACGTTTCGGGAGATTACATCGTCGTCAACGGATAAAATATAATATTTTGCGCAAAATGACTCCGAAAGGGGTCGTTTTTGTTTTGTTTGGCAGTATTAAAAGATATTTTTATTTGTTTATCATCGGCGGCACGGCGTACGTAATAATAGAAATGCTGTACCGAGGCAGAAGCCATTTTTCAATGTTTCTCGCAGGGGGATTATCGGTAGTTCTTATTCGTCTTGTCTGCGGCAGAATACGCAATCTCTTGCTTCGCTGTCTTGCAGGCGGTATTATTATTACGGGCGTTGAGCTTGTTTTTGGTATAATATTTAATATATGGCTTGGTATGGGTGTGTGGGATTATTCTCATTTGCCTTATAATATTATGGGGCAGGTATGCCCGTATTTTACACTCATTTGGACATTTCTCACAATTCCCGCATTGTGGCTTGGCAATCTCGTCTGCGGCAGACACAAAAGGGGATACAGGTGAATTTGTTCCTTGCTAAAATAATCTTGACTTTATGCGGTGTTTATGTTAAAATAAACATACAGTAAATAGCATCTACTTCAAAAAGCAGGTGTGCCCATATATCGAGTGTGTCCCGCCCTGCTTTTGCAAGGGCCGCTTTTGCTTATATATCTACGATGCTTGGACATCTAGTATACAGTCCATGTTTAGACTTGGAAAAACTCCTGGTATGTTATGTAGAGATTGGAATGCAGAAGCTGCGTGGGACATCTTATTAAGACAGAAACCGTATATATGATAACGAAGTGTGAGGATTAATCATGAAAAAAATGTGTTCTTTTGTTTTATTTACTACTCTTCTATGCTTGTTTTTGTGTTCCTGTACAGACCATGATGACAATAGTCCCATTCTTATAGAAGGCGATTTTAAACCTGTGCCAGAAGCATTTGTTACCTACGAAAAGGCGTTTGAGGAATGCAAAGATACATTTGTTGCGTCGGTGGCAAGTAGTGCGCCTAAAGAAGCCAAAATGGTTCCATCATTGAATGATGATATCTCACAGCTTCGGATAACTGCTGTTGAAAGAGAGATTGTTTTTGATGTCAATGACACTGCACATTCAAATTCAGCGGTATTTCAAATCTATTATGGTTATTTTTCTAATAACCAATGGCATGACATGCCGGCAGACAATTACAATTTAAAAACTCTTCACGGTGTGGATTCCGGTTATGAAGACGGCTGGGATGCTTTGCTGGGAGACCACGTGATAAAAATGGGACAATTTGTCTTATTAGGGTTTTACAATCCTTTGGGCGATGGTTCTATCATCTCTGATTCTTTGGGCTCGAGTGTGTTGACCTTTACCGGAAGCGAGCTGACAGATAATGATGCGTATCAAATATATGAAAACGTTCTTGCGGCAGGAACCAATAAATATGACTGCTTTGTTTTGAAATTTGTAGACCGTTATTATATAGCAATTAAATACGATGACATTCCTACAGATTATTATGTGACAGTTAAATTCTATGTTCCTCATCTTGATGATTATACTGTTACCACTTATACCTACGATGACATTATGGAAGCATTAAACCGCAAATAACAAAAACACTACAAGCCGTTGTCTTTTGACAACGGCTTGACTTTTTATTCGATACGTCCCATCGCAAGAGGTTTCTCTTGACAAAATCTGTCTTTTATGGTAAAATATATTCATAGTAAATAGCATCTACTTAAAAAGCAGGTGTGTTGTATATCAAGTGTGTCCCGCCCTGCTTTTGCAAGGGCGGCTTTTGCTTATATATCTACGATGCTTGGACATCTAGTATACAGTCCATGTTTAGACTTGGAAAAACTCCTAGTATGATGTGTAGAAACTGGGACACCGAGGCGGC
>JAZSIT010000103.1:0-2254 GCA_045533895.1 Eubacteriales bacterium
CTTCGAGTTTTGCGGTGGAAACAAGCATTTTGTCACATTCCCAGTTGTTGCCCTCGCCTTCGATGGGATCTACATACAGCGGTTGTGTATGAGTAACGTATGCGAAAAAGGAAACCCGTGTCTTATCAGTGGAATCATCGCTTACATCGGTTTCTCTGCCGTACACCACTTCGTTTAACACAAGCCATACTTCATCTGCGTTAACAGCTTTGTCTTTGCTTATTGAAGTAACTAATACCTTATACTGTTTTTCTCCTACAGGCTCCATATTAGTGTGTTTTTCAAGGGTAACGTCAATATGGGTCATGCTCTCTGTAGTAAAAGCGCTGTACATTATAACATCTTCGTTTTCGCCGTCAACATAAGTGAACACCGCGACAAGAAGATTTTTCTCAAAAAAATCTTTGGGGAGACGGGATGCAAACTCGGCAAGCTGGGTTCCGTCCTGCTTGGCGACAAGGTCTTCAAGCTCTTGGGCGTTTGTAATGATATATGAAGGCTGCGGGCTTTCATCCGTAAATCCATCATATCCGCTTAAATGCTTACCCTCAAAAGAATACCATTCCGTACCGTTATCGTTTGTAATCGGCGTTAGATAATCATTATCCCCTGCAGCATTAGGTGCGGTGAGAAACAACAATGCAACAACTCCGCATACCAATACTGCGCAAATTATTATCCAAAAAGCTGGTTTTTTATATGTCATTGTTTTTTTCACCCTTTCTTTTACTCCGGCTTCGCCAAAAGCGACGGGACACGCGGCGATACGAGGATGCCGTACAGAGCATTCAAGTAAAGCGCGGGCGTAAAGTTTTCGTTCATCAGGCGCGATATTTTTTATGACACGCTCATCACATGCATACTCTATATCGCGGCACAGCAGTATGTATGCCAGCCACACCAACGGATTAAACCAATAAACCGTAAGAATGGCATAAGCAAAAGGTTTAATATAGTGGTCCTTGCGCAGAATATGCGCTTTTTCATGGGAGATAACGTACTCCTCTGTATCTTGAGAAAGACCGTACGGCAGGTATATACGCGGGCGGAAAAGCCCCAAAACAAAGGGGGAATCGATCATCTCGCCTTTTCTTATATTGTCCGCTACAGGTACTGATGAAGAGACCCGTTTGTGAATGGCAATATAATTAATAACAGCGTAAGCGACCATTGCCGTAATTCCCAATATCCAAATTAAGCAAGAAGCGGTGAGAAGATTTTGAAAAAAATCGTTATTCTTTGTAACGCTTTGGTTGATAACCGGATTGACCTTCTCGTCAATAACCTGAAAACCGCTGTGAATATACTCGGTAGGCGGCAGTAGGATATCCGTATTATCAGGTGTTTGTATATTAGTGTTCTCTAAAACAGAATCTGTAATCACTTGGGCGCTGGGAACCAAAGAGAAACTGCTTTCAATAGTAACCGGAAGCAATAACCGCAACGCAACGATTCCCCAGAGCAGACAGTTTACCCACTTGGGAATTCGTTTGAAAAACAAAAGCCGCACTGCCAATACCGCAAGAATTAACCAAGAAGCGGTAATGCCAAGATTGAGAACACCTAAAAACAGCCGTGCCAAATCAATCACCTCCGTGTTCGATTATCCGGCGGATGTCCTCCACATCTTTCTCAGAAAGTTTTTGCTGTTTTGCAAAAGCGGCAATAAACGCAGGCAGGTTACTCTCAAAACGCTTTTGGAAAAGCTCGTTTAACTCTGCAAACTGAATTTCATCTTTACTTATAAGGGAACGAACAATAGAATTTTCGTTAACAACAACTCCACGGTCAGACAAACGCTTAATTACCGTATAAGTTGTCGTGCGCGACCACTCCAGCTTTTCTTTACACAAAGCGGCAAGCTTGGTGCTGGATATAGGCTCGTTCTCCCAAAGAATAAGGCAAAATCTGTATTCACTTTCAAAAACTTTTGGTGTATTTTCCATAGCTTTGCTCCTTTCAAATGTCTAACGCATTCGACGATTATATTCTAACATATTAGACCCTTCTTGTCAATAGGAAATATTAAAAAAAACGGTTTTTTCGAAAAAAACGAAAGAACCGTTATTTATTTACTTAAGGCAAGAACCGCAAGGGGAATATCCGTCGTTAAGAAGGTCGCTTAAAAAGCCGGTATATTCTTTTTTATTACGGTCGGAAATAGAAGAAACAGAGCCGCAGGACGGAAGATGTACCTTTTTGCTGTTGGTGTTGAGAATATACGTACCTTCCTTTTCATCGGTTTCGGTCTGCA
>JAZSIT010000015.1:0-15521 GCA_045533895.1 Eubacteriales bacterium
TGATGAGAACAAATTGGGAGTATTGTTTAGCAAAGAACAAAAGGTTATAATTGACAATCTTAGTGAGTCATTAAAGATTATTCATGCGGAAGACAAAAAAGAGTGGAGCGAGTTGCTTGGCTCAATTGCTTATTTGTCTCGTTCCGTATATCCCAGCGCCGACTTCAAAAAGATAGATGCTGAATTAAAAATCAGAAAAAAACAGTTTTCGAATTCGAAATTAAACCATGAAGCTTGGGATGTTTTACAAAAAGAAGGAATAGTAAAATAATATTAAACGGAGAACAAAATGTCTGATAGGTGCTGCTCTGAATATACAATTGCTGACGAAGAGTATTCGATTGTAATATGCGATCATATTTTAGACAGCCAATATGGTCAAATAGGATTGACAAAAGTTGAACGTGAACTCGAGCGTTTGTCGATTTTTAAACGATTACACAACGTATCACAGCTTGGATTGGTTAATTGGATCTTTCCTTGCGCTCTTCATACTCGCTATGTCCACTCTTTAGGGGTTATGCATATAGCGGGGCAAATGGCAAGTAACATGAATTCAAATGTGGGATATGTGTTTTTTGACGAAAGCGATATTCAAATCATTAGATTAGCAGCAATGTTACATGATATCGGTCACTATCCAATGTCGCACAACGTTGAGCAGGCGTATAAAAGTGCAGATAAAAGCAGAAAGTATGACAACGATTTGGTTGTTCACCATTTAGACTACTTCATTAATTGCCCTCGATATTTAAATCCGTGCATCCAAGACGGCAACACGACGACCGAAAAAGACAGTAAAAAGAAAAGGTGTGCGTCTTTCGAGGAAGAGTTTTTCAAAAGTTTTTCCGGCTCTAAAGGGTTTCATCACGAAAAAATCGGGCATGATATTATTATCAATAACAAAAACATTAAAAAACACATTAAGGAGAATTTTGTTTTAACAAAAAAACAGGGGTCAAATGAGTTTTTTGTAAACCCTAAATTTGTTGTAGGTGAAAAAACGGCTGTCTCTGATGACGAAATTAATGAGATTGTCAATGTTTTGTTGGAAGCAATTGCAAATATGGTAATCGGGAATTATTCTTATGAAAATGAAGATGAATATCCTTGGCTATCTAAATATTCGGCAATGATACAACTGATACATTCGGAGTTGGACGCTGACAACTTGGATTATCTTTTGCGTGATGCGTCGTTTTCCGGAACCAGTTATGGGATAATGGATATGGGGCAGCTGATGAACTGTTTAACGGTAAGTGAGATGCAAGCAGAAGGTGAAAGCGGTTCGATTCTCAATAATAAGTATCTCGTTGGCATAAAACCAAAAGGTGTCGGTAGCGTTGAGCAGTTTATTATAAATAAATATCTCGCGTATACTCAAATGACAATGAGTAAGTATGTATCAATTCTTGAAGCAATGCTTTTGCACTTTACGAAAAAATGGCTCAATGGAAACACAGATTATAATACCATAGCTCTATCAAAAAAAGTACAAAGCGAGAATACGAGCGAACGTTATTTGAGTTTTACCGACTCTTATATCATTCACCAAATTTATGAATTATCAAAATGTCCTGACCTACTTTCACCTTTGATGAAAGCAATTCTTTCTCGCCTACATAACTATAGCGCATTTGACTTAACTGACGAGAATGACAGGGAAGTTGTTTGCACTGGATTTTCTGAAGAAGATATTAAATCGGTTTTATGCAAATCGCCAATTTATCAACGATTTACTAAGATTTGTGAAAATATTTCAACTATGAACGGTATGGAGTTCAAGACGAATAATAGCGAAGAGAAATTGTTTGCTTTTCGTTTCGAACAATATAATTTGACAAAACAACTCCCAATAAAGGAGTTTGAGAATTCGTTAGATCCGGAAAGTTCTGCTTCCGACAGACTTGCGAAAATGCATTATTTCCGTTTGGCAAACGGTATTCCTGTTTTGGATAAACACACTTATCATTATACAAACGCAAAGAATGGCGCATCTTATAGTGAACTGCCACTATTGATTGTAGATTGCCCTCAAACCTCTCTTAAACATCTATGTTCAATGCGTTTTGTTGCATTGCGCGAATACAAGATAGAAGAATACAAATCGCCGTGAATTAACGCGCATAATGATTACTAACATTTTAATCAAAAGCGTATGTTTGTATGTAAACCCTAAATTCGTAAAAATCTCCGATCATTTCGGGGATTTTTATTTTTTTGTTCAAAAACGCTCATTCAGAAGCCCGTTCTCAAAAATCCATCATACCATACTCTTACTGGCACCACAAAAATTTATGCGCCAGGAGGAAAAACGAATGAAAAACCAGCAAAAACAGGTGTGTTGTCCATCGTTTGTGGTAAAGGAGGGTATTGGCATTGATTAAGCGTATTCTGACCCTTGGAGATTTGATTGAGCAGGATATTACCACAGCCCCTTCGCTGGATCTGCCGAACATTGAGCCGGAACGGTACTTTGTTCCAAGAAACGGCGGCAAATATATGCTGTTCTTTGCAAAGATAAAAAAGAGCACTCGACCGGAAGAATGCCCTTTCTGCAAAGAGAAGAACTGCCTAATATTCTCTGGAGGTTCAAAAGAACGAGTAATTCATGACGTTATACGAAGCAACTACAGAATAGACATCGTATTAAAGCCATCACGGCTTAAATGTAACCGCTGCGGGCAGAGGTTTGTTGCACAAGTGCCGGAAATTGATGACGAGCATCCTATGACAACCCGTCTTTTGGACTACTTGAGGGGCGAATGTTTCTTACAGTCACATACAATGCTGGCGGAAAGAAGCGGTGTTTCCGTAGAGACAATACGCAACATCTTGAATGAGGAGGTGGAAAAGTTTGACGATGAGCGAAAAAACAATCCCTTGCTCGCACCAAGAGTACTCGGTATAGACGAAAAACATATTAACCGCATTATGCGCGGCACTATCGTTGACGTAGAAAACGGCCTGCTCCTTGATATGTTAGAGGATAACAAGGAGCAGACCATGAAAAAAGCGATTATGCTTTTAAAAGATTGGGACAGCCGTATTGAGGTAGTAACTACGGATATGAACAACTCATATCTTAAATGGTTGCCGAATTTTCTTCCAAAAGCAACTATCGTCATAGATAGATTTCATGTAATACAAGACATCGAACAACGTGTTACAACCACAAAAAAGGAGTTGTACAAGCACCGCTTGGAGGTTATACGAAAAATTGAGGATACCGAAGAAAGAATACGGCAGGTGAACATCCTGCACTTCCTTAAGGATGACGGCCGCTTGCTTAATTACAGTATGGAAACTCTTGTGCGGGAAGATAAAACCGACAAAGCAATAAAGCTCGCAACGGTGACAAACGAATTTCCCGAATTCAGATTGCTGCGAGAACTGTATTTTGCGGTAGAAAATATGTATTACCAAGAAACATACGAAGATGCCGAAAAGGCTTGGGACGAATGGATGCGGAGACTACCTCCCGGCAACGAAAAAGAATACAAAAAGTGGTGTGACCTATACAGCGTCATACCACCTATGTTTGACTGTTTCCGCAGCTTCACAAGACCGGGGTTTCAACAATTCAAGCCATATATACTTAACTATTTTAAGCCCGGCTGCAGAAAAACCAATGCCGCTACCGAAGGGTTAAACACATTGATCAGGAATGTAAACTCCTTGGGCAACGGGTATTCGTTTAGAAACTTACGGGCAAAATGTCTGTACATTTCTCTCGTTCACGAAAGGATCCATTACGGTATAGATTTGGATACCGTAATACGAGAGTATAAAGAGCATATAAATTCATAGCAACAATGGGCAGGCGGTTAAACGTCTGCCTTTTGTTTATTAAACCAAGTATCGGGCTTACGTATCGGTTGACCAAGCATTTCTTCCAATAGTTCTATCGCATCTCTGTGAGTTTTTACTACAAACAGAACGCTTGGATCTGTCTTATACAACAACATCTGCTTTGCTATCGCCATCCACTCCTCGTTGTTTTGTTCTTGGACGACGGATAAAATATGACGCATCTGTTCTTCAGAGCATTCGCTTAGATCAACAATACACATCAAAACGGCCTGTTCCCATTTTGAGAGACCGTTTTCTGTATCATAGTCTCTTAATGAGGCGAAATTCTTGTATTTTGCTTTTGCTCTGTTATATCGTGCTTTCTTTTCCTTTGAAGCTTGTTTTCGACTGTTTATAAGATCCAGGAATCGTTCGGATAGCTCGTAATCGCCACTGTTGTACGCTTTTAAATGAATACTGATTAACTCTCTGGTGTGTACCTCATTAATGGGGATTTCACCTCTTACAACCATTTTTTGATGCTCAGTATATTCATTGGATTTAGGCTGATTCCATTCAAATAAACCATTATGTTTTAAATGATAGCGAGCTAATGACCTTTGTCGGCTTTTTTCAACATCAATTGTCTTTAGTTCATCCAATCTTGCTTTGGCTTTCTCGGCCAAAGCATAGTCATTGTTAGCAACTGCTTTTTTGTATAGCCAACTAATAGCTCTTCCGTTGGCTTCTTCCATCGGAGTTTCGCCGCTGATTATCTTCAGCTGTTTCTCGGTATACTCGAGGTGGTCCATATTCACATCTCCTTAAGTGCATATTGAATTGGATACCATATTATACATCTGCAATAACCGCTTGTCACCTCCAACATTTTCCAAAACAAAAGTGGAGTCATCTTCACTCAGATAACTCCACAATTTTTGGTTTTGTTGGGTTTTGCGTTTAAGAGCTTAACTCCACAGATTTTGAAATAGCCGTGAAAAACGGATTCCTACATTTTTATTTTGATGCGGTCGATTCGTGAATCGACCCTACGGTTTTCGATACATTTAATTGTATCTTTCGCGTTTTTGTTCTGCGGTGAATTAACCGTCCCTTAGTAAGCGACGCCTTGTGCCAACATCGCCGCTGCCACTTTCGCAAATCCTGCGATATTTGCGCCTGCAACAAGGTTACCCTTGCAGCCGTATTCTTCTGCAGCCTTGCAGGTATTGGCGTAGATATTCTTCATAATGGACTGAAGCTTTTCATCAACCTCTTCTGCGCTCCAAGACAGACGCATGGAGTTCTGGGTCATTTCCAGACCGCTGGTAGCAACGCCGCCTGCGTTTGCAGCCTTTGCAGGACCGAACATAACGCCCTGCTCCTGGAAATATGCGATAGCCTCAAGAGAGGTGGGCATATTTGCGCCCTCTGCAACAGCCATTACGCCGTTTGCAACTAGAGCCTTTGCACCTTCGATATCCAGCTCATGCTGGGTAGCGCAAGGAAGCGCGATATCACACTTGGTTGTCCAAATGCCCTTGCAGCCTTCGTGATACTCACTGCCGGGAACACGGTTAACGTATTCCTTGATTCTGCCGCGCTCAACCTCTTTTATCTGCTTAACAACATCAAGCTTGATACCGTCGTTATCAACGATATAACCGTTACTGTCGCTCATTGCAACGACCTTTGCGCCGAATGCCGTTGCCTTTTCACAAGCATAAATAGCAACGTTACCGCTACCGGAAACAACTACAGTCTTACCCTCAAAAGAGGTACCTGCATCTTTCAGCATTTCCTGAGTGAAATAGCAAAGACCGTATCCGGTTGCCTGAGTTCTTACAAGAGAGCCGCCGTACATAAGTCCCTTACCGGTGAGAACGCCGGTGAACTCGTTGCGGAGACGCTTGTACTGACCGAACATATAGCCTATTTCTCTTGCGCCTACGCCGATATCACCTGCAGGTACGTCTGTATCTGCGCCGATATGCTTTGCAAGCTCTGTCATAAAAGACTGACAGAAGCGCATGATCTCGTTATCGGATTTACCCTTGGGGTCAAAATCGGAACCGCCCTTACCGCCGCCCATGGGCAGACCGGTGAGAGAGTTTTTGAATATCTGCTCAAATCCAAGGAACTTTATAACAGATGCGTTAACGGAAGGATGGAAACGGATACCGCCCTTATAAGGACCGATAGCCGAATTAAACTGTACTCTGTAACCGCGGTTTACCTGAACGTTGCCGTTATCATCTACCCAGCTTACGCGGAAAACGATAAGACGCTCGGGCTCGGTAACGCGCTCCAGAATACCTGCCTTCTCATACTCGGGATGAGCAACGAGAACAGGCTCAATAGTTAAAAGTACTTCTTTTACTGCATTGAGAAAATCGGGCTCGTTGCTGTTTTTTGCAACTACCTGGTTATATACTCTTTCAGCATAATTTGTTTTGAACATGGGTAAAATGCCCTCCTTTATTCATTATAAAGGCGCACGTACTTAAGGGGATTGACGGTATTTCCGTCTATGCGGATCTCGAAATGGAGGTGAGCCCCCGTAACATAGCCTGTGTCGCCGATATTGCCGATTACCTGTCCCTGCTCAACGTATTCGCCCACTTCAACCTTCGAAGCACTGCAGTGTGCGTATCTCGTTTCGCTTCCGTCACCGTGGTCGATAATAATAACAAGGCCGTATGTGCCGGAATAATCCGCAAAGGTTACCACACCTTCTTTAGCTGCCCAGAAGGGGTCTCCGTAACAGGAAACGCCAAGGCCGCCGATAATATCAATACCACTGTGCCAGCCCATACTTCTCCAACCGTAATAGGAGGAGATGAACGCGCCGTCATAAGGCATAATAAAGGTGCTGTCGTCAACTGTGGTGCCTTCTGCGCCTGCATACACACGCTCGTTATCCAACACACCGCGCTCTATAACACGGTCAACAGACTCTACAACAACAGTAGAGGAAAGGAACTTTTTGGAAATACACTCGCCGTTAATATAAACGGTTTCATAAGTATCGCAAGACAGACCGTCCTGTCCCTCTACCAGCACGATATCATCGTGTGTAGCGAGAAGGTTGCTGTTATCAACGTAAACGATATCCGATTCAAGCACTGTCTCAACCGCTTCCTCAACAGTAACACGGAGATTAAGCGTGTTTTTGGAAATTACGCTGTTATAGCTGCGGATGGCGGTGGTAAAAGAATCCTCGCTCTCCACACCCAGCAGAACCGCCAAAGACGCGGAAGTAACGAAAGCATCTTCCTCATATTCACCGGGAACAACGGTTATTACGTTGGTAAAAGCACCGGAAGTGACCACGCTGTCAGAAAAACCTTTTACGCGGGTCTCCAGAACGTAATCCAGCGTGTCCTCAATAACAGCTTCAACAGAAGTGGCGGCAATAAGCTGACCGTCTATGTACAAGCCGTATCCGCTTTTAAGAGGTGACTGGACCAAAATATCGTCTGCAGGCGCTTCCTCCGTGGGAGTTTTACCTGCAAAAGCTGCAATTGTAACTACGGTTAAAAGTACAAAAAATGCAAGGGTGCTGATAATAGCCGGCTTTTTTACCAGCTTAATTATGTTTCCCTTCAAATTTGCACCTACTTTCCACAATAATTTGTAGGTATTATAACATCTAAATATGAACAAACTGTTAATAAATATTAAAGTATTTATTAACAACACGCAAAAAGGCAAGTTCTATGCCTTTATTTACAAAATAATGTTGTTTTTTATATATAAACAGTGGTATTATAATAACGCAAAAGGAGATAAAAAGCAATGAAAAAAGCAAAATTTCTTACACCCGCTCTTATCACCGCACTGGTTTTGTTCGGAATAAGCGGGATTATATACATTATTTCAAGGTTATCTGCTCCCTTTGCGGAGTGGTGGACGCGCTATCCATCACAATATATGCGTGCAGGACTGGCTTTTATTACAAATCCCCTGCCCTTTTCCTTGGCGGAGATGGTTCTGATTTTACTTTTACCTGCGGCGATACTTTATTTATGTCTTTCAAATAAATATATAAAAAGTGATGATACTGCCGGATATTACCGATGCCTGCGTCCGTTACTTATGCTGGTGCTGATACTCGTTTCTACTTTTCTCGGTGTGTTCGGTCCGTGTTATTTCAGAAACGGATTGGAGGAAAACGTAGGGCTTGATAAGGCAAACGTCACAGCAGAGGAACTGAAATACACGGCACAGAAAATTATTGAAGAAATAAATACGCTTGATATAACCTTTGATTCGCGTGGCGCCGCAGTACCCCAAAAAGGACACAACGATATTGTTAAAGGCGTGAAAAGTGCCTTTGAGGATTACTGCAAGGATAAAAATTATATATCTTGGTTCGATTCAAACCCAAAGCTTATTTCCCTTTCCCCATTGATGACCTACACACATATCTCAGGACTGTATTCATTTTTTACGGGAGAAGCGAATATTAACTTCAACTATCCGGATTTTGTATTTCCCTTTACGTTAGCACACGAAATGGCGCACCAAAGAGGTATTGCCCGCGAGGACGAGGCGAACTTTGTGGCGTTTATGGTTTGTCTTAACAGTGAAGACCACTTTATACGCTACAGCGGACTTTTTAATATGCTGGAATATCTGCTGTCCGCATTAAACAAAGCGGATAAAGCCCTTTACAGCGAACTGGCAAAAAACGACCTTACCCCTGAAATAAAAGCGGAATTACGAGCATATTCCCGGTTTTTTGAAAAGTACTCCGATTCACCCGCGTCCCAAGTGGCAGGAACTATAAACAATTCTTATTTAACAAGCCAAGGGCAATCTGCGGGAAGTGCCAGTTATGGTCTGGTGGTAGATTTAGCTGTGGCGTATTACAAGCAAAAATAGTATTTTTTCGGCTTGCCAAAAAAGCAAGCCGAATTTTTTTTAATTTTTTTGAAAAACCTCTTGACAAATTTGGTTGGTAGTTGTAAACTAAATCCGGAGGTTGGTAGATGCAAACCTCTGTGTGCACACAAAACGGTAAAAAAGCGAGGCAAAGAAAATGGACAATTTGAAATTATGCGAAAGTGATTATCGGTTTATGTCGGTAATATGGGATAACGAGCCCGTACCATCCGGCAAGCTGGTTGAGCTTTGCGCGGACAGACTGGGCTGGAAAAAGCCCACCACCTATACCACGCTGAAAAAGCTTTGCGAAAAGGGATTTGCAAAAAATGAGAATACTATTGTTTCCGCCCTTGTTCCCAGAGACAGCGTGCAAAAGCAAGCCAGCGAGCGGTTTGTTGAAAACACCTTTGAGGGCTCTCTGCCTAAATTTCTTGTTACTTTTTTGGGAGGAAAGACACTTTCCGAAAAAGAAAGCGAGGAACTTAAGCGGCTTATTGACCAGCACAAGGAGAAGTGATTATGATACTTGAAATGAGCATTAAAGGAGCAATTGTTATTGTTGCGGTTCTGCTCGCAAGACTGCTGCTTTCAAAAGCGCCCAAAAAGTATTCATATCTGCTGTGGGCGGCGGTAGCGTTCAGGCTGTGCGTTCCCTTCAGCTTTAGCTCGGATTTCAGTATTTTCGGTTTGGGAAATGCATTTACGGGTAACGAGCAAACTGTTATTACAGACGCACCCGTAAAGGAAAATACAGGGGGCGGCGGTATTATTATTGACGGTGCGCCTGAAGCGCCCGTTACGGATAGTGACACAGTATCCACTAATAATAAAGCCGGTGTTTCTCGGTCGCAGATACTTACCTCGGTATGGCTTACCGGAACTGCTGTGATGCTTGTATACGGTGCCGTGTCTTATATCAGGATATACCGCAAAATGGCTACTGCCACCCGTAACGAAGGAAACGTATACTGTTCCGAGCACGTGCGTTCACCCTTTACCTTGGGATTTATTAAGCCGAAAATATATATTCCCTACGGACTTGATGGTGCCACCCGCGAAAAAATTATTGCCCACGAAAACTGCCATATTAACCGTTTTGACCATATTATAAAGCCTATTGCATTCTTAATACTTGCAGTTCATTGGTTTAATCCCCTTTGCTGGATAGCATTCGACAGAATGAGTCTGGATATGGAAATGAGCTGTGATGAAAAACTATTGCGCACACAGGGAGATGAAGAAATGAAAAAAACATATACAAACGCACTTTTATCCTTTGCATCCAACCGCAGATTCCCCGCGCCCAGCCCCGTAAACTTTAACGACGGAAGCGGCGCAAAAAAGCGTATTAAAAACGCACTTAACTACAAGAAACCCAAAGCGTGGGTGACCGTACTTGCTTACGTGTTCTGCGCCCTTATGCTGGTTGCATGCGTTGCCGACGCAAAGGACGTTGAGTACAAGGATATTAACAAAGAAATTTTCGCAGATGCGCCTTACGTTATTACCTATGAATCCAACGGTGACGGAACCTGCACGGTAACGGATATTATTGTTGATTATTCTTATGAAGGACAGATTACAATTAATATTCCTGCTGTTTCGCCCGACGGAGATACCGTAGCAGAAATAATTACCGATTTCAACAATTTCAAAAAGCTTAACGTACCCGCCGTTATAACCGAAAAAAGCTTTAATGAGATAAAGAACAAGCTTAAAGACGCCGTAGACGACGAAAGAGATTTGAGGAGGTTCATATCTTTCTATGACCCTCATGAAAACGACGGTATCTACGTGCTTGAGCCTGCTTTAATTGAGGAAGAATATGACAAACTTTCTGTTATTCTTGATACTATCGGTTACACCGCGCAGGACGCTTATGACGCAGCAATCGAGGTAGTTAACACCGTCCCTGCTGACAGCGACGAAGCAGAAAACCTGAGACTTGAAGCCTTTGATCTTTTTTACCACAACTATGGTAAAATTGAAAAGTTGAATATTGAAGCCAACGAGCTTGGGCCTATTGTAAAACCCGAATAAGCATAAGCTATAACAAAGCAAAGCCCCGAGATAAATTCTCGGGGCTGTTTATTATTACTGAGTTTTTATTCGGAAACTTCGTCAGGGATATAACTGGTTTCAAAGCCCATAACCTCAAGCTCGGAAACAGAAATGAATCCTGCAGCGCCTCCTGCCGTACCGATGATACGAATACCGTCGCATTCGGTTTCATCAAAGGTGAAGGTATAGCTTTCGAAATGAGAGCCGAAGTCGGATTGGGCGTTGCCTTCGGGATATTTGGGGCTCACCTTGGTACTCAAGTCCGTCCACATACCGTTGACAAGGGCTTGAACGGTAATATCGCCGTTGGCAAACCAACCGCCGTTATCAAAATTCATGCCTTCGGTAAATACGACAGTATCCACTATGCAGGTTTCGCTGAAAAGATAACCGACGTAATCATCGTGAGTGTTCAGATAACCGTTATATGTATCGTACTGGGTGGTAAGGCTTACACCTGCTGCGCCGTTATTGATAATATATATATCCTTATTTCCGGTGCCTGTCGGTGCGGTAACACTGCAAATGGGCACCATATTGGGCGCGATATTGCGGTATGTACCTACAAGAGACGTATCTATTTCCAGAGATTCGGTAACAGTAACAGTTTGGGAAAGGACGGTGGCGTTACCCTGAATATCGGTTACTGTGCAGGTTATGGTATATTCGCCCGGTGCGGAATACTTATAGCCTGCAACGTTTTCGTGGGTGACAAATCCGTCACCGAAATCAATTGTTGTATCTGCAATGCCCGGCACCGAATATGCGGTGACTTTAAGACTGACCATACCCTTATCTGCAGTAACTTCAAAGGTTGCGGTAGGCGCTTCGGGCCACTGCTGATGCTCTACAGCGATAACAGGTTCGCTTTGGATAAACCAATAACCGTCTCTAACCGCGCTGTCTGTTTCAACAAGGCGCGCCTTAAACAGCGATACGGTAGTATCTACAGCAGTATTAAGATTGTAATCGGTAAAGGAAAATACAGTTCCGGTGCGGTTAACGCCTTTTTTATATTTTTCGGGGATATTATCATAGCCCAGCATAACGCCAAGCACACCGCCTACAGTTGAGGGATTGCAATCGTTATCCTGACCGCAACGGAGCGCGATGGTGAGAGATTTTTCAAAATCGCCCTCGCCGTACAAAAGTCCCATAAGGACGTATGCGGCGTTTAGCTTTGCGTCGATATTGGAATCATAAGGCGCGTAGGAGATACAACGGTCGTCATCTCCCCACTTTTCCTCGATAAACGCCCAGCATTCTTCCCATTTTTTGCCGGAATCGTACTGGGAAACCACCTGCTCCATAACCGTTCTGAATTCGGTGTTTTCGGGAATGGCGGAAAGGGCAATATCTATAGCGTCGCGAATATCATCGGCAGTAAATGCCGACGCAGTAAGGGTTGCCACAAATACGCCGCCGTAAACGCCGTCGCCATAGCATATCATTTGACCTATCTCATAAGCGCGGGACGCCGCAGCCTGAGGGTCGCCGCCGCAGATAAGTCCAAGAAAATCAGATTCTATCTGCCAATCTATATCCTCGCAGTGGAGGTTATTGGTGTAATGTCCGCTTTCCGTTGCGGGAATACCGTTTTGGAGATTCTCTCTCGCCTGCTTGTTTGCGTGGTCAAGAGGATATTGGGAAGCGGCAAAGGCTTCGCCCAACGCTTCCAGACTGCAATCAAATCCTTTCTCTGCCATAACGGAAAGGAAGGTCATCTCGACGTAAAGGTCGTCCTGCCAGAAAGCGTTGTTGATGTTGAGATTTGAAAAATCCACAACGTCTTCCTCAGGCATTATCTGACCTCGGTAGTAAAACTCAACGTCTGCGCCGTAAACCACGCCTGCCATCTGACCTACCCAGCCGCCGAGAATTTTATTATAAATCTCCGCGTCGGAATATATTCCTTCCCCTTCGGGATCAAAAGTATCGACAGAAGTATCGGAAATATCAGAATTATTGTTATCTGCACAACCAAAAGTTAATAGACATACTGAAACACAAAGCAAAAAAGCAATAAGACGTTTCATAATACACTCCTTTCGTTTGGAATATTATACCATATTTCGACAAATATTGCAAGTGCCACTGTTTTATGGTAAAAAACGAAGCTCACTCTTGAAAAAGAGTGAGCTTTTTGTTTTATTGGGTAATCCTTATTTGGATTTCTCTTCCTTTGCGGGAACGTAAATTTCCTTTGCCTTGGTAAGAGATACGATAGCCATTTCAGCGCCGTCGCCGCGTCTGGGGCCAACCTTTAATACTCTGGTGTAGCCGCCGTTAACTTCGCTGTATGCGGGAGAGATCTCGTCAAACAGCTTCTTAACTACGCCTTCCTTCTTGAGGAATGCGAGTGCACGTCTCTTGGAAGCAAGAGTGTTGTTCTTGCCAAGAGTGATCATTCTATCGGTGAGCGCGCTTACTTCTTTTGCGCGGGTTACAGTAGTTTCTATCTGACCTTTTTCAAGCAGAAAGGTAACCATGCCCTTGAGCATTGCCATTCTGTGAGCTGTGGGTCTGCCAAGTTTTCTTGTGCCGGGCATTTTGAGTAGCCTCCTTATGAATTATTGATGCTTAGTCGTCGGAACGTCTGAGCGCCAGTCCAAGCGACTGAAGCTTCTGGATTACTTCCTCAAGCGACTTCTTACCGAGGTTACGAACTTTGATCATATCCTCCTCGGTTCTGTTGGTGAGATCGCCTACAGTGTCGATACCTGCACGCTTTAAGCAGTTGAAGGATCTTACAGACATATCGAGCTCTTCGATAGACATTTCCAGAACCTTTTCTTTTACGGTTTCTTCTCTGTCTACCATGATCTCGGTATTCTTTGCTTCTGCAGAGAGATCTATGAACAGGTTGAGGTGCTCACTCAGTATCTTTGCGGCGAGGGAAACTGCTTCCTTCGCATTGATAGTACCGTTGGTGGTCACTTCAAGAGTCAGTTTGTCGAAGTCGGTTATGTTGCCGACGCGGGTGTTGGACACCGTGTAATTTACGTTATATACAGGTGTGAAGATTGAATCGGTATAGATGACGCCGATTATGGGTGCACCGAGCTGCTTGTTCTTCTCCGAAGATACGTATCCTCTGCCGTGGTCGAAGGTAAGCTCCATATAGAAGGGAGTGCCGTCTTCAACGGTAGCGATATGATGCTCGGGATTAAGAATCTCGATGTCGGAATCGCACTGAATGTCGCCTGCGGTGATAACTCCGCCGTGGGAGTTGATGACCACAGTCTTGGGGCCCTGAGCGTAAAGCTTTGCAACGATACCCTTTACATTAAGAACGATTTCCGTAACGTCTTCTTTAACTCCTGCAACGGTGGAGATCTCGTGCAGAACGCCGTCGATCTTTATGCTGGTAGTAGCAACACCGGGGAGTGAACTGAGCAGTACTCTGCGAAGAGAATTACCAAGGGTAATTCCGTAACCGCGTTCAAGGGGTTCGATAACAAAAGTGCCGTGTTTGCCATCCTCACTGATTTCGGCAGTAGCGATGTTCGGTCTTTCGATTTCTATCATTTTATAAACCTCCTCATAGGTTAGTCGGGCTTATATCAAGCCTTATTTGGAGTACAACTCGACGATGAGATGCTCTTCGATGGGGAAATCTACGTCTGCACGAGTGGGCAGCTCGGAGATTGTTGCCTGGATATTTTCTTTATCCATATCGATCCAAGCGGGTACCTGCCTTGCGGAGATATTCTCGATAAGCATTTTAATCTTTTCAGACTTGCGGCTTGCTTCTCTGAGAGTGATAACGTCACCCTTCTTAAGAATTACGGAAGGGATATCAACCTTCTTGCCGTTTACTCTGAAGTGGCCGTGAAGAACGAGCTGACGAGCTTCGCGACGGCTCTCTGCCATACCCATGCGGTATACGACATTATCCAACCTTCTTTCGATGGTGGTGAGCAGGTTTTCACCGGTCTGACCGGGCTTCTTATCTGCTTTTACGAAATAGGTCTTAAACTGCTTCTCCAGGATACCGTAGTACCTCTTTGCCTTCTGCTTCTCACGGAGCTGAAGACCATATTCCTTGGTTCTCTTTCTTCCGCCGGCTGCGCCATGCTGTCCGGGTGCCTGACCTCTGCGGGCTACTGCACACTTATCGGAAAAACATCTTTCGCCTTTAAGGAAGAGTTTAGTGCCTTCTCTGCGGCACAGTCTGCAAGCGGGACCAGTATATCTTGCCATTACATTTCCTCCGTCAATTAAACGCGTCTTCTCTTGGGCGGTCTGCAACCGTTGTGAGGGATCGGCGTTACATCTTTAATCATAGTGATCTCAAGTCCTGCAACCTGAAGCGCGCGGATAGCTGCTTCTCTGCCCTGACCGGGACCCTTGACAAATACCTCTACGGTCTTGAGACCGTGCTCCATTGCTGCCTTAGCTGCGGTTTCTGCTGCCATCTGTGCTGCAAAGGGAGTGGACTTACGGGAACCTCTGTAACCGAGTTCGCCTGCGGAAGCCCAAGAGATTGCGTTTCCGTTTGTATCGGAAATAGTTACTATAGTGTTATTGAAGCTGGAGCGAATATGTGCCGCACCGCGTTCAATATTCTTGCGCTCGCGGCGCTTCTTGGTAACAACCTTTTTCTGCTGCTTAGCCATTTTGCCGTTTTTCCTCCTATTACTTCTTCTTGTTTGCGATGGTCTTTACGGGACCTTTTCTGGTTCTCGCGTTGGTCTTGGTTCTCTGTCCTCTTACGGGGAGACCCTTTCTGTGACGCTGACCGCGATAGCAGTCGATCTCGACCATTCTCTTGATAT
>JAZSIT010000187.1:0-1698 GCA_045533895.1 Eubacteriales bacterium
CGTACACCGCGGCGACGTAAAGAAAGGATAAATAACAATGGCTGTATACAATCCCGCATCTCTTGACCCCAATGAATTTATAAACGATGAGGAGATCCGCGCAACTCTTGAATACGCGGAGGCAAATAAAAACAATATTGAACTTATAGACGCCATACTTCAAAAAGCGCGTCCCGTAAAAAACGGAAACGGCTGTACCTGTCAGGGTCTTACCCACAGAGAAGCGTCCGTACTCCTCGCCTGCGAAATACCCGAAAAGATAGAGGAGATATACGCTATCGCAGAAGAGATAAAGCAAGCCTTTTACGGTAACCGAATAGTTATCTTCGCTCCTCTGTATCTTTCCAATTATTGCGTAAACGGCTGTGTTTACTGTCCGTATCATCTTAAAAACAAGCATATCGCCCGTAAAAAGCTTACTCAGGCAGAGGTAGCGGCAGAGGTAAGCGCTTGACAGGATATGGGACACAAGCGTCTTGGTATCGAAGCAGGAGAGGATCCCGTACACAATCCTATCGAGTACATACTTGAATGTATCAATACCATCTATAACGTAAAACACAAAAACGGTGCTATCCGCCGCGTTAACGTGAATATCGCCGCTACTACCGTTGAGAACTACCGCAAGCTTAAGGATGCCGGAATCGGTACTTATATTTTGTTCCAGGAAACCTATCACAAGGAAAGCTATCTTAAGCTTCATCCCACGGGACCCAAGCACGATTACGATTACCATACCACCGCAATGGACAGAGCCATGGAGGGCGGTATTGACGACGTTGGTCTGGGTGTTCTCTTTGGACTTGAGCTGTATAAATACGAGTTTGCAGGTCTGCTTATGCACGCCGAGCATCTTGAGGCGGCTCACGGCGTAGGACCTCATACCATCAGCGTTCCCCGTGTAAAACGTGCTGATGATATCGATCCCGACGCATTCGATAACGGTATTTCCGATGAGACATTTGCAAAAATTACTGCTTGCATCCGCCTTGCCGTGCCTTATACCGGAATTATCATTTCCACCCGCGAGACAGAGGAGGTAAGAAGCAAGCTTCTCCGCCTCGGCGTTTCACAGGTAAGCGGCGGCTCCCGCACCTCTGTAGGCGGTTATACCACAGAGGAGCGTCCTCACGATACCGAGCAGTTTGATGTTTCCGACCAGCGCACACTTGATGAGGTCGTCAAGTGGCTTATGGAAAACGGACATATTCCTTCCTTCTGCACCGCTTGCTACAGAGAGGGCAGAACAGGTGACAGATTTATGAGCCTGTGCAAATCCGGTCAGATAATCAACTGCTGTCATCCCAATGCACTTATGACGTTATCCGAATATCTGGAGGATTACGCCTCCGAGGAGACTAAAAAGGTAGGCTATGAGACTGTTGAACGTGAGATAGAAAAGATAACCAATTTCAAGGTAAAGAATATCGCAATTCAGAATATAGCGGATATAAAGGCGTCCAACCGCCGTGATTTCCGCTTTTAACGGAGGGGTTATATGTCACTTAACCAAACCGCTTCGGGCGAAAGGGTGCATATAGGCTTTTTCGGCAAGCGCAACGCAGGTAAATCCAGCCTTGTAAACGCTGTTACGGGGCAGGATCTTTCCGTGGTGTCCGACGTTGCCGGTACTACCACCGATCCTGTAAAAAAAGCCATGGAGCTTTTCCCCGTAGGCCCTGTTCTTATAACAGATAC
>JAZSIT010000068.1:0-2778 GCA_045533895.1 Eubacteriales bacterium
TGCCCTGCGATAATAAGGGCGTGAATACCGCTTTCCGTGGTAACGCTCTCCTGATCGGGAGAAATATCTTCTCGGTTTTCGTTGTTGTTTTCGTCTGTCAAAATATATCACCCCGTGTGTATTTTGACAAATATACGTAAAAATATACCCTGCGAAAACAAAAAACGCAGGGTATAAAAACAATTAATTTACCTTTTCTCCGCCGTTAAGCATATCGGCATAAGTATACTCGCCGGTGAGGTGCTTATAAATCGCAATAAAATCAAAGAGAGTGATAACGCCGTCTCTGTCCACGTCTGCGGCGGCAGTGTAATTTACAGAGCCCTCAGAAATAATATTGTATACGCTTATAGCGTCTGCCAGAGTAACCGTACCGTCGTTATCAAGATCCAGAAATCTTACTACACTAAACTGTGTTGTCGTTTTGGACTGAATGGAAATCTGTTTTCCGTCCGCATCGGTAATACCCACGTTGACAACGCTTAATTTTGAATTCTTCGCCTCAACGCCCCTGCCCGTAATAACAGTAAAGTACAGCACAACGATAGCCTGCTTTCCGTTCAGCTTTATGTTAAGCCCTTCCTCTGCACCGACGGTGACTGCAACATATCCATCGCTTTCAAGAGCGGAAGTGACGGCGAACACGCCATCTGCAAAAACTGCTTCGGTAAACTTGATAACGCTCTTATCATATTCAAGGTTGAACTTTATACTGTTAATATCGGCGCCTCCGGAAAGAGCCACAGTAACCGCAAGAGTAGAGCCGTCCACAAATTCTGCGCCTTGAACTACAGGATTGCTTGCGCTTACACTGTATCCGAATCCTTCAAGCATGGGGATTCTTCTGGTCTCCACGGTATTGCACACAGAGCAGACACGCTGTTCCTCGCCCTTTTCGGTATAAGTGGGCGCCTTTGTCTCCGCCCATTCGCTGAAATCGTGACCGGGGGTGAACTCAATCTTTGTATCCGCAAGCGCGTTACACAGAGTACAATAGGATTCATAAACGCCGTCGTCAACGCAGGAAAGCTTTACCTTCTCCACGTATTCTCCGGGAACGTGCCCGAAGGGGAGCTCCTTTACGCCTGCAATCTCGTTACAGGTTTTACAGCGAAGCTCTGCATAGCCTGCGGTGGTACAGGTAGGCTCTATAACGGTAATCCACTCGCCCGAATGCTGGGAGTTTGCCTCAAGACCCGCATAGCTTTTTACGTTACGGATAAAGCCTGCGCCGTCATAGCTTTTAAGCTTGAAATCGGTAACACTGCTCATGGTGGTCTTAAACTGTATATCGCCCGTCCAACCGGAATTTACCGTAAACTCCAGCTTCAAAACAAAGTCGCCGTCCTTCACAGCCGCATATTTGCTGTCCGAATGTTCAATACTTTCGTAAGACGTAGCCATTATCCGTATAACGTTAAGTCCTGTTTTGGAATCAACACGGTCGGTATAATCGGTGCCGGTTTCGGTAAGCCAGTCTGCTCTCGCCGCAGAGGTGTTGCCTGCGGGGACGGACACAAACATACTTTCCAAGCCCGAATCAATAAAGGTAACTGCCTCGGAGTTATAGGTGAGGTAAAGGGTAAGACCCACAATACCGCCGTTGGCGATAATTTTGTTGCTGATATCGTTCAAGGTAATAACCAACGATAACTTTTCCCCGCTTTCCGTCCAGTATTCCTGAATTTCAGGGTCAAAGGACACAGCGCCCGGAACTGTCATTTCATAGCCGGTGCCGGAATATTTATGTATAACGCAGGGGTTGCTGTGAGATGCGCTTACGGGAAGCGCTGTCATGCACACCAAAAGCGCCGCCAAAAAAACCACAAAAAATTTTTTCATTAACGTTTGTCCTCCGTATAGCTGTAGACCTCGCCGGTCTCAAAGTATTTTCCGGGAATATCGGGGCAAAGGGTGTTCCACACGTCGGTAAGATAACGCATACCGTCTCGCTCGCTTCCGCAATGTCCCAAAAGAATAATAGATTTATTAAACCCAAGCTGGGCGGCATCCCGTACAAAACAGCCTTCGCGCCATTCGCATATCTCGCCTGCGATAACCGTCTCGCAATCGCTGTTTTTAACAAGGTCAAACACCATATCTCCGCAAGCGCCGAGACACATAGCAATCTTTTTTGCAGGCTTGTCCGCCGCACCGATAATACGGGCGTGCTTTATTCCCGCAGTTTTCTCGGTCTGCTCGGCAATATCGCGGGCAGTCATGCTCTCGTCAAGTATAAAAAACCGTCCGTCAAGCGTGCCTTTAAGTCCGGTTCTTTCAAGGAATCCCATGTGTATAACATCGGGCACGGCGGCATGGGGATGGTCGTGCCAACGGTAAACCGTCATTCCCGTGGATTCAAGCAAGTCACGCTTTGCCTTTGTTACGGGGTGATCTGTAAAATTATCGTAGTGGTCAGCATAAGTAGGCTCGTGGGTGATAAGCACGTCTGCACCCCACTCATGGGCGGCTTTAATAACATCGGCAGTAGCGGTAAAGCAAAACGCCACACGGCGAACTTCCTTTTCATCGCTTCCTGCTTTTCTGGTGTCCACCGTCTGCGCAAGCGTCGCGGCAGAAAAAGTATTAAGTCGTTCAAGAACTTCGATAGCTTTCATCATAATCATACCTCCGTAACTTTTATTCTAACATAACGGACATAAAAAGAAAAGGGGTTTTTATAAAAAACTATTGCAAATTCCTGCCATTTGTGCTAACATATACAAAATCAAAAATACGGAGAGATATCGAAGTGGTCATAACGGGGCTGACTCGAAA
>JAZSIT010000016.1:0-5668 GCA_045533895.1 Eubacteriales bacterium
ATTAATCCTCGGCGGTATAATAATTGTTGGTGCCTTTTAAGGCGTGGAAATAAAAGACCTGTACACTTTTTAGAAGTGCACAGGTCTTTTGCGATATTAGATAAAATTAATCAACGGGACAGCAAACGATATAAGATGTGCTTGTAAGTTTCTGTTCCTGATAGTCACATCTGGTACAGATGGTTACTAAATAGGCTTCTCTTTTACAGCGGGGAGAAGAAGTTCTTACTTTGTGTGTAATAACGCCTACGGTGCTTTGTTCAGTCTTGTGACCAAACAACGTACACATAAGCCCGTAAGTTTGGATACCGTCATTTTTATCGCCAATAAGTCTTTCGGCAATAGCCTGTTTCTGTTCATCAGAAAGAGTTGTGTTTTCAAATTCAACGGTGTATTCAACACCTTCGGACACAATAACTACAGACGAATCTGCAGTTTCCGCGGTTGCGGAAGTGATTACGGTTGCCGAAAGTACGCAAAGTATTGCCGCCATAAATAAAGATATTATTTTTTTCATTTGTTTTCCCTCATATTCTCAATAATTATAATTAGGTTTTCGTAACTATCGCTGCTTATATAGTAATAGCACCCTTTATGGTAACACACAGCAAAATTTTCGTTTCTATAAATATAGTACGTGCAATCTCCAATAGTATGTTGTTCAGTATAATCGGTAAAATATGTCAATTCAGTATTAGTATCTACTGAGATGTAAGTAGATTTGTCAGTCGTAACAAACTGAATAAAATCGCCTCCATTTGTACCTTCGCTTATATGTACTTGTTTAATGACGCTCTCCTTAGGGAGCACCGCGGGATACATTATATTTAATCCCTCTGCCGTCATCAATTCGTCTACGGAAGCAAACACTTCTGTTTCAGCATAATTCACCAGCGTTACGGTTCCTTTATTCACCTTTTCTCCGGCAGATAACCCCATTACTTCCCTGAAACAATCGAAAACATTATATCCAAAAGCAGATACGGTTATTGTTGCCATAGCAGCGAGCAACGCTATTGCCGCGGCGACAAGCCATATTCTTTTGGAAACAAGTCTTCTTTTTACCGTTCTTACGGGAACGTTCATTGGTGTTTCCGCAGGAGCGGTTTCTTTTTCACCCGACCCCATCCGTTCTTCGGCTTTATTGATTATGCTCCAAAACTCTTCGTCTGACATTACGGGGCCATTCAGCTCATCCAAACGAGCAGCGCAAGCATGGATAAGTTCCATATCGCCCTCGTCAATACAAAGCATATCTGTTTCGTAATCAAACAATTTTTCCAAAGACGAAGTACCAAGGTCTTTTAAGTCTATTTTACCATTCTTTATCAACTCCTTGATCTCTTGACCTTTTAGATTATCAAGTATATATTTTTCAGACACAAATTTCCCTCCTTCACCTAATAAGTGTTTATGTATATAAAACGTCTATAAAAAAATTAAAAATATTTAAAAATTTTTAGTATTTGTTTTTAAGAGCATCTCGGTACTTATCCTTGATGTGCTTTTTTATATTACGTATCGTTACTTCTTCGATACCGAGAATTTTCGAAATCTCTTTATTTGTTTTTCCTTGCTCGAACATTAATTCAAAAAGCTGTAGTTCCCGTTTGGTTAATTCTTTTTTCAGAAGATTATATATGTCTTCATCACACCAGATATTGTACATCGCCAATTCAAAAATATCTTGGGAAAACGAAACTCTGTGTATATCTATATCTTTAATATAACCATGAGTTTTATTGCGCGCCCGAACAAGGTTATATGATACGAATTTAACAGCGGTGGCAAGCCATAGTTCGGGATATCGGTATGTCATTATTTCATCTGCTCTGCGCATGAGAAGCCAGTATATATCGCTTAAACAATCGTCTTTAAGATCGTCATACGCATCGCCAAGATTCTTTTTTATTAAACGCATTAGAAAAGATTTTTCTTTTGAAAGGAACTGCTCCAAAAACCGGTTTTCTTCCGGAGAAAGCTTTCTTTCGATATCTTTTCTCTTTTTCAAAACAGTATACCCCCCTCATTTCAGATCATCATTTTAGCTACATAAGTATACATTTTTTACCTTAAAATGTCAATTATGCGTCGAAATTTAATAAAAAAAATATTTTTATATCTTTTGGGCAGAATATCCGCACTCGTAACGGTAAACGGAATATTGGTCACCGCGCTTTCATTTTTGTTCGTTCACCTTAATGTGTTCTTTCACGGCGGTGTGGAAGGACTTGGTATGTGGAGTTATCTTGCAGATTCATTTATACGGATAATGCGTGTGAATCTTGTGCTTTGTGTTCCGAGTCTTATTGCTTTTATTGCCGTAACGTATATGATTGGCACGCTGTTCAAAAGCGGTTTTGCGGCTATGATAACATCAAGCGCATACGTTATAGCGTTTTATTTTGTACACCTTACCCTTCATATGAAGTGGCAACCCGTGTATCAGATATATTTCCGATATTTCGACCTTATGCCGCGGGCACTGCGCCTCTATGCCGCTATGGCAGACACAAGCTATTTTGAACTTGTAATGAGCAAGCATAACGATACCGCCCTGCACGTGATCCTCGGATTTTGCGCTTTGTGTGTATTTGCCTCCCTTGGAATACTTATATCTTATTTGCGTATACGCAAACGCACAGTATAATTATCAAAAACGCTTTTGAATTTTTCGTCAAAGGCGTTTTTCTTTACAATTTCCTTACAATTTGATGTTATATATGGTATACTGTTATCGAAAGGTGATATTATGGCGCGGATACTAATTGTTGAAGACGAAATTCTTATAAACGAACTGTTGTGCAAAAACCTTACGCTGGTAGGTCATAAATGTGTTTCCGCCTTTGACGGCGCTGAGGCATTGGAATGTATAAAGATGGAGGCTTTTGACCTGCTTATACTTGATGTTATGCTGCCCGAAATATCGGGGTTTGATATTATAAAGCGGGTAGGGAGCGTTCCGGTGATATTCGTTACCGCAAAAAACGACCTTAACGACCGTATGAAGGGGTTTACCTTGGGTGCAGACGATTATATTGTAAAGCCCTTTGAGATGCCCGAGTTGCTTGCCCGCGTGCAGGCTGTATTGCGCCGCACAAAGCGGGACGAAAGCTTTATGCGTATCGACGACCTGCTTATAGATTTTGAAAGCAGAAAAGCATTTTTGGACGGAAAGGAAATTGAGCTAACGCCCAAAGAGTTTGCGTTACTTGACACACTTATAACCAACCGAAACATAGTGCTTTCCCGCGAAAGGCTGCTGGACCTGGTATGGTCATACGATTATGACGGCGACACCACCCGCACGGTGGACGTGCATATACAGCAACTGCGGCAAAAGCTTTGTCTGCGCTCCCGTATAAAATCCGTCTACGGCGTGGGATACAGGTTCGAACTATGAAGAAAAGCTTTTTTGAAAGACTGTATATTATCGTGTTGGTAATATTTCTGCTGTTTTTCAACTGCGGAGTATTAATGCTGGCGATGTATACCTACAATAATTCCGTAACTGCCGCAGAGGAGGTGTGCTTTTCCGAGCACAGATATATTGCCCAAGCCTTTGAAGCGGACTACGCCGACAAAAGCGTTACGGGAAGTCATTTGTTGATGGTATCCTACGGCACATTTTACGGCGAAAAAAATATTGACCTGTGCTTTTCACGGACACACAACGGCGCGGTGGTTTATACGGATATACCTGATTCCCTTCCCCTGCCCGACGCGGGAAATATGATAAACACCCGTATTGACGGAAAGCAGTATATAATTGTTTCCGATTACGTCTGCCGCGGTTCTTTCGTGCTGACCTGCGCCAAGGATGTAAGCTATCTTGACGATGAGCTGTTTAATCTGGCGGTTACCTTTGTGGCGATTTCCGTTACCGCTTCTGTTGCGCTGGCTTTAATTTTGTATCTGGTAATGAAAAAGCTGTTTTCCCCCTTGGAAAAGCTGAGGGATACCACGAAGCAGATATCGGGCGGGGACCTTAACGCCCGCGCCAACGAAAAAGGAGACGATGAATTCGCCGCTCTTGCAAAGGATTTTAACGTAATGGCGGAAAGAATCGGCGAGCAGATGGACACCTTAAAGCTTAACGCCGAGCAAAAACAGCAAATGCTGGATAACCTTGCCCACGAGATGCGCACACCGCTTACGTCCATACACGGATATGCCGAATACGTATACGGCGTTGACCTTGAGCCTGCCGACCGTATGAAGGCGATGAACAACATAATGTCCGAATCCATGCGGTTAAAGGGAATAAGCGAAAAATTACTTAATTCCGCCTTTATACGCGAAAACGGTATTGAAAAAGCGGTATTCTCCGTTGACAAAATGCTTGACCGCACCAAAGCGCGCTTTTTACTTAAAGCCAGTGACGGCGGTGTACGCATAAATCATATTCCCTGCGATATTACGCTGAACGGCGACGAAACACTTGTTGAAACGCTTATTTCCAACCTTACGGAAAACGCTATCCGCGCCTGCAGAGGGAAAGGCGAGGTAATAATCGGCGCAACAAGCGAAGATGGTGTAACGACCATTTACGTAAAGGACAACGGTATTGGTATGACGCCCGAACAGCTTACCCATATAACTGAGCCCTTCTACCGCACTGACAAGGGGCGCGCACGGCGTGACGGCGGCACGGGTTTGGGCCTCGCATTATGTAAACGCATTGCAGATGCCCACGGCGCGGTGCTGGAATTTGATTCTGCGCCTGCTATAGGTACAACAGCATATATACGTTTTAAGGAGAAAAAGGAATGAAAAAGAAAATATTATTTATTGTTAAAACCTTTTCCGTTCTGCTTGTTGCCGCGCTCCTTTTGACAGGTGGAATTACACTTATGCCTCTTATGGCGGAAAGCACAAAAAACTTTGCCACCGACGATTATATACCCGAAATCAACATACCCGAAACCGAGATTCCCATTATCCCCGAAACCCAGACACAGCTTGAGGGAAAGTTCGGTATATACACCTTTATAACCGAAGAAGACGGAAAAAGCGTCGCCTCTCTTTACAGTAAAACCCAGATAAGAGATTTTGTAAAGAGACGGGATGACGGCGAATGGTTTTCCTTAACCTCCGAGGAAGCCCTGTTTCTTGTAAGCGACACGTTAGAGCTTCTTGAAAATTACGATATTATCAGGCTACGCGGGCTTGACGAAAATATTACCACCTATTTCGGTGACGGTATGTATGATAAAAACGAGCTGGATAATACCACCCGTTGGAAAGAGGTTATCGAGCTTATATTCCTCCGCATTGAGGTGATAAACTCCGCATCCTACCGTTCCGATACAAATATATGGATATTCTATACCGACACCGGCGACGGAGAGGAATATAAAAAAGACCCGCCTTATGAGCTTAGCCTTACAAACCTAAGGGCGTTTCCTATGTCAGACGTTCATTACACCCAAGAAGAGCTGGCAAAATATCCGCCCTACGGCGTGTTTTATGCCACCGAAAACGTTAAATGGAACACGACGCCGTCACTGTATTATTTGGACGATATCCGTCTTCCCGTTTTGGAATATATGCGGGAGATATATCCGGACCCATGGAAAGATCACCCCTAAAATCCTTCGGATTTTTGGGGACCCCGAGATAATGCACCCCTAAAATCCTTCGGATTTTTGGGGACCCCGAGATAATG
>JAZSIT010000166.1:0-19820 GCA_045533895.1 Eubacteriales bacterium
CCGAACTTTTCCTTCTCGGTCTCTTCACGGGTAAAGGATTTTACCACGCGGATGCCGCGGAGGTTTTCCTCCACCACCTCGTTAAGCTTATCATAAGTCTTGAAAACCCGCTTGAACAGAGGGTGTGCGTGGGTCATAATGAAATAAAGAGCAAGCGCCAGCACGGGTATCATTATAACGAACACCAGCGACAGCTTAAGGCTTATTCTTGCGGAAAAGATAAAGGACCATACCAGCATCATAGGGCTGCGGACAGCCATACGGATTATCATCTGGTACGCCATGGTTACGTTGCCTACGTCGGTAGTAAGACGGGTAACGATGCCGCCGGTGGAATATTTATCGATATTGGTAAAGGAATAATCCTGAATTGCGTAATACATATCGTGACGCAGATTGCGTGCCAGACCTGCAGAAGCGGCAGCTGCATATTTTGCGGCAAGAAAACCGAACAGCATTACCAAAAACGCAGAAGCGATAAGCACCGCGCCGTACTGGACGATAACGGGAAGGTTGCCTTTTTTTATACCGTTATCTATAAGCCCTGCTGTTATGTAAGGGATAAGCACCTCCATAACCACCTCTAATGACACGGTAACCGAGGTTAGTATGGACGGCTTTTTGTATTCACGGACACATTTGCCGAGACGCTTTAACATATATATCATACAAAAATACCTCTATATCTTTACTTCAAAGCTCTTTCTGCATCTGGGGCAGGAGGTAGTGTGCTTGCCCTTTTGCTTGGGGAGACGAAGTGTTGCCTTGCAGTTGGGACAGGTTTTATACACGTGGGTCTTTCTATCTCTGAACTGGGCTTTTTTACGAGAAAAGAAGGCTTTGACCTTGCCCTTAACAGCAAGATATTTATCGTTTTCCTGCCTGCGCTTATACACGTTTTTGGAAAGCATACGGAAAACCGCGTAGCCCAACAATCCGTAATAAACTACCGAAAAGCCAAGCTGTACCCAAGGGTTGAAAACGAAAATAGAAATTATGGACACCGCAAGAGCCGTCCACACGCAAAAGCGGAAAAGGTTATCCGGACCGTTGCGCCCGATCATAAAAGAATAGAATTTTTGTGCTAATTTACGGAACATTTTATTTGTTTAACTCTCCCTGAACGTTTTCTTTCATTCTGGCGATATAGGAACAGAACTGCTGTATCTCCTCATCGGAAAAGCCTTTGATAAGAGTCTTTTCAACCGTCTCTCTGTCCTCTGCCATAAGGTTTATTATGTTATTTCCCTTTTCGGTAAGCACCAGCTTTTTAAGGCGCCCGTCGGACTCTACTCCCTCACGGGACAGAAATCCCTTTTTCTCCATAAGAATGACCACCTTGGATGCGGTGGAACGGGTTATGCAAAACTCTTTTTCAAGATCACGCTGGTAAACGTCCTGTCCCTCATGACACTTAATATATTGAAGTATCCAAGCGTTGGCGCCGGTGGCAGTCTCTACATACTCTTTATTAAGCTTTGTGGAGATAAACCGCATTATAAGATTGGAAAGAGAGCGTACCTCCTTGCCTGCCACGTTGCTGGCTTCTTCACGGGGGAAACGGTCAGGTCTCGTCTTTGGTTTCATAAATAACTCCTTGTGGTATATCAAACTGTCGTACATCAAACATTTTCAAAGGGGATTATACACCCTTTTTTTGTGTTAGTCAATAGTATTCACAATTAATTTACAACATAAACAAAAGCTATGGAAAAACAAAGAATAAAGTGATATAATTAAAAAAACATATAAAGGAGCGCCCTTGCTATGACACTTGAAAATGCAGTAAAGGTTTATAAAGAATATGAAGAAAAGCTGTGGGGTATTAATGCCGCCATGGGAATTATATATCACGACGGAAGCACTGTTGCGCCCAAAGGCGCCGCCGCCGCAAGAGGAAGAATGATGGCGGTGCTGTCCGAGCAGGCGTACCTCCTTTCCACCGCCCCCGAGTTCAACGAGGCGTTGGAGGTTATTGATTCACATAAGGATGAGTGCGACAAAAGCGTTGCACGTGCCGCGTACCTTTACCTGAAGGATGCGCGGAACATGAAAAAGATTCCTATGGACGAATACGTTGAGTACAGCAGACATATCAGCGAATCCTCCGATGCGTGGCACACCGCCAAGGAAACCAGCGATTTTGCTCTTTTTGCACCTTATCTTGAAAAGACGGTGGCGACACTCCGCAGATTTGCTTCCTATACCGACCCCGACAAGGATGTTTACGACGTTGCACTTGACGGATATGAAAGCGGACTGACCACCCAAAAGTGCGAGGAATTTTTTGGCGCACTAAAGCCTGCGTTAAAGGAGCTGATTGCGAAGGTTGCGGCGGCGAAAGCGCCCCGTACGGATTTTATGGGTGAAAACTTCCCCATAAGCAAGCAGAAGGAGCTGGCAGAATATATTACCGACCTTATGTGTATTGACCGCGACCGCTTTGCTATTGCGGAGACAGAGCACCCCTACACTACCGACGCTTCCCGCTACGACGTACGTATTGCCACCCACTATTACGAAAATGCCTTTGCGTCCGCCCTTTATTCCAACATACACGAAAACGGACACGCGCTGTATGAGCTTGGCACGGGCGAGGAATATGCATTTACAGTCCTTGGCGGCGGCGTAAGTATGGGTATTCATGAGAGCCAATCCCGTTTTTATGAGAATATTCTGGGTCGTTCCCTTCCCTTTGCAAAGACCTTGCTTCCCAAACTGAAGGAGGTTGCGCCTGCGCAGTTCAGAGACGTGGATGCCGAGACCCTTTGGAAGGCGCTTTGCGAAAGTAAGCCCTCACTCATAAGAACAGAGAGCGATGAGCTTACATACACAATGCATATCATTATCCGTTATGAATTGGAAAACCGTCTTATGCACGGAACCCTTGAGGTAAAGGATCTGCCGGGCGAATGGAACAGACTTTACAAGGAATATCTGGGTGTTGACGTACCCGATGACAAGCGCGGAGTTCTGCAGGACAGCCATTGGTCAGGCGGAAGTCTGGGTTATTTCCCCTCTTATGCCTTGGGAAGTGCATACGGCGCGCAGATGCTTTGCAAGATGAAAGAGACTATAGATGTAGACGGCTGTATGGAAAAGGGTGATTTTGCCCCCATAAACGCATGGCTTGAGGAGAACATCTGGCGCCACGGCAGAATGTATGAGCCTGCGGAGCTTATTAAAAACGCCTGCGGAGAGGATTTCTCGCCCAAGTATTTTATTGATTACCTTACCGAAAAATATACAAAATTGTATAATCTGTAAACAATCTCTTAACTATTATCTGTTTTACAAAAAATTCATATTATTTCCACGAAAAGTATAAAAATGTGCTGTATTCTGCAGACACAAACCAAAAGGAGGAAACAATATGTATAAACTTTTAGTACCCGTGTTTGCCGTACTGCTGGCGTTTTCCGCTTGTACCGGAGACATTACTCCTCCGGACGACACAAGCAAGGAACAGCAGTCAACAGATGTAAGCGTTGGCGGCAACGACACAAGTGTTCCAGAAGTGTCCCTGCCCGATGAGGACGGCGCAGACAGAAACGCCCTCCCTTCTCCCGACGGAAATTATATTCTTGATTACACCGATACCGATAATATAACCATTACAGACAAGGACGGAAAGGTAAGCGTTCTAAACAAGAACGGATATCCCCCTTCCGCGATGATAACGGCTGCTTTATGGGAAAACGGCGGTGTATACATCACCTTCACATCAGACAAGGACACCATAGTATTCTGGGACGGCGAATCCGACCCCGTTTACATAAAAGAGGGAGAAAAAAACACCTTTTCTCCCCTTGTGTCCGCCAAACACGGTGTTATCGGTGCGGGAGAATATGAGATTATCCCCTACCACGACGGGTCTATGGACAGTCCCATTATGAAGAAAATTGATATTTTGGGATACGTAATAAACGACATTGACGCCTTTGAAGAGAGCAAGGTGCTCACCGTGGACGAAAACGCCGAGAGCTTTTATCTTGTCACCACCGAAAACTGCAAGGTAACGGTGCTGGAAGCCGAAACAGGCAACAAGGTAAGCGATACCGTTTCTCTTGAGGCTGGTGTTCCCCTGCTCATCAACTGCAGTATTCCCGAAGGAATGCCGGCTTACAAGCTGAGCCTTGAGGGTGAAAACGGCAATGGGCTTTACACCCTCGCATACGACGGCAGAGGCGAAAGCAACGTATATTTTATAAATATTGAAACTGTAAAATAAAAAACGCCAAAAAAACAAAGCAGAGCGAAAGCTCTGCTTTGCTTTTTATTTTTCTTATTTTTCGGTACGGAATGCGTAATGTACTGTTCCGCTGTAAGATTTGCCTTCCTCGTTCCAGGAAGCTATTACCTCATAAAGATAATCCCCCGCAGAAGCTGCAAAGATGTTGCCGTCTACCTCGATCTCTTCGTATTCGTCATAATTTGTCGCATCTGCGTTATATCTTTTTACGGTTATGCTTGTAGGCGTGCCTTCAAAAACCAGATAAACGGTTGCGCCGTCGGAAACCTTGAGCACCTCTATATCGTCTAAACAATCAAGGGGATGTGGGCTGTCTGCTTCAGTAACCTTTTCCCCACCGTTTTGCTCAACAGTCCAGGAATAGGTTCCCATCCATCCGTTAACAGCAATATTTGGAGAATATGCAATAAAGATGGAAGGAGAAGCGGGGAATTTTGAATTGGGCACGGAAGGAACAACGGCAGAAGAGCCCGAATTATCGTGGTCGTGATCATGGCCATGGTCATCATCTTCCTCAGTAAAAGGACGGGATCTGGTTTCATCGCACTTGGTGCACACTTCAACCACGATCTCATGGTCGTGGGTGCCTATTGTCTTCCACTCGTGGTCACACTGAGCTTTACTGCAGCCGCAAAAGGCGGCAAGGCAAAAGAGAACCAAGAGCACAACCGATATATACTTTTTCATTTTACTCCTCCTGTAATAAAAAGCTATTTTTTCTTTCTGAATTTAAGTGCCGACCACATTATTATAATTATCTGACCGGGAACACCTATAAGGAAAATCTGCCAAATGGAAATACCGCAAAGGGCAAGATTAATATAAAGAGCGGCAATAAGCGACCACATAAGCAGGGAGATGATGGGATAATTCCTGCGGGTGGAAAACCACACAGAGTTAAAGACCAGCCACACGATAGCAGACACCGGCACTGCATATACAAAGGAAAGCCAATGCATACGGGTAATGGAAGGAACGGAATGGAGAATAACAAACAGCGCAGTGGCGATAAGCCACACCAAAAAGACGCTCATTGAAGTAATAACAGTGCGGTTTGTCTGCTTGCGCAAGGCTTTTGTAAGCTCGTTTTCCGTTTTTTCCACAGGGTGCTCCGCCTCAACCAGCCAATCAAGGCTTACGCAAAAAAGGTCCGCGATATTTTTAAGCACCGCGATATCCGGCAAAGATTCCGCCCGCTCCCATTTGGACACGGCTTTATCCGAATAATTCAGCTTTTCCGCAAGGTCGGATTGGGTCATACCTGCAGACTGGCGAAGTGATATTATATTTTTGGCAATTATGTTTTTTAATTCATCCATAATAAAAATCACCGTCATAATATGTTTACATAGCAGTATAACACATTTCGACGGGATTATCAAGGAAAAATTATGTTGTCTATTGCTTGTTTGCGGATTTTTTATATAAAAACAGCAGTGACGGTGTGTTATTGCGCAGGATAAACACGGGAAGCATACTTAAAACAAAGTTTACTGCCGCCACGGGAATCCACACCGACGCGCCGCCGCAAAAGGGAAACACGCCGATGATAAAACCGAAAACCGCGTTGGCAACGTGTATTGCCACGCCGTAATTGGATTCCAACAGAAAACGGGCAAGATATTCCCCGTCGTCGGTGCTTTTAAGCTTGTTCTTGTGGAATCCGGTAAAACCGCCCAATTCGGGAACGTATGGTGTGATTCTTTTTATTTTTATCTTGGTGTAAATACGCTTTTCCCGGCGGGATACGTTAAATATGCGGTTCCCCGCCTTAAACCATTTTTCCGGCAGGCGGCGAATGGCAAATGCCAGCACGCCGTCCACCCCGATAACGGTAACCGTGCCCAACACGGAAAAAAGAAGGGAGGGGAGAAAATCTGCTCCGTTAAAAACGTTGGCTAATATTATTAATATATTGGCAAACAGAATTACTAACACATAAAACATATTTATTCCGCCTTTACGGTGGTATAGGTAAGGGGGATGCCGTAGGTATGTTCGTAAACTTCCTTCCACACGGCGTAATTTTTTTCCATCATTTCTAAGGAATTCTCTTTAACGCTTTTGTTTTCATCGGGATAGATTGCCGGAAGAATATGGACGGTATATGCCTGAATGGGGAAACCGTCGCCGCCGATGACCTCTGTATCCTCCATGGTGATAAACATGGGCACCACGGGAGAAGACGACTTTGCAGCAAAGCGGAATGCGCCCTGCTTGAGAGGACGGGGCTTGCGGTAGTTCCACCACATACCCTGTTCGGGATAAATGAGTATTTTTTCCCCTCTTTTCAGCAAAGTATCCACCGCAATCATAAGCTCCCGCAATACAGCCACATTACTGCCCAGCGGAAGGGTGTTGCAATGGCGGAAAAAATATCCGTACAGTCCGCCGAAAGAGGTATAGTTACCCTCGCGGATTATTTTGTAAAGACGCTTTTTGCCAAGAGATTTTTCAATGCACTTAAACACGGCGTAATTATCGAAAGGGTTAAAATGGTTGCAGGTGATGATGGCACCTCTGTCTGCTATAGCGAGATAATTTTCAAGCCCGCGGACCTCTTTTATTACAAGCTGTCCCTTTGCAATAAGCTTATCAAAATACCGTTTTGCCACGTGATTAGCTATCTCTGACGAAACGCGGGAAGAAAATTTTTCCAGTGTATAGTCAACCTGACCGGGCTTTAAGGGCACTGTGGGAGGGTCGTTTTCCACATCCTTATCAAACCAGCCGGTTTTTTCATATTCCTTTATCCGTTCAAGAACCATAAGACGGTCGGGGGATTTTTCCATTTTTTACACCTCTGCGGGTACTTTTATTGTGTGTATGAGAGGAAGGACGTAATCGGGACGGAGAGAAGCTTCGGTATCTCTGCGGGCGCCCTCCGCCAGTTTTTCAAACTGTATATTGTCGCGTACGATGTCTGCCTCGGAATAATTTTCCTTTATTGCGCGGATATCCTCGTAATATTCGGTGCGAGAAGCATATTCCCAAAAATCCTTTTCATAGCCCACGCCGTCGTAATGCCAAGGCTTCCAATTGATTTTATAGTGAACTATTTTCGCGTGGTCATTTTCATCCTCACAGCCGGGAAAAGAGTTTTTGTTCCAATGCTGGGGAAGAAGGAGCACGTTGCCGTGGCAGAGAACATTAAGGTAGTCTTCGTCCTGAGTGGTAGTGAAGGTATAATCCTCCATTATCTCCAGCAGACGGGATTGGATATCCACCTTGCGGAACAAATCCAGATTAAGCACAAGGACGCCTGCATTAAAATACAAGTTGCGGTCAACGCCCAAAACCTTCTCTACATAGGTGCCGTACACATCGTATTCCACCATTACTTCCTCGTTCATGGCGGCAACAAGGTTGTTGCCGAGATCGCAATTATATAATTCGGATATATCACCGTTTACCACAATATCGCAATCCAGATAAACGCCTCGACTGTAATCGGGAAACATATCTGCAATAAGAAAACGGTAATAGGTGGCTTTTGTATAATAATCGCGGACATGAATACGGTGGTTCATCGCTTTTATGCCTTCCGCTACGTCGTTAAAGATAACAGAAACGTTATCGCTGTTATACACGGAAAGCCGCGCCGCGTTGCAGGCAGAAAGCCCCTCGGTGAGAATATGAATATTATAATGATAATCGGGAGACGCATTTTCGGTAAGAGATTGGAGCGCCACTCCGAGAAAAGGTGCGTAATTATCGTCCACAGCAAAGAATATAGGGACAACGGGTAATGCCATTGTTTTGCCTCCAATAAATGTAATTTGCTGTGGTTATTGTACTATATTTTGCCTGAAAACTCAACCTACATTTATTTTTTAGAAGTAGAATTGAGAAAAGTCCACTCTACTCACAGTAGGAAAAGCTGATTTTATGGGAGTTTTATAAACCTAAAGAGGAAAGTTGCCTCCGAAAAGACCGCCTCCATGTAGGGGACTGCGCCCTGATGTCCCGAAAAAAGACACCCCTAACAAAGAAAGGACTCCGGCTTGCGCCGGAGTCCTCTCCAAGGGGAAAATATAATAATTCAGAAAGGAACGATTATTTCCAAGCGGGGATTACGTAAGTGCCGAGAGCGTGACGCTTAACTACGAGGTAGTCGTTTGCGTCGATAGCGCCGTTGCCATTTACGTCAGCGAGTTTAAGCTGTTCATCAGTGTAATCAGCCGCATCAGCGGTGCCTACAACCAGCTTTCTGATAATCATATAGTCTGCGTCGTTGATAACGCCGTCCATATTAACGTCGCCTGCGAGAGCAACCTTTTCCTTATAAGTGAACGCGGTAGTACCGGTCTTGGTTGCATCGGTGGTGTAGAAACCGCCGTTACAATCAACGTCTGCGCTGAGCTTATCGCTGGTAGCTACGCCGATATCCCAGATGTAAACGATATCGCCAACCTGAAGAGCTGCGATAGAAGCTACTGCTGCGCCGTTATCAGCGTGAGCTGCGATAACGATCTGGTTGCCTTCGGTTACCCAGTCAACTTTGCCGTTGCCCTGAACCTTGAGAACTTCCCAGCCCTGAGCTTCGTCATTCCACTGGAGGAGAGCCTTGGTCCACCATTCGATGGATGCAACGCTGCCGGTCCAGATGTTGTGAGCGTTAGCTGCAAACTGGTTTACGCCGTTGAGGCCTTCTTCTGCGAAGGTGCCGTTAACAACGGGTTTTACATAAGGTACTACAGTGAAGCCTACGCCGGTAAGAGTGGTGCTTTCGGTAGCTGCCTTGATAGTGTCGATTTCAATATTGTGGAGAACTACGGTGTCGCCTGCCTTGAAGGAATCAGCAACTTCGTAGCCGGGAACGTTAGCGCTGAGAGCGATAACGATCTGACCAGCCTTAACGGTAAAGTCGGTCTTAACGCCGTCGGGTCTGCTGAGAGTGAGATATACTGCATCGATAGTGCCGTCTTCGTTAACAACGATAACCTTGAAGTAGTTAAGGTCTTTGGACTGACCATAGTACTTGGTAACGAGTTCGCCGAGGGTCATATCAGCGTCTGCGTACATAATGTAGTTGAACGCATCGTGAGTATAACCGAGAATGTCGATAGCGGTTGCGCCTTCGGGAAGTTCTGCAGGTGCCTTAACGTAAGCATCAAGAGTACAGCCTGCATCAAATTCTACCTTGCCGTAGTAATTCTTGATAACGCCGGTTACGGTGATGGTATCGCCAACGCCGATAACGTCTGCGCCTTCGCCCTTAAGACGGTAGCACTGAATAGTCTTCATACCGTCGGTACCTTCAACTTCGATAGAAACGGTTACATTCTTGTAGGATTCGCTATATTCGGTGTCAACGGATACGATAACGCCGGTAAGAGTGGACATGTAGGGCAGAGATGCGCCTTCTTCAAGACCGAACGCTGCGTCTACGATTTCCTTGGGATCTTCGGGAGCAACGGGAGCTTCGCCCTCGCCCTTTACGATAGCATCAACGGTAGAGCCTGCGGCATACTCGATGGTGCCGTTGTAGTTAATGATAGTACCGGTTACGGTAATGGTATCGCCAACTGCGAGAGTGTCTGCGCCTTCGCCCTTAATGCGGTAGCAAAGGAGTTCCTTAACGCCGTCGGTGCCTTCTACTTCGATAGTAACGGTAATGTTGCCGTACTGTTCGCTGTAAGGAGTGTTGATCTTAACGATCTCGCCGGTAAGGGTTGCAACGTAGGGAAGTTCTGCTCCGGATTCAAGTGCAAATGCATCGTCTACGATTTCCTTAGGATCTTCGGGAGCTTCGGGAGCTGCTACTTCTTCAACAACGTTGAATACAATTTCTCCTTCGGGAGCGCCCCAAGGATTCTCGGGATCATAAGTGCCTACGATTATCTGGATCTCGTCGCCTTCAGCTACATCGATGGTGTAGGTGGAGAGAACAGGATCGCTGTCAGACCACTGGGAATCACCGTAAACGAAAGTGGTAAGGTTGTTTACAGTGTAGGTCCAGTTGCCTTCGGGCATGGTGATGGTAAGAGTACCGTTTACGGTAGCGGTGTAAACGTAGTGTACTGCGCCGCCATCGGAAAGGATAGCATCAGTTACGTTTGCGGTAATATCGCCAAGTTCTTCAAGAACGATGGGGTTGCCCATGGTGCCGAAGATAACCTCGGAGATGGAGGGATAAAGTTCAACTGCTTCTGCGCCTTCGTTAACGAGGGTAACAACATCACCCTTTGCGAGAGTAGCAACAAAGCCGAGCATACCGAACGCAAGAGCTTCGCCGTTTACGAGAACGGAAATGGTCTCATCATAGAGATTGAAGTTTGCGCCGTTTTCAAATGCAACGGTATAGGAAATAGCGGTGTTAGCGGGAACAGTAAGTGCGCCGTGAGCTCTGGGGTTGTGTGCGGGAAGATCGCCGCCGTCAACTTCTTCGAGCTCGGGCTCTGCTACAACAGGTACGTTGTAAACTTCGATTTCATTAATGAAAACAAAGGTGCCGTACAAGGTGAAGTCGAGTTTTACATAACGAGCGCTTACGTCTTCAAGATCAAAAGTGATCCAAGAAACGGAGCTCTCGGTAGCAACTTCATAATTCTTGGTTTCTACTTCGGTAAAGGTTTCGCCATCTTCAGAAACGCTAAGTACTACAGCAGTAGGATTGGTAATACCGGAAGTGCTGCCAAAGAAAGTGTTAACGCGAACACTGGAAAGATCGCTTACTTCTTCGAGATCGATAACAACGGTACCGATGTGATCAGGTGCGTTGATAACGGAAGCGTTATCTCCGTTGCAGTAGAATCCGAACCAATCGGTATTGTTATAAGTAAGACCGCTCACTGCAACACCGTCGGTAAGCTTTGCAAAGTAGGAATCACGCTCGCCGCATCCGGAGAGAGTGTAAGTCTTATCAAGAGCTACATTAACGGGAGCATTGGGATCAATATATTTTTCTGCGGTTGCATCTGCGGTTGCAGTGCAATTTTCAATATCAAGACCGGTGAACTGAACGTAATCACCAACAGAGATGGTGCTGAATACTGCCTTTGCGTTTGCGCCGGTACCTTCAGCAGCAGAGATCCAAGCGATCCAAGCAAAGCCGCCTTCGGGAATAGCTACAGGCTTGCCTTCGCCAACAGAACCGCCGATCATTTCGGTTACTTCGTAAACGCCTTCAAGACCGTCTACAGGAGCAAAAGCAACGTGATCCCACCAAGGGAAAGAGGTGTTAGCGTAAATATCGCTATCGGTAAAGATATATGCATCATTTGCATCAAGGTAGCCTGCTACGTTGAATGCGGTAACGATAGGACTGTCAACAGTTGCTTCGGTAACAGAAATTTCTGCGAGAGAGCAGAATTCCCAGAATACCTTGCCGTCTGCAGGGCTGTCGCCGAGAACGCCGGTAGAAGCGCCTACTTCAAAAGTAGCTCTTACATACTGAGCCTTGCGTCCTGCAAATTCGCAAACAGTAGAAACGGTGCCGGGTGCGCCGAGTGCTACTTCTGCTTCTGCGATATCATAAAGACCAACCTTGGTCCAAGCTTCGCCGTCTACAGATACTTCAACGAGAATCTTGCCCTGAGGATAGCCGATCATAACGTCTGCGCAGTGATAGAAATCAAGCACGAGAGCGTTGATACCCTTAACTTCGCCGAGATCATAAGTAACAACAACATCCATGTCGTTGGTTTTGCACTCTGCGTTGCTGATAAGCGCAACCTTGGTGTTGTCAACGTCGCCCCAACCAGCGGTGAAATCAGAAACACCGTCGGTGAGCTGAGCGTAATCGCTAACGTCAACTTCTACAAGGTTTGCTTCGGTAACAGTAACTTCTGCGATAGAGCAGAATTCCCAGAATACCTTGCCGTCTGCGGGGCTGTCGCCGAGAACGCCGGTAGAAGAACCAACCTTGAAGGTTGCTCTAACGTTTGCAGCTTTAACTGCGTTGAATTCGCATACGGTAGAAACAGTACCGGGGGTACCAAGCACTACTTCTGCTTCAGCGATATCAAACAGACCAACCTTAGCCCAGCTTTCGCCGTCTGCAGATACTTCAACGAGGATCTGTCCTTCGGGATAGCCGATCATAACGTTTGCATCGTGATAAAAATCAAGTGCAAGAGCGTTGATAGCCTTAACTTCGCCAAGGTCGTAGCTAACTACTACGTCCATAGCCTGAGTGGTGCACTTAGTGTTGTTGATAAGCGCAACCTTAGAAGTGCCAACGTCGCCCCAACCTGCGGTAAAGCCGGTTACGCCGTCGGTGAGCATAGCATTCTCGTTTACGTTAACGTTAACTACGTTTTTCTCAGCAGCATCCTCTGCGGAAACTACGAAAGACGCAAACAGAGAAAGTACCATACACATTACGAGTGCGAGTGAAATACTTTTCTTGAATTTCATAAAAGCATCCTTTCTGAATTTGGAAGATTTGATTTACGAGGTGACGACAAAACGCCCCTATAGTCGCACATCAAACAAAAACTCGGCAATGAATTTGTTCAATTTGCACACTGCTCAGGGGTTTTTTCGACCTCGTTTAGTTCCTAATATCCATTATACTAATTTTGAAGAAATTGTCAATAGTTTATGTAAATTTTTAGAATACACTGTTAACAGCAGTTGAAAGGAAGAAAAAAGGGGGTTGAAATGAACGAAAAAATGTGATACAATGTGGTGTTATAAAAGAAAAGGAAAAAAGCGTTATGAATGATTTGAGAACACTTGCCGTTGGTGCGGTGACAGAGGCTTTGGACAAAGCGGGAATGCCCGTACCCGAGGACCTGAAGGGATATTTTGAAGTACCTGCGGACAGCAAAAACGGCGATCTGGCACTGCCCTGCTTCAAACTTGCAAAGATCCTGCGGGCGGCGCCTCCCATGATTGCAAACAAAATTAAAGAAAACATTACTCTTCCTGCGGGCGTGGACAAGATTGAAGCGGTTGGCGGATATATTAACTTTTTTGCCGGAGCGGACATATACACCTCCATGCTTGAGGGCATTGACGAAAATTTCGGAAAGACGGGTATCGGCAACGGAAAGACGCTGGTTATCGACTTTTCCTCCCCCAACATTGCAAAGAGATTCCATCTGGGACATCTGGGTACCACCGTTATCGGCAACGCGGTACGCAATATATACAAGTTCTGCGGTTACAATACCGTTGCCATTAACTATCTGGGCGACTGGGGCACACAGAACGGAAAGCAGATTGTGGCTTACAAAAAGTGGTCAAGCCGCGAGAAGCTGGAAACAGACGGAATTAAAGAGCTTGAGCGTATTTACGTTATGTTCGGCAAGGAGGCGGAGAAGGATCCCTCTCTTAATGACCAAGCGCGCGCCGCATTCCGCGAGCTGGAAAACGGAAACAAGGAATATCTTGAAATATGGCAGCTCTTTAAGGATATTTCCCTTCGTGAATATACCCAGACCTACAAGAGACTGGGTATTGAGTTTGACGTTTGGGACGGAGAAAGCCTTTATACGGACAAGATGCCTGCAATAGTAGACGAATTGAGAGAAAAAGAGCTTCTTAAAATAGATGACGGTGCGTCTATTGTCGATCTTGCCGATTACAACATGCCGCCTGCGCTTATTCTCAAGCGTGACGGAAGCACCCTCTACCCCACCCGTGATATTGCAGCGGCAAATTACAGATACAACACCTACAATTTTGACATTTGCGCTTACGTTACCAGTGCGGGACAATCCCTCCACTTTGCTCAGTGGTTTAAGGTAACCGAAATGATGGGCAGAGAATGGGCAAAGGGTCTGGTTCATATTCCATACGGAACGATGAGCTTCGGCGGTGAAAAGCTGGCGAGCCGTACCGGTAACATTATTCTGCTTAACGACGTGTTTGACGAAGCGGTTGCAAAGGCAAGAACCATTATTGAGGAAAAGAACGCCGCTCTTGAAGACAAGGAAGGCATTTCCGAGGCGGTGGGTATCGGAGCGGTAGTGTTCGGTGCGCTTTCCAACAGCCGTATAAAGGATACCGATTTTACCTGGGAAGGCACCCTTTCCTTTGAGGGTAATACCGGACCTTACGTTCAGTACACCTACGCACGTGCCGCATCCGTTCTGCGCAAGACGGAGGGAGACGAGGGCACAGACGGTGAGTACACACCCAACGACGACGAGGTTAACCTTATTAAACAGCTTTATTTGTTCCCCGAGCGTGTAAAAGCCGCTTGTGCGGACAACGAGCCTTCTTACGTGGCACGTTTTATGCTGGACACCTGCTCGGCGTTCAACAAGTTCTACCACAACTGCACCATTCTGCGTGAGACCGGCGCGGCAAGAAAATTCAGAATTAAGCTTACCGCCGCAACAAAACAAATTTTAGGCACATCCCTTGACCTTTTGGGAATGCGCCGTACAGAGGAGATATAGATTATGTCAGGACATTCCAAGTGGAAAAATATAATGCACAAAAAAGAAAAGACCGACTCTGCCAGAGCCAAGGTCTTTACAAAGATCGGTAAGGAAATGACCATCGCAGTGCGCGAGGGCGGTCCTGACCCTACATCCAACAGCAAGCTGAGAGATCTTATTGCTAAAGCGAAATCTCTTAACGTGCCTAACGATAATATTGACAGAGTTATTAAAAAGGCTTCCGGCGCAGACGCTGTTGAATACGAAGAGATAGTTTACGAGGGCTACGGCCCCGGCGGAGTTGCAGTTATAGTTGAAGCTGCTACCGATTCCAGAAACCGTACCGCCGCTGACGTGAGACATTATTTTGATAAGTTCGGCGGAAATCTGGGCACTACCGGATGCGTATCCTTTATGTTCTCCTCCAAGGGTGTTATTTATATCCCCTCCGAGGATCTTGACGAGGATAAGGCGATGGAGGACGCACTTGAATGCGGCGCAGAGGATTTTGTACCCGAGGAAGAGATGTTTGAGGTTTATACCGACCCTGCAGACCTTCGCTCTGTAGCAGATGCACTTACCGAAAAGGGATATAAATACGAATCCGCAGAGATTGAAAAGATTCCCGCAAACTACGTTACACTTACAGACGAGGAGCATCTTGTTAAAATGCAAAAGCTCCTTGACGCGCTGGATGATAATGATGATGTGACGCAAGTTTGGCACAACTGGGAATAATCTCGGGCGTGTATCTTGGGTCAGACCAAAAACGCAAAAGAATAATACCGTAATAACAAAATGCGAGAGGTTTAATATAATCTCTCGCATTGTTGTTTTTTGTTTGGTAGGAATTTGTAAAAACAAATTCCTTTTTATTTTGCGTTTTTTCGCGTTTTTACTTCGCTAGCCGTAGATTACTACGGCACGCTCGTAAAATCCGCGCTCTGACCTCAACCTACCCGCCCTCGCTTCGCTGACGGGAGTTTTGTTTGAGCTGATTTGTAGTTTTTGGTCTGCTGACCAAAAATTTCCATCATTCCTCTTTCCTCGTTTCTCGTTCCTCATTACTCTGTTGTTTTGGCTTTTTCTTTTTATGGTAATAAGGCTTCTTTTTCTTGGGAGTCGGTTGTTTATCAGGCTCCGGCTCGGGAGCAGGTGACGGTATAGGCGGCTGTTTAGCCTTTGGCTTTGGCGCTTGCTTGGGCAATTCCTCGGAAGCATCGGCTTGCTGAGGGGTATCTTTTACCTGCTCTGCAAGAAGCTTATATATAGTTGCGGCGATGGGAACGCCCAACAGCATACCTGCAACGCCCATTACTCCTCCGCCGATGATAACGGCGGCAAGCACCCATATACCGGGCAGACCCAGCGATGAGCCAACTACTTTGGGGTAGATAAGATTACCCTCAAGCTGTTGGAGTATAAGCAGGAAAACAAGGAAAATAAGTGCTTTTACAGGAGATACGGTAAGTATCATAAAAGCGCCGATCGCCGCGCCGATATAGGCGCCCGCAACGGGAATGAGTGCTGTAAAGGCGACCAGCGCGCCTATCATGGTAGCATAAGGAAGCTGAAGCGCCCACATGCCCAAAGCGCACAGCACGCCCAATATAACCGCCTCGGTACACTGACCGACAATATATTTACGGAAGCAATCGTTTACCACAGACGTTACGTGGAGAATACGGTTGCGCCACACCTCTTTAACAAATCTGTTAAGCAGGCGGGTAAGCTGGCTTCCTATACGTTCCTTGCCCGAAAGGAGATAAACGGCAAATATTATGCTTATAAATCCGGTAACAATACCCGAAAACAGTGACGTTACGGTGGAAATTACCACATCCATAACACTACCCAAGCCCGAAGTGACCGCTTTGAAAATATCGCCGATACGGGATTTCCAGTCTATATTTGCAAGTTGAGACAGATATTCATCGGAAAGGAGGTTGTGTTTATCCAAAAATTCTATGATTATACGGAAATATTCGGGGGTTTTTGCCACCAGCAGGTCAACAAGCAGTTTAACGCAGGAAACAAGCTGGGGTATGACCAACGCCACCACCGCGCCGATAACCGCAACCAAGGTGATAAACGCCGCCGTCATACAAAGGGGACGGCGTATACGGCGGACAAACTTCTTTTCCGAGCGGGGGAAAAACCATTTTTCGTACCTGCTCATAAGAATATTTACCAAAAAGGCAATGACACCGCCTATGATAAGAGGGGATGCCGCGCCTATAGCCGTACCGACAAAGCGGGAGAATCCGCTCCAATACGCTATTGCCAGATAAAGCAAAAACACGCTTATACCTACGCGGAAGCATGTTTTCCATTCTATTTTTATATTTTTCATAAGGCTGTGCCCCTTTATTTTGGAATTACAGAGTGATTATAATACTTTTTTGCACGTTTTACAATAAGATTTTCAAAAAACCGTTGACCTGACATAGTGTAAGCGTATATAATAAACACATTAAAAATCCAAGGAGACGCAAATGAAAAGATATTCCGCCTTAATTTTATGTTTACTTCTGTTACTTCCCTGCCTTGCCGCCTGCAAAACAGACAAGGCAGCTGTTGATATTCCCCAGCGAATATTCCTTTATGATGGAAAGAAACTGTATACCCAGCTGTACTCTATGTATATGGCAGAGGACAAGGAGAATATCCCTGCAGAAGCAACCCGTATTGCCGAGAGTATGAAGGGCTGTGAATACTACGGCGAAAATATAGGCGGTGCGGAATATGAAGGAAAGATATACGAAAGCGGAGATTATATTGCCGACAGCGACGACGCATTCAAAGCGGCGGTGAAAAAAGCCAAGGCGGGCGAAGTAATATTCATTCCCTCCGGCGTTACTATTGACCTTTCCGACCTCGCTGATACGGAAACCTTTACCGCAAAGCTTAACGAGGGCGTAACAGTCGCCTCCGACAGAGGTATAAACGAGGGCGGCACCCTTAAATTCTCTCATCCCGCAGGTACTTTGTTGGTTTGCAAAAACGACTGCGTGATTACCGGACTTAATCTGTGCGGTGTGATTTCCCCTTCCGGAGTAAACGACCCCTACAAAAAGGACAACGGTATTCGTATTGACGGTACAAACATAACCGTTTCCAACTGCGAGATAGCAGCCTTCAGTAAAAGCGGTATTACCGTATTCCCCGACGGTCAGGGAGTGGTGACCGATTGCTTTATTCACCACTGCGCAAACGGTATTGCCGACAGAAAAAACGGACTTACCCTTGAAAACAACGCCTTTTTTGAAAACGGAGTAAACTATAAAAACGACTCAGAGGACGATACCCCTCTCCCCAAAAGCAATGGGATACTCACCGCTTCCGAAAAGACGGAATCCTTGATAAAAACCGTTTATCCCGATATTACGTCGGCCGTTTTCCCCGCAGACAGCTTTGAGGTGTACAAAATGCTGCTCGGTATTGCCGAGGGAAATACCGATAAGATTATAGACGCACTTGCGTACCATTCGGGAACAACAAATTACTATTATTATAAAGATTCTCTTTCCATTACCAAAGACGGGGTGCAGTACGGCATGCGGGATGACGGAACTCCCCTGGGCGGTGGAAAAGGATATGAAAATATTATTACCGACGGCGATTATACCGTAACAGACACTGCGTCTTTAGTGTCCGCCTTGCGCGAAGCAAAGGCAGGCGAAACAATATACATACCCGAGGACTGCAAAATTTCTGTTACCGGACTGGCACTCACCGTGCCTGAAGGAGTAACGATTGCGTCCAACCGTGGTTACGTGCACGAAGACGGCAGTGTGTCCACAGGCGGTATGCTGTATACTACATCAAGGCAAAAGGAAGCCATAATTCTTTCCGAAGGTGCTGTGTTTACCGGAATAACCTTTGCAGGTGCAGACACGGAAAGACACATGACACACCTTAACAGAGGTCTTAACGAGGCGGGCACTTCTTATACGGATTATTATTATTCGCTTATATTGTCCCGAGGAATAGTTATACGCGGAAACAACGCGGAGGTTAGCAACTGCGAAATATCCGGATTTTCCGAGGCAGGCGTGCTGGTGGAGGGACAGCAAGGCGTAAAAGTACACCACAACTATATCCACCACAACCAGCGAAACGGATTTGGTTACGGCGTTACCCTTTACAGACAAGCAGAGGTTGAGATATATCGCAATATGTTTAACTTTGACCGCCACGCTATCGCCGCAGACGGTTCGGCGGGGTCGTCCTATTCCGCCCATGATAATATCCACATGGGCACGGCGATATACCATATATTCGATGCCCACGGCGGTTCCGACAGAGGTGACGGAACGGACACCGCCTGCGACAAGGTGGAGATGATGAACAACGTGTTCCTTTCCGATAAGCTCCCCTACAAAAAGCGCGGAACACCTACCGAGCATTCACTGTTTACCAAGAATATTGTTATATATCCCGAAAGCTCATATCAATACCGTTTCCTTTACGGCAACAACTTTATTTGCGAGGACAATATTTTCGGTATTGCCCAGCCGGACAAGAAGGAGTATTCCTTTGAGGGCGGCACGTCTTACCCCCTCCCCACCGATGACGTGAAGATATACAAGGATATGGAATATATTGATTCAAAGACTCACGCTCTGAGATATGCGTATATTCTTGTTTTCACTCCCGCAGATGATGGATATTATATTTCCGAATACGGTAACAACCTTGATGACGGAAGTATTCGTAATTGGAACGAAAAAGTATATGTTCCCGAGGGCGGTTTTGTTGTAACCTTCAAAAGCGAAAACGGGTCTTGGCGCAGATTGTACGATGCCATTTCCGCCCGCCACGGTGTAATATATAACACCACCTTAATGCTTGACGGAGATTTTATTGCCAAATACGACGGCGAACTTTTAAGAGTAACCGCAAGCAAGAAATAGATAAAAGCAAAACCCGCGTTGTGCGGGTTTTTGTTTCTTGGTTTATGATTCTACCGTTCCATCAATTTTGACGTTAAGATAGCACGCCGCTTCAATTGCAGGAAGGGATACACCGTTATAGGTTCCTCTGAAGGGATATGAAACGGTAACGGCGTACGCATGGGTATCGTAATTAAGGTCAAGCTCTTTTTCAATGGTAGCAAGATAAGTGTACTGGCGCTGGGAGACATCCTCAAGATTTACGGCATCTGCACCGAAATTATAGGTTTCATCGTTAATGACCAGCTTACAGTCGCCGTAACGGGCGCCTACGCT
>JAZSIT010000105.1:0-28838 GCA_045533895.1 Eubacteriales bacterium
AGCATATCTCCGCCTTGGGAATATCGTCCCAGACGACTTCGTTAGTGCGTTTGATAATATATTGCATAGTCTTAATTCCTCTGTGTCATCAGTCGTCGTTTTCGTCGTATTCTTCTTCAACTTCGATTATTTCTTCAAAGTCTGCGCTTCTGCGGCGTAAAAAGCCCGCAAGTACCAGCGCAAGCACCATAAAAGCAAGCAAAGCAACTATAAGCACCGCTCCCCAAAGAGAAGGCTCTGCAAGAAATCCTTTAAGCCCGTCATAAACCAGATATCCGGCAGGAACAAGTGCAAAAACAATAGCTGTAACCGCAATAAGCGTATAACACAATATGCGCATAAGACGGTAATCGTTCATCATTTTGCTTATCATATTGCTCTGCTTAACGATGAGTGAGTTCTGCCTTTTTATAAGCTTTTTCATTTCCAAAAGTACATAATCGTTTTGATTATTGTTTTGATTTTCCATTACTTTACCTCCGGATACATTTTTAGTAAATATATCACATCTTAAAATGATTGTCAATCAAAAACAAAAAAACTGTTGAAAATCCGACCCAAAAAGGTTATAATTATGAAGAGGTGAAGCTGCGATGTATGATGAAGCGCCCGAGATAGTACGGTCCTTCCTTTCGTATAAACTGAATATTCAAAACAGATCTCCCCTTACGGTTTCGGAATATTGGCTGGACTTGCGTAATTTCTTCCGTTTTCTGTATTCATCGCGCGGAGATACCGTTGAAACCGATTTTGAGAAAATAGATATTTCCGATGTCGATCTTTCATACGTTGAGTCGGTTTCTACCGCAGATATTTACGATTATCTGCTTTGGCTTGCCGAGCGGAATGTAAAAGCGGTTTCCCGCGCAAGAAAACTGTCTGCAGTGCGTGCTTTTTTTAAGTATCACGCTTCGAAAACTCATTTGATTAAAACTGACCCCTCCGAGCATATTGACTCCCCTTCCGTCAAGCGAAGATTACCTAAGTATCTGTCTTTGGAGGAAGCGGGTGAGCTACTTGATTCTGTCGATATGACAGACCCAAACGGTGAGCGTGATTATTGTATTCTTACGTTATTTCTCAACTGTGGAATGCGTCTTTCAGAACTGGTGGGAATAAACCTTTCTGACCTTTCCCACGATCTTTCAAGGCTTACTGTTACCGGTAAAGGAAGTAAACAACGCACTATTTATCTGAACGAAGCTTGCAGAGACGCTTTACGTACATATATCGACGTGCGCGGTAGGAATGCTACTGCTCACGGCGGCATTATTAAAGACAAAAACGCACTGTTTTTGAGCAACAGAAACACACGAATTTCCAACAAAACGGTGCAGTGGACAGTAAATAAATATATAGATAAATGCGGTTTGGGCGGTAAGGGATATTCAGTGCATAAGCTTCGTCATACCGCGGCAACGCTTATGTATGAGCAAGGCGGAGTGGATGTGAGGGTATTGAAGGATATTCTCGGGCACGAGCAGTTAAATACCACACAGATATACACCCACGTTTCCGATAAACAAATTGAGCAGGCAATGGAGAGAAATCCTCTTGCCAAGAAAAGGAAAAGCTAATGTTAGTTAAAAAGATTACCGTCGAAAATGAAAGATGTAATGCCGATGGTAGGCTCAAACTCTCCGGATTGCAGCGTTATATGCAGGACTGTGCGGGAGAGGATTTTGACACATACGGCACAACGGGCGATGAGATGCGAAAAAACGGCATGGCGTTCGTTTTAACGCGCATCAGCATGGATATAATACTGGATATGTACGCCGGCGATAATATTGAGATTTTGACTGTTCACGACCATATCGAGGGCGTATGTATGATACGCGAATATGTTGTGGTTTCCCAAAGAGGATTTTGCTGCAGAGCGACCACTGTTTGGATAATTCTCAACTTAAACAACCGCCGTATACTTCGTCCCACAGCTATTGAGCATTATCCGCCTTCTGTGTATATGTTTAAGCAGCAAGTGGATGCGGAAAAACGTATTTTTGCCAAAGACGAAATTACGTCTCCTGCAGGCGAAATATTAATTACAAAAGATTATATTGATGAAAACGGACACGTTAACAACACTTATTATCAGGATTTTGTAGCAAAAGCCGTTGAGGGCAGATATTGTGGCAAAAAAATCACACACGTTCAGATATCATATGTTCACGAGGCGTTTGAAGGAGCATTGTTAAACCTTAGCGGTATCTTTGAAGAAAATATCGCACGTGTCCGCGCTGAAAACGGTGATACATGCTGTTTTGAGGCAATTGTTAGGTTTACGGAGAAGGAAAATGGAAAATAACGCTAAAAGACTTATTGCGGCAAATAAAAAAGCATACCACGATTATTTTGTGGACGAAACTTTTGAGGCAGGTATCGAACTGTGCGGTACGGAGGTAAAATCTCTGCGCAACGGCGCGGTGAATATGAAGGACAGTTTTTGTATCATAAAGGACGGCGAGATTGTTGTTCACGGCATGCATATAAGTCCATATGAAAAAGGCAATATTTTTAACCGCCAGCCCTACAGAGACAGAAAGCTGCTTATGCATAAAAAAGAGATATTGCGGCTGTTCGGTCAAGTCGGTCAAAAGGGATATTCTGTCATTCCCCTTTCAATGTATTTCAGAGGAAAGTGGGTAAAGGTTGAAATCGGTCTGTGCAGAGGCAAAAAGCTTTACGACAAGCGCGAGACCGAGGCGAAAAAGACCGCCCAGCGTGATATGGACAGAGCATCCGTTAACAGGTCTTGAAAAAATTAAATTACTGTGCTATAATATGTGGCGGCAAATTACGGGGGCGTAAAGGTTTCGACGGGGATCTTGAGGCTTTGTAAGCGAGCAGAAGCGTGCGACTTCTATAAAACGCATACTTTTAAAATTAAACGCTAACAATAATTTAGCTCTCGCTGCCTAATTAATGGCGGCCGTCATACCGGAGAGGACTGCGGCTCCGGTCATGGCGTCACTTAGCAGTGCACATGAATACGGTCAAGCTTTGCCCCGTGTCAGGTATTAATGAAGCTACCGTTTCTTTCAGCGCGCCGGTTCGCGGTTAGAAACGGGAAATCAATAAGCCGGATACGCTCGTAGAAAGCGGAGCGGATGGGTTTTCGGACAGGGGTTCGATTCCCCTCGCCTCCACCAAACAGAAAAAGGCACCTCTTGCAGGTGCTTTTTGTTGTTTATGAGAAGATTGGGAATCGAACGGGTTGGTATTGAATGACAGCTCGGTGAGCTGTCAGACCCAACCCTGACCAAGCCCGCAGGCGAGAACGATTCCTCTCGCCTCCACAAAAACGGCACTTCGGAGTCGTTCTTTTTTATCCAAGACGACGAAATGAGCTTAGTATGGCACCGCGTGCTCTGACGCGCATGGATTCATTCCGTAAACTTGATTCAACAAACAATACAGCAGTGTTATGATACAATATTTTGATTTTGCAATAGTTGCAATATATCTACTTTTTCTGTTGTATTTCTACACAGTATATGATAGAATTAATTAAGTAAATTTGTTGTCAAAGGAGATGACATCCTTGAAAATTCACGGTGTTAAAAGATTTAATAATGATATATTCTTTACTCGTTTCAAAAAACACTATTGCCCCGAGTGCGGCGAATTATTAAATACAATAAAAATGTCAAAGGTTGTTAATTCCGCTTCTCCGGAAGCAAAAAAATTTGATTTTTCAAACGGCGATGTATTTCTGGTAGGTAACATAAAATTTATTTGGCTTGATTTTGAGTGTAAAAATTGCGATAAAGTGTATTCAGTAAATATGATTAGAGAATTTGAAAAACTAAATTGAATCTTAAAGCGCTCATTTTGAGCGCTTTTCATTCTATAAGGCCGGCTGCTCTTGAACGTGAAAGGGATTTTTCTATAGATTCTTCCAATTCATGTTCTACATTGTAGTACTTAGCAATTTTAAACAATTCAGTGACAGCTTGACGAATTTCGTTTGCAAGATCTTCTTTCCTGGGTTCTCCGTGCTTCATTCGCTTTATTCCGGAGTCTTCCCACAGATTAACTTCAGAGGCTACTTCGCCGCACTCTTCAAGCAGCCTGGTAAGCATTTGATACGGCTCTACACCTCGCGGAAATTTCTTGTTTGACGCCTCAACCAATTTATAAAAACGTTCCATAATATAATCCCTTTACTTCGATTTACCATATTATAATATCAAACTCAGCATTAGTCAATTATATATATGGAAATTGTTTAGCTTTTCAATGTCTTGACGGATATCAAACGTTGTGGTAAAATGTTATGATAAAATGAAAGGATGGCGCTCTTTCAATGGAAAACAAAACGTTGCGTATTATAAATGCCATTATAAAGTGGCTGACTGCAACTGTGATTATTATTACTCTGTCTGTCACCTCCGTTAAATGCTTAAATATATATTCCGGCGGAAACGGTATTTATTCAAGAGATGCAGTTGCTTCCGCAGTATCCGATATATCCCCTTTACTGTATTTATGCGGTATAATTATTATTGGCGGTTTTGTAGTAAGCTTTTTTGCTCCTGCAGACAAAAAGAAGTTTTTGCGTGTTGATTCCTACGTGCTTATGTCCTACAAAAGCAGATACGCTCTGAATGATATAAAAGCCAAGCGGGAAGAAAAACTTCGCTGTATTCTCAAAACCCTTTTTTCGGTTTTATCTTTTGGAATTTTAATTTTCCCGCTTATATATCTTTTAGAAAAAGACAATTTTACTGTCGAAAACCTTAATTCGGATATTATTTCTGCTGTTATCGCTGTTTTTGTTCCGACTGCAGTGGTGTTTGCTCTGTTTCTAATCTGTGTATACCTTTGCAACGCAAGCATAAAACGTGAAATAAATATTTATAAAAATGCCGTTGCCGCCAATGAAGCAAGGAAAATTGAAAACAGCGAAAGAAGAAAATCAAACCTTTTAGTCTATGTTCGTATCGGCTTAATATCAATCGCGGTCGTTCTTATCGTGCTCGGTATTTTTAACGACGGAATTGGTGACGTATACGGAAAAGCTGTTCGTATATGCACCGAATGTATAGGATTGGGGTGATTAGCACATGAGCAAATTCAAAAATAAACTCAAAAACCTTATTCCTACAAAACGCAGGATAATTCAGCTTTATGCCGCATTACTCACCAATGCAAATCTTAAAGGATTTGCTTCGGGAAAAATATATCAAGGCGGAGTAAAAAATATATGTGCGCCCGGGCTTAACTGCTATTCCTGTCCCGGAGCTTCTGCGGCGTGTCCGCTGGGCGCACTGCAAAACGCACTTGCCAATAGCGGAGCAAGACTTCCTTACTACGTTTTTGGAATTCTCGTGCTTTACGGTGTTATTTTCGGAAGATGGATTTGCGGATTTTTATGTCCTTTCGGACTTGTGCAAGACCTTGTGTATAAAATTAAAACGCCAAAGATAGAAAAGAGCAAAACAACCCGTGTTCTCTCCTATTTCAAATATATTCTGCTGGCAGTATTCGTCTTTGCGATGCCTCTTATTTATGCTTTTAACGAGATGTCTTTGCCGCTTCCCGCATTTTGTAAATACATATGTCCTTCCGGCACTTTGCTGGGAGCCGGCGGATTACTTTCCAATCCTCAAAACGACTATATGTTTTCAATGCTCGGACCGCTTTTTACCTGGAAATTCCTGCTTTTGGTGATATTTATTCTGGGAATGGTATTTATGTACCGTTTCTTCTGCAGGTTTTTCTGTCCCCTTGGTGCTATATATGGATTATTTAACCGAATATCTCTTTTAGGTATGAAGGTTGATAACAACAAATGCACTCACTGCGGAATATGTGTAGATCGCTGCAAAATGGATATTAAAAAAGTAGCGGATCACGAATGCATTAGTTGCGGAGATTGCGTTGAAGCATGTCCCACAAAAGCAATTTCGTATAAAGGACCTAAGATACTTCTTCCCGAAAACGAAATAAACCAAGATGAAAACGGAAAACCCAAACAGGTAAAAAAGAAAAAAGCGGCACGCATTGTTGTTGCTGTTTGTATGGCGGCACTTCTATTAGGTTCACTTGTATATTTCAATTTTATAAACAAAGACCCCAAAAATTACGGCAACGAGATCGGCGATATGTGCTACGAGTATGATCTTCCTATTTACGGCACTGACGAAACTTTTAATATTTCCGATAACAAAGGAAAAATTACCGTAATTAATTTCTGGGGAACCTGGTGCGGACCTTGCGTTGCGGAATTAAAAAGCGAATTCCCTTTAATCAACGAAAAATATAAAGACAAGGTTTCGGTAGTTACCGTACACACCTATAACGAATACGGCGTAGACGTTGAATCATACATCGAATCCAACTTTGCAGATTTTGGATATATTTTCTGCCGTGACATTGAAGGTGATGAGTACTGTACAAAGCTTGGCGGAGGTCAAGCTTGGCCGCATACCGTTATTGTTGATAAAGATGGCATAATAATTGCTGTTATCCCCCGCGCCACCACTTATGAAGAATTAAAGGAATATATTGACTCTGCACTCGAAAATGCAGATTAAAATGTTATTTTTTTATTGATTAATTTGTCAATTTATGTTATTCTATATTAGATATGAATTGTTTTATACTTGTATTTTTATTTTAGGAGAAACCGTATGAAAAAAATCACTAAAATTATTGCAGCTTGCTGTGCGCTTGTACTGCTACTCGGTATGTGTGTTACTTCCCTTACCGGTTGCGACAGAAGCGGCAACAACAATGTATCCAATACCGATGCTTCCGATACTTCGTCAGACGTTTCGGCTGTCATCGTTGACGGAAAAACGGATTATACCGTATCGGTTAAGTCCTTGGGCGGTATCGCGCTCTCCGGTATTACAATATTCATCTATGCCGATGAAGCGCTTGAAGATCTTGCCGGTTATGGAATTACCGACGAAAACGGTATTGCAATTATTAATCTTAAGGTTGCAAGCGGTTACAGGGTTGTACTTTCCGACCCTCCCGAAGGTTACGTTACTGAAGCAAGCTACGGTTTCACAGGGACTTCTTCCAACATTGTGTTGACCTCCCGCGTTATTGAAGACACCGACCTCTCTGATGTCACTTATACCCTCGGCAGTGTTATGCATGATTTCACCGTAACCGATCCCGAAGGCAACTCCTATACCCTTTCTGAGTTGCTCAAAGAAAAAGATATGGTCATGCTTAATTTCTGGTATACAACTTGTTCTTATTGTGTGGCTGAGTTCCCTTATATGGACGAGGCCTACAATAACTACAAAGAAGATATCGAAATTATCGCAATGAACCATTACACAGCCGATAGTGAAGACGAAGTTTCTGAATTCAAAGCTACCTACGGTCTTACCTTCCCTATGGTAAAGGAAAACCTTGGAATGCAGAATGCTTTTAATCTTCAGGGATATCCTACTTCTGTATTTATTGACCGTTACGGCGTCATCTGTCTTATTGAAGTCGGCGGCGTTACCAGCGCTACACCCTTCAATACTGCTTTTGAACTTTTTACTGCAGACGATTATACTCAGGCTTTTTATGAAAATCTTGCTTCCATAACTCCTGTACAAAAGCCCAACGTCGAAATGCCACCTGTTGAGGATATTGCAAACGTAATGAGTTCCGGTAACTCCAATATTACCTATGCTCCCGAAACCGACGAAGTAGAAGCAGAGCTTACCTGGCCTTTTATTATCGGTAAAAAAGAGGGCGCAGATTGTATTTATCCTTCCAACGCAGGCGTTAATAATTCATACGCTACCATTTATGTCAACGTAACTCTTAAAAAGGGCGAAGCTATCGGTTTCGATTACTATGCATCGAGTGAATCCGGAATGGATGTACTTTACGTTTTGGTTGACAGACAGGATATTTATCAGATCTCCGGCGAAAGCGAAAAGTGGAACTCCTGCTATCCGTTTGTTGCGCTTGAAGATGGCGAATATGAGGTGGCGCTTTGCTATCTTAAAGATTCCTCCGACTCTGCCGGAGATGACACTGTTTATGTAAAAAACATGCGCATTATCAACGAAAAAGATATTGATACAGCGACATATATTCCCCGTTTTTGTGCTAACAATCTTAAAGACGACGGGTTTGGATACGAAAATTACGTTGACGTTTTCTATAACGAAAAAGACGGATATTATCATGTTGGCTCCGAAAACGGTCCTCTCCTTCTGGCTAACCTGATGGGCTCTTCCAGATTCAGTAATGATTCTATAAACATTCTCGGCTATAACGGTTTGATTTTGCTTGACGGTGTGGATGTTTACGAGCAGCTTCTGCCTTATTGCACTATGGCAACCAATTCCGAGATATACGGATTTTGTACAGTCGACGAGGAACTCAAACAGCTTCTTATTAAGACCACAAAGGCTATCGGTCTTGAGCAATCCGAAAACGAATGGCTGCAGATTTGTTCGTATTACGACGTTTACGGCACAGACGGCGAGCAACTTGCAGACCCTGTAAGAGGGCTCTCTGCACGTTCCGCATTTGAGGCAAAATTAGGCAAGGATAACGTGGTCACCTATAATCGTGTTATAATGCCCCGCGGTCTTTGGTATAAATTTGTTCCTTCCAAATCCGGCGCATACCGTATCACTTCCTTCAGTGATCAGCCTGTAAACGCATGGATTTTCCTTGAAGATGCAACCGAATATTTTGTATATGAGCACAGCGAGAGATTATACAGCGACTTAAATAACTGCTCCATGGTAGTTTACATGGAAGCGGGAAAAGAGTATTTTATTGATATCGCGTATTACGATGTTTATGCAGTCGGCTCCTTTACCTTTGAAGTTAAGTATGAGGGAGCATCCATCGAGTTGTTTAAGCTTGCCTCTCCCGGATATTTCACTTTCTACGAAGGCGATACCAACGCTACCCTTTCCGGCGGCATCGACATTGCACTCGGCAAAGATGGATATTATCACGAAAAGCTTCCCGATGGCAGTCTCGGTTCTATTCTTTATGTCGATTTTATCGGTCAGAACAATATTTTCTCAACCACACTGTTGCAGATGGCGAACAACACGCAGTCTTTCAATTTCGAGCTTACCGAAAACGACCAATGGTTGCTTGATTATATCGAAGAAAACGGCGACGATTTCATGGAAGACCTCAAAGAGTACTGGGGCGAAAGCTTTGAAGAAAACATGGAACTCTTTGATGTAGAGGACGTTGCCGAAGGTGACTATAACGGTGACGGCGAAGACATGACTGCAGTTGCAAAGAAATATGCGGCAATGGCCTACGGTCCCAGTTCCGCGCATCCCGAACTTGAAGGTTGTGTCCCCGTAAATGAAGAATTGGGCGAAATTCTTCAGCAGCTTATGGATAAGTTTACTTTCAAAAATGTTGAACATTCTTGGGGCAAGCTTTGTTTCTATTATGATTACATCGGTCCCGACCAAAACAAATAATCTCTATTGAACGGAGAGTCTTTTATGTTAAATAATAATAAAATATTTCGTGCGTTCCTTTGTGTGCTGCTTATAGGCGTTATGCTGTTAACCGCTTGCGGCGGTGATGGCCACGAGAACAGCTCGCCTGTTTCGATCGGCGGTGTTGAATCTTCCGGCGGTAACACAGAGGATAATACTAACAGCGCGGCACCGGAGGTTTCAGTGGGAACCGGCTCGGATAATTCCGATAAACCCGATAATTCTACTACTTCCTCTGCTCCTTCGGATAACAGCGACACCAGTGATGAATCGAGTAAAGCGGAAACTTCCCGGCCCGCAGAAAATAATAACGAAACGAGCAAAAACGAAAACAGCGCAGACAATTCTACAAAGGAAACTGAATACTCCGTATACGCTGTTGACGGAAGCGGAAACCCCATTGCCAATCTTATTGTTCAGATAAGCGGCGATGGCTATTCGGGAATGAAGACGACTTCTGCAAAAGGCGTCGCTAAATTCACTGCCGAAAAAGGCAGATACACCATTAAATTTGTATCTCCTTCCAAGGATTATTATTACGATACCGATAAATGCGTGCTGTCCGAAAGCGTTACTGCAATCACCGTCACTCTTCTTGAAAAAGCAAAAGTTACAGCCAGTGTTAATGCATTCTCCCCCAAATCCAATGATTACAAGGAATGTCCCGCCTATGACATAAGCGAAGGCATGCTGTACGCACCTGTCTCTGACGGCGAGATGACGTATTTTATCTTTGTTCCTACCCGCTCCGGAACATTTGAGGTTTCAGTTTCCGGCGATACCGAATTTGAACTCGGATACTACGGAATGCCCATTTACGTACATCAAAACTCTTTGTTTGACATAGTTGACAACAAGTTTGAGCTTGAGATTCACAATTACAATATTGGTTCTACGAGAGATACAACAAGTACTTACGTTATCGGTGTAAAAACCGTAGATGGTGATGACGGCAACTGTATTCTTTCTGTCACCAGAACCGGTGATGCTCCTTGGTCTATCGAAGACGAGCCGTGGCGTGTTGCAGCGGCAGATAAGAAATATTTGGTTAAGTACGAAGGCGAAAACGGAAAGAAGCTTAAAGATATTGATATTTTATCAAAACCCACTGTAGTGTTTAACGAAGCCGATGGTTATTATCATTATGGCACCGCCGACGGACCTTTGGTGCTTATTCGTATTGATTCTGACGCAAATTACTTAGGCGCTTCTCTGATAGATGTGTGCGATACCAGTACATTTGGAATTTACGCATATAATGATGACGGAAGTTTTGCTTACAGAGAACGGTATAACGAGCTTTTGTATGAATATAAAGAGATATGCGATGCTAACGGCGTCTGTCCGCTTAATGAACAATTAGCACAAATAATCAAGGATGTCGGCGAATATAAAGGCTGGTGGAAGGCTTCTTCCGCACCCGGATACATTTTCGGTTCTGCCCCTGCTTACAAACATCCTGATTATGCATGGCTTTTCTGCTGCTGCTATTATGAATAAAACGAGGTTAACTATGAAAAATATAATTTCTTCGCTCTTGCTTATAACTTGTATACTGACAATATCGATTTTTGCTGTTTCCTGCGATACCAATTCAACTGTTTCCAACATTCCTTCCAATAGCACCGAAAACGAAATATCTGTTCCCGCGGTTGATAACTCTTCTGCCGCACCTGATAACGGTAAGATTACCTATACAGTTACTGTAGTAAATGGAAGTGATAATTCACCTATCGAAGGAATCATTATCCAGTTCTGTGATGATGAGAACTGTAAGCTTCCCCTTGTAACAGGTACAGACGGTAAGGTTACTGCCGAATACGAGGAGAGCGAATATCATATCACCATTACAGAGGCTGAAGGCTATACTTACGAAGCGGAATATTATTTTGAAGACGGTGCAACCGAGATTACCATTTCACTTGACCCTGTTAGCTAAAAATTGAATATTAAAAATGCGGGCGGCTTTTTATAAGCCGTCTGTTTTTTCTTGCGATGATTTGGCGCGGTGATTAAAATTGTTATTTATATATAGGTAACTTTTAATGAAAAACTATTGAAAGATTTTTACAATTGTGTTACAATAGAATGAATATGTATATTCGTATGAATGTTACTGCTGTATTGCAAGAAAAGGAAGGTAAATTATGGTATCAAACCGTAAAAAGAGGAAAAATACTCTTGCAAAAGTCTTGGTGGTAACGCTTGCTTTTATCTTTGTTCTTACATGTTTTCTGTCAGGCGGAGACGGCAGCGTTGCAGTGGCTGAGTCTTTTATCAAACTTGTTGATAAGGAGCTTAATACCGGATTATTTAATTATCTTGATAACTCCGTTGTTTTCAAGCTTCCCGAAACAATTAAAGACACTGATACTATTTCCTTAATCGTTCAGATGAAGGACGAAGAATCTGTGTTGGACGTGTATGAAAAATCCCTTACAAACCTAAGTTTCAGTGAGTTTACAAACTCCGACCAAGCTGTTTCTATAAGAAAAGATATTGCAAAAGAAAAAGAGCGTCTTATTTCCGTTCTCAACAACAGTGGTATTGATTATTCTACCGGTAAAAATTATTCCGAATTAATCAGCGGCTTTGAAATTATAATTACTGCAGCAGATTTTGAAGATGTTTGTATTGCACTTAATGACTATGCAAATACATACATAAGCGAAGCATATGAGCAGGCTAAGACCGAACTGGTTGAAAATGATGTTAATGTATACGACACCGGCATTTTCAACAGTTCCCAGTTTGGCTATGACGGAACCGGAATCGTTGTTGCGGTTCTCGATACCGGTCTTGACTACACTCATACTGCGTTCTCTGTCGATAACTTCACCGCTGACAGAAGCAAGCTCGGCTTAACCTTTGATGATGTTGCTGCTGTGCTTAGCGATTCTGTTGCTTCCGAAATGAACACCGGGCTTACCGCTTCCGATGTGTACGTAAACGACAAAGTTCCCTTTGCCTTTGACTATGCAGACGAAGATTCCGACGTTTATCCCATTTCCAGCGACCACGGTACACACGTTTCCGGTATAATTGCAGGCAAGGATGACGTTATTACAGGCGTTGCACCAAATGCACAGATCGTTTCAATGAAGATATTCTCGGATACAAGAGATTCCGCCTATACTTCTTGGATACTTGCAGCGTTGGAAGATTGCGCCGTACTCGGTGTAGACGTTATCAATATGTCTATTGGTACCGCTTGCGGTTTCAGCCGTGAAAACGATAAAGAGTTTATAAGCGGTGTATATGACCGTATCCGTGCGCAAGGCATCAGCATGGTTGTTGCCGCTTCCAATAGTTTTAACTCTACCTATGGTTCCGAGAAAAACGGTAATCTCGGTCTTACTTCCAATCCCGATAGCGCAACAGTAGGTTCACCTTCCACCTACCCCGGCGTTATTTCAGTTGCTTCCGTAAGCGGCGTTAAAACTCCCTATATGCTTTACGGAGATACTATTATATATTTTAATGAGTCTACCGACAGAGTTTCTGAAGAAAAGGTTTTTGTTGACGAGCTGTTAGATAACGGCGTTGACAGTCTTACTATTGAATACATAACTATTCCGGGCGCAGGCAGAAGTGCCGATTATACCGGTATTGACGTTACCGGAAAAATAGTTTTGGTAAGCAGAGGTTCAACAACCTTCGAAGAAAAAGCAAATGTTGCCCAGCAGAAGGGCGCGGCGGGTCTTATTATTTATAACAACGTATCCGGCGATATCAAAATGAACGTCGGAGATACAACAATGGCTGTGTGCTCAATAAGCCAGGATGACGGTGAAATGCTTGCCGCAGCCGGAACGGGTACTATAACGGTAAGCCGTTCCAACACATCCGGTCCCTTTATGTCTGATTTTTCGTCTTGGGGTCCTGCACCTGACCTCAGCATTAAGCCCGAGATAACTGCGCACGGCGGCTCCATTTATTCTGCAGTTCCAGGACAGGATTATGATAGAATTTCCGGTACTTCCATGGCTTGCCCCAATATCTCCGGCATAACCGTACTGCTCCGCCAGTACGTAAAAGAAAACTTCAAGGATATCGCCGACGATTCTGTTGCAGTTGCAAAGCTTGTTAATCAGCTTATGATGTCCACTGCCGATATTCTTATTAATAAAAACGGACTTCCCTATTCTATCCGTAAGCAGGGCGCGGGTCTTGCAAACCTCGACAACTGCTCTGCAACTGATGCTTATATTATCACCTATAACCGTAAAGACGGAACCGAACTGGATAAATCCAAGATAGAGCTTGGTGATGACCCTGAAAAAACCGGCGTATACGACCTTGTATTTGCCGTAGTTAACTTTGGCTCTTCCTCTTTGTCTTATGATATTTCTGCGTTGGTAATGACAGAAGGCGTGAGCGACACTAAAACCGCTCACGGTGAAACCACCGTTACTGAGGAAGCACAGCTTCTTGAGGGCGCAAAGGTTGAAATTGCCTCTGTTGAAAACGGCGTTCTTAATGGCAACAACGTAACGGTTAACGCAGGCGAAACAGTTAAGATAACCGTTAAGATAACCTTGACCGACGAAAACAAAAAATACATGGACTCTTCCTTTGAGAACGGCATGTATGTTGAAGGATTTGTAGTTCTTACAGCAACAAGCGGTACAGAAGTGGATTTGAGTGTTCCATATCTTGCTTTTTACGGCGATTGGACCCTTTCCCCCATTTTTGACCTTGATTACTACGCTACCAACAAGGACGAGCTCGACAATTCTTTGGACCTTGTTGATAAAACGCTGCCCGATGCTTACGCCACCCGTCCTATAGGCGGTATTAACGGCGACTATGTAAGTTACCTTGGCTCCTTCTATTTCCAGCAAGACCCTTCTGTATCACAAATTGCTGCAGACCGTAAATATATTTCTCTGACCAACCAACAAGAGGGCGTTAATTCTCTGCGGTTTGTATGGGCAGGTTTGCTTCGTAACGCGGCGCGTGTTGATATTACCATAACCGACGATGCTACAGGTGAAATTGTCTATGAACGTACCGAAAACGACATTCGTAAATCTTACGGTGACGGCGGCTCCATATATCCCGCAAACATTAAGATAGAATTCAGTGCCATAGACAACAACCTTAAAAACAATTCTACCTTTACCGTAAAGCTTAAGTCTTATCTTGATTACGGCGAAGGCGGCGGAGATACAAACCTTTCCAACGAATTCTCCTTCCCTTTGGTTACCGATTTTGAAGCTCCCGCTATTACTGATTGTGAGTTTTATACCGAATACGACAGCTCCGAAAAGCAACTCCGCTATTTCGCAAAGCTTTCTGTTTACGATAATCATTACTCCATGGGTCTTCAGGTTGGTTATGTAGGTCTGGATGCCGAAGGAACGGGATATATGCTCAATTCCTTTGATCAATATCTCACTCCCGTCTATTCGGAATTCAATACGGATTCATATGTAATCTACGAACTTACGGATTATATTGATATTATCCGTCAGAACGCAACCAACAAAAACACAATAACGGTTGCTTGTTATGACTATGCGCTTAATCAGGCCACATATGAAATAGCACTTCCCGACGACTATCTTGATATTACTTTCGGCGAAGAAGAGCTTGTGCTCAGCCCCAACGAGGTAGTTGACCTTATGCCTCTGGTTTATCCTGAGACCGAGTGGTCAGAGCTTCTTGAATTTTACTGCACTGCGCCTGCAAGCGGCGAAGTCGGCAGAGTTGTTAACAACCAGCTTGTTGCGGTAAATCCCGGTAAGGCTGTAGTTATTGCCAGAGATCCCGTAACCAAAAAGCAAGCCACAATCTCGCTGCGAGTTCTGTCTGAAGATGAAGAAGGGTTTATGCGGTATGACAAGCCTGTTTTGGATACGTTTAACCTCACAGGATACCTTGTTAACAAAGCGTATTTCTTCCTTAATTCCGTCGACCGCGAGATAGGTGCGACCGGGGACGAAATGAAGTTTACTTCCGAACAGTATTCGCTGAGTATGTATCCATCCGAATCGGTAACTTTGCGTTATCAGCTAGATGCATTTTTCCCCGAAGATACCGAGCTGGTGTTTGAATCCAGTAACAGTAATATCGTCACTGTTAACGAAAACGGAGTAATAACCGGTGTGTCCGAAGGCTTCGCTTCAGTTTCCGTACGTGTAACGATGGACGGAAAGAGCACTTATTACTCACAGTCAATTAATATTTCTATTAAAGACCCGTACGAAACCACAGGCGCAAGCCTTACCCATTATTTCGGTCTCGGCGGTGAGGTAATTATACCTGAAACCCTTTCCATTACCGAAATCGGTCAGTATGCTTTCTCTAATTTCGACTATATTGCAAAAGAACCCCATGAGATTACCGAGGAAGAACCCGATTCCACTAAAATTTGGTATATAGGCGATTCCACCATAACCACCGTCGTTATTCCCGAAGGTGTTGAAAAGATAGGTCCTTACGCTTTTGCAAATCTTACCGCACTTAAGAAGGTTGTGCTTCCTTCCACCCTTAAGTTTATCAGTCAGGGCGCTTTCTACGGCTGTACTTCTCTTACTACCGTTGAAGGACTTGAAAATGTAAAGTTTATAAACCAAGGCGCTTTCTACGGTTGTGATATAAAGAACGATATCGTTCTTGAAAATGCTACCGCAGTGGCAGATTATGCATTCGCTTATAATGAGAACCTTGACGGGGTTACACTTTCCAAAAGCACACAATCTATAGGCGCGTATGCATTTGTAGGCTGTAAAGACCTTGATGAGCTTGTTATCGAAGCCGAATACGTCAAGCTTGGTCAGTATGTGTTCTCTGATTGCAGCTCTCTTAAAGAGATTTCGATTAACAGCGCAGTTATTCCTGCCGGTGCATTCAACGGTTGTAAGAAACTGAAAACAGTTACACTGGGTAAGGATGTTTCTGTTATCGGCGAATACGCTTTCGGCGGCACAGCAGTTGAAAAACTGACATTTGCTTCCGGTAACAAAAACTTTGTTCTTAGCAGTGACGGTAAGTACGTAACCGATTCCACCGGTACAAAGCTTATGTTGGTGCTTCCTTCTGCAGACGGCAACTTTACTCTTTCCGATAAAAAGATAACCACTGTTGCTTCCGGCGCTTTCTCCGGTAATAAAAATATCGAAGCTGTCGATATGCCTTATATTACCGTTGTTGAAAGTTACGCCTTTGCACAGTGCGGTGAACTCGAAAGCGTAAAATTCGGCACTCTGACTCATATCGGCGACTATGCATTTACCGGAACTGCTTTGACAGAAGTTCCCGACCTTTCAAAGGTTAATACTATCGGAAAATATGCTTTTGCTCATTCTGCAATCGAAAGTGTTATCATTCCCGATGGTATGACAGTAAGCGAAGGCGCTTTCAGCGGTTGTAATTCTCTGGAAAGCATTACTATCGGCAATAACGTAGTTCTCGATAATAAAGCTTTTTATCTCGATACCCAGATAAATTGGACTTATGATTTCTATACTGTGGGTGATACCCGTTACTACTACTATGTGTTTGTTTCGCCCATCCACTCGCTGACTATAGGAGATAACGTTAAAATCGGTAACAGCGCTTTCTACGGCGCATCCGAGCTTACAGAAGTTACTATTGGTAATAATGCGATTATAGGTGACTATGCCTTCTACAACGCACCTATGCTTGAACGTATCGACCTTTCGTCCGTAAAGGAAATCGGCGATTATGCGTTCTCCGGCGATGTTCTTTACATTGCGTATGACAGCACTTTTACCAACTTCGCTATTGACGAAGACGGTTATTATATGTATTCGTATAATGCCCCTGCTTTAGAGGAAATTGACCTTTCTTCTGCAGATTTTGTCGGTGAATATGCATTTGCATACTGCAAAGAGCTTGCTTCCGTAAAACTCGGATCTTCCCTTACAAAGCTCTCTGCGGGTACATTTACCTGCTGTGATGCTCTTGCTGATATAAATCTTGATAAATTGACAGAGATAGGCGGTTATGCCCTTAACCAGACATCTGTATCTGCAGTTGACTTAAGCAGTGCAGCTGTCATCGGCGAATATGCATTCAGCGAAAACGACGCTCTGGAATCAGTTGTCTTCAACAAAAACGGTTTCACTGTCGATAAAGGCGCGTTTGCATACTGTTCTAATTTAAGCAGTATTTCTAACGAAGAATACGCAACCGATATTGGTGATTACGCATTTGCTTACACCTCTGTTAACAGCGTAAACCTTGCGGGGGCAGTAACACTTGGTCAGCATGCGTTTATAAAAGAAGTCGTTACTCCTTTCGAGGTCGTTCTCGGTAACTCGTTAACAACACTGAGCGATAACCCCTTCGCAATGTGCGATATTCCCGTCTTCTCAACAAGAGAGACAACCGAATTCAACGGTGTTGAATATGAAAAATCTGTTTATGATTACGATATAAACGAAACCGTAAAGGTTATTAACGGCTCCTTGTATCAGGTTGTTCCCAACGGACTTGAGCTTATTGTTTACGCAGGAGATAACGGAACTGTTACCGTTGCAGATGACACGGTGAGAATAGGCGCCTATGCCTTCGCCGGAACCGATGCAAAGCAGGTTATTCTCCCCTACTCCGTATACTCTGTGGGACACAAGGCGTTCTATAAGTGCGATAAACTGTCTGTAATTTCTTTCAGCAGTTATAACGCTCCCATACTTGAAGAAGAGTACGATTATATGTACTTTGTTTCCGGTGAAAATATTTCTGCCACAGGAGAATACACCTTTACCACCGTAGTCGGTGACGGCGAAATTGTTAAAAGCGGTTTGGGAATTACGCCTTACTTTATGTGGAACGCATCTGAAAATGCAGCTTCCGTATATTACGGTGCTAACTTTGTGGATTATATCGGTCACATAAACGAAGGTCTTATTATGGTCAGACCTACAAACGGAAAGAATTACAGTTCATTTATATTTGGTCAGTACTTTAATACTGTTATTGACGGTGCTGCCGCTGCCGATGAAATAACACTGGCGGCTATAAAAGCTATTAATTCTCTCCCCGAAACCGTTTCTCTTAACGATAAATGGTTGGTTGAAGCGGCTCGTGCAGCGTATGACCTTATTTCCACCCTTGAACAAAAAGCACTTGTTACCAATTATAGTCTGCTCACACAGGCTGAAAAGCGTATAAGTGACCTTGAATACCTTGCAAATTCCGATACCTCTGAAGGTGACGTTTCCGATGATATCACCGATGATGGCGGCAATTTAGTGGTAATTGTCATTGTTATCGCTGTTTTGGCGGTAGCGGCAGGCGGAGCGTTTATATTTGTTTTGTTAAAAAACAAGAAAAAGAAAAACACAGTCTCTGATATAGAGACTGAAACCTCTGATAATATATAAGAAAATCGGAGAAACAACATGAATAGAATAATAAAATTATGTGCTTTGTCGGGATTGCTTTTACTTGCGGTCCTGGCAACCACAGCGTGTTCCGGAAATTGGGATCCTCCTTACGAGGATCTCAACGAGAACGGATATACCGTAAGCGTAAGATTTGACGCAAACGGAGGCGTTTTCGCAGGTACCAAGGACGTTTATATAGTAGACGTTTTCGATATCGCTGATGCTTCTTCCGAAAAAGGCGTATATTTACTTGCACCGGAAGATCCTCTTCGCGCTGAAGGCGCTTTTGAGATTTCAAGAAACGGTTATTTCCTTGCCGGTTGGTATACTGAGCGTACGCCCCGCGTTAACGAAAATGGGCAAGCACTGGATGATTACGGAGTGCCCACTTCCGAATCCGGCAGACAACAAGGTTATTCCTATAATGGCAGGTGGGATTTTAATACAAATACACTTTCTGTTGAGAACAGCGCTTCATTTGATTCAAGTGAACCATATGTAACTCTTTATGCAGCTTGGATTCCGTATTTTACATACGAGTTTTATGCAGAAGGTGACAACGGAGATTTTAATCTTGTGGATTCTTTTACGGGAATAGATCTGGAAATACCTGAATGGAACGCAAACACCGGCAAGCTGGATACTAAATCTTTCCCGCAGCGTGACGGATATACTTTCGATTCCGCATTCCTTGACGCCGAAAAAACTATTCCCTTAACCGAAAAGTTATCCGGCGCATCTGAATATGTGGATTACAAAACCGGCACTACATCGACCGAGAAGATCAGTATTTTCTCTACTTGGCTTGATGGAAACTGGTATAAGATCTACAATGCAAAGCAATTCTATAACAACAGCCGCCTTGATGGTAATTACATTCTTTGCAATGATATTAATTTTACAGACGAGGTTTGGTCTCCTACCCTTGCGAAGGGTAAATTTATCGGAAAAATTTACGGTAACGGTTACAAGATTTCCGGCGTAAACGTAATTCAAGCGGATAATTCACAGCTTTTCGGCGGATTGTTCGGATCTATTGACCAAGGCGCTGTCTTTGAAAACGTTGTTTTTGAAAACGTTTCTTACGAAATAAACGCCGGTTCCCGTATGCAGGGTGCCACTTTCGGACTTTTGGCGGGTACTATTTCGAGTGATGCGGTCTTTACAAACGTTTCTGTTTCCGGCAAACTCATAATCGGAAAGGACTGTTATCCCCAGACCGGTTACGTTATCGGACTTCTGTGCAGTGCAGGAGGACACGACGGCGTTGATATTTCCAGCATAACCTGTGCAGCGGCAGAAAACGCTGAAAATATCACTGTCGAAACTGAAGATAACGGCACTGTTACAGTAACCTTTAATTAATTTTTGTTTATTAATTTTTACTAAATAAACGGAGGATTTTTTGAAAAATGAAAAACAGAATCATTTCACTTTTTCTGTGCTTGTTGATGTGTCTTTCCACCGTAGCAATCCTTGCAGGTTGTGATGGCAACAGCTCATCCAAGCCCGATGCGCTGGTTGTAATGACCGATGCACTCGATGGTGTTTTTAATCCCTTTTTCTCTACTACCGGAGCAGACAGCACCATCGTTTCCATGACCCAGATCGGTATGCTTACTACCGGTTATGAAAACGGTAAGGTAGTTGTTGCATGCGGCGATGGTGAGGCAGTAGTAGTTAAGGATTATGCCATCAACTACGATTCCGCGAAGGACACCACCACTTACACTTTTGTTCTTAAAAACGGTATTCTTTATTCTGATGGACATCCTCTTACAATGGAAGACGTAATGTTCAACCTTTATGTGTATCTCGATCCCGTATACACCGGTTCTTCCACTATGTATTCAACCGACATTCTCGGTCTCCAGGACTATCGCACACAGACTTTGGGCTCCGGCTCCGGCGATGTTGACGACAGCATCTCCTCTGCGGCAAGCTCCCGTGCACAAAACCGTATCAACGAGCTTATTAATCTGTTCAGACAAGCGGGCGCTACCGCTACTGCAGGAAGCTACAGCGCTGATTACGATGCAATGGTTGCTGCTATAAAAGCACATTCTCTTTCCAACGGCTATAAAGAAGCGATTTCCTCAAATGCAAGTGAAGTTACGGTTGATGACCTTCTGGCAGACTATGAGCGCGCTCTCAAGCTTTTCCGTGAAGAACTTGAAACCGACTATGTAAGTGCGCAGGAAGCTTATACCGATGAGCCTTATAAATCCCGCGAAGAGTTCAAAAATCCCGTTACTTGCTTTATGTTTGCGGAAGGATATGTAAATATCGAATACGCAAAAGACCCTGTTACCAACAAGGACATTAAATCTAAAATCGAAAAAGTAACACTTCTTTATAACGATTCTGTTGTAACTGACAAAGAATCCGCTATTGAGTACGTATATCAGTCCAAGATCGAGCAGGAGCTTGACCAGATACTTCTCTTCTGGGCAACCGCACAGACTCTTAAAACCGAGTTTACCGCTAAGGCAAAGGAAGTTATACTCCACGAAAACGTTGCGGACGACGGCTCTCTGGCTGTTCCCAATATAAGCGGTATTGTTTCTCTGGGCCATACCACCGAAGTTACCGAGGTTACCGCAAACAATGGTACATATAAGGTTGCTCACGAGCATAACGAAGACGGCACTGTTAAGAACGCAGACGAATATGATGTTCTTCAGATAACTATTAACGGCGTTGACCCCAAGGCTATCTGGAACTTCGCCTTCGCCGTTGCTCCCCAGCATTACTATGCTGAAGGACATAAGGTAGATATTGCAAACAATCAGTTTGGCGTTGTTTTCGGCTCCTACGACTTTATGACCAACGAAATCCAGTCTACCCGTAACATTAAGGTTCCTATGGGTGCCGGACCTTACGTTGCCACCGACAATTCCAATAATGATAATCCCTCCGGCACATCTTTCTATAGCGATAACGTCGTTTACTTTAAGGCGAATAAATCCTTCCTTCTCGGCGAGCCCAAGATCGAAAAACTTCGTTATCAGGTTGTAAGCTCTACCAACGCACTCAGCGCTTTGGAAAGCGGCTCTGTTCACTTTGTAACTCCTCAGTTTACCCAGAATAATATTGATAAACTCAATTCTCTTGAAAGCAAGGGTATTGAAAAGACTTGGACTCAGCAGTTGGGTTACGGTTATATTGGTATCAACGCTGAAAAAGTTACAGATATAAATCTTCGTAAAGCGATTATGTGTGCTATGGATACCAGCCTTGCACTTAGTTATTACAGCGCAGGTATGGCAGAAACCATCTACTGGCCCATGTCCACCGTAAGCTGGGCATATCCCAAGGATGCTTCCGGCAAAAACAGCCGTGATAACGGCCATGATTACCCCGCCATCAACTTTAATAAAGAGGATGCAAAGGCTACCGTTCTTGATTATATGGCAGCAGCAGGCGTTTCTGCAGGCGATTCCAAGCTTTCTATTCGATTCACAATCGCAGGTGCAAACCTTACCGACCATCCTACTTACCAGACCTTCCGTGCAGCAGCAGAACTGCTTAACGAGTGCGGATGGGATATTGAAGTAGTTGCGGATTCCAACGCTCTCACCAAGCTCAGCACAGGTTCTCTTGCGGTTTGGGCAGCAGCTTGGGGCTCTACCGTTGACCCTGACCTTTATCAGGTATACCACAAGAATTCCACTGCCACCAGCGTTCTGGCTTGGGGTTATGATGCAATTCTTGCTAATCCCGCTAACTACCCAGTTGAGAATTCTATTCTCAGCCAGCTCAGCGAAGTTATTGATGACGCACGCGCTACCGATGACCAGGCAGTACGTACCGCTCTCTATGAAGAAGCTATGGGTTATATTCTTGACCTTGCGGTTGAGCTTCCCGTTTACCAGCGTATGGTTCTGTATGCTTACAACGGAAATGTTATCGATTCCGCTTCTCTTCCCGGCGAAATCAATCCCTATACTTCTCCCCTTGACCATATTTGGGAAATCGAATTCGCTGACTAACTATTTTGATCGGAGAGATATATGTTAAAATACATACTGAAAAGACTTGCTCTTTCGGTCCTTATTCTACTGGGCGTATCTCTTATAATTTACGTGCTCATCCGTTGTATGCCTGTCAGCTTTATTGATAGCAAAATAGCGGAAATGAGCATGAACGGTGCTACAATTCCCGAAGAAACCGTAGAGAGTATGAAAGCTCTCTACGGTCTCGAAGATGATAGCTTTATGGGAATTATCAAGGGCTATCTCAACTGGCTGGGTGCCCTTTGCCGCTTTGATTTCGGCATATCTTTCAAATACAGTGTTCCTGTTATCGATGTTATTAAGGACAATATGGGACTTTCCTTTATTATCGCGTTGATCGCGACTGTATTTGAATTTATGATAGCCGTTCCTCTCGGCATTACCGCCGCTACTCATCAGTATTCCATTCGGGATTATGTAGTAACTATTCTTGTTATGATCGGTATTTCACTGCCTTCCTTTTTCTTCGGTCAGATACTTAAAGATGTTCTGGCCATGAAACTCGGATGGTTCCCTCCTTCGGGGCTTACAGATGCTTCCCAGACACTAAGCGGCGTTTCACTTATGTGGGATTATCTGCGCCATTTGTTTATACCCATACTTACCGTTGTAATATTGAGTATCGGCAGCAGAATGCGTATGACACGTACCAATATGCTGGAGGTACTGAATTCCGATTATATCCGCACTGCTCGTGCAAAGGGACTTAAAGAAGAAGTCGTAATATACAAGCACGCATTTCGCAATACTCTCATTCCTCTGGTAACAAGTCTTGCGGGATTACTTCCCTCGCTGTTTTCCGGCGCTATAATTACCGAGCAGGTTTTTGACCTTCCCGGTATCGGTAATCTTGCGTTCCAAGCAATGTCGGACGGCGATATCCCCTTTATCATGGGTTACAATATGTTCCTGGCGTTGCTCAGCGTATTGGGCGTTCTCCTTGCAGACCTTATGTATGCAGTGGTTGACCCCAGAGTAAAACTTGAGTAAAGGAGGAGCGTAATGAAAGACCAAGAGTTAAAAGAAAACATTGATTTTCAGAAAAACGACAGTGCTGAAGAGCAAGCATTGGATAAAAACGTAAAGCTTATGTCTCCGACACGTATGGTGCTCAGACGCTTCTTCCGTTCCAAGCTCAGCGTTGCCGGTCTTGTAATGATAATATCGCTCTTTTTGTTTTGCTGGCTTGGGCCTGTGTTTTATGATACATGGGGACAGTCCGAATCCGATTACTCCGGAAAAGTGGAATATACTCAACACGCTGTTACCGTTGAGCGTGATGGTGAAAGCTATACCTTTTATCAGGTAGTTGAAACCACCAAACCTATGAACGCATTGGCAAAACCCGGTGACGACCATCCCCTCGGTACTGACAAAAGCGCACGCGATGTTCTTATTCGTCTTATGTACGGCGGAAGAATATCCCTTACCGTTAGTTTTCTTGCGGTGTTTATCACCACCTTTTTCGGGATAATATTCGGCGGCGTTGCAGGATATTTTGGCGGTCATATTGACAATATTATAATGAGAATTTGTGATATTCTTATATGTTTGCCGGGATTTCCAATTCTGCTGATAGTCGGCACTTTGATTGACGCTGCGGGTATTGACCTTAAATTCAAAATTTATTACCTTATGGCGTTTCTAACGCTCATTTCCTGGCCCGGAACGGCTCGTCTCGTACGCGGACAGATACTTTCGCTCCGTGAGCAGGAATATATGGTTGCGGCAGAAGCTATGGGGTATTCTACAACAAGAAAAATTTTCAAGCACCTTATACCCAACGTCATTCCCCAACTTATCGTTGCAATGACGTTAAGCCTTGGCAGTATGATATTGTACGAAGCTTCCCTTTCCTATCTCGGTTTGGGTGCGCCCGAGGAATATGCTGCTTGGGGTACTATGATAAATATCGTTGCGGAAGATCAAAATATTCTCCAGAACTTCTTTAACGTATGGGGCCCTCCCGGTATATGTATTATTCTTGCGGTACTCGGTTTTAACTTTGTGGGCGACGGTCTGCGCGACGCCCTTGACCCTAAAATGAGGAGATAAGATATGGAAAGCGAAAACAAAAAGAATAATTCCCGTTATCTCTCCGGCAAAGAAATCCGAGCTATTGCCAAAGAAAACGCAAAGGTGATGCGCGCCCTTGAAAAACGCAAGCACAGAAAGGCAGACGAGCGCGAATTTGTTACCGAAATGAAAAACAGTAACAATATTCTTGAAATCGACAATCTTCACACTTATTTCTTTACAGACCAAGGCGTTGTTAAAGCTGTAAACGGCGTTTCCTTTGATGTTCCGAAAAACGCCACCGTTGGCGTGGTTGGTGAGTCCGGTTGCGGAAAATCAGTGACCAGTATGTCTGTTATGCAGCTTTTGCAGGGTCCCCAAGGACAGATATATTCCGGTAATATCCGCTTTTTGTCCCACGAGTACAAGTTGAATTCTCACGGAAAAACCATCCCTACCGGAGAAAAAGACGAAAGCGGAAATCCCCTTTTTGAAATGGAAGACAAGGTTCTCGATATTGCAAACATGCCTATTAGCGAGATACACCGTATCCGTGGCAGACAGATTGCTATGATATTTCAGGAGCCGATGACTTCGCTCAATCCCGTTTTCACCATCGGTAACCAACTTGATGAGGTTACCTTTATTCACGTTCCCGGCGCAACCAAAGAAAGTGCGAAAAAGCGTTCACTTGAAATGCTTCGCCTTGTAGGTATTGCTATGCCCGAGCACGTGTATAAGTCCTTCCCTCACGAGCTTTCCGGCGGTATGAGACAGCGTGTTATGATTTCAATGGCACTCGCCTGCAATCCCCGTCTTATTATAGCTGATGAGCCTACTACCGCCCTTGACGTTACGATACAGGCTCAGATACTTGATCTCCTCCGTGATCTGAAGCAAAAAATGGACGGATCTATCCTGCTTATAACCCACGATCTCGGCATTATTGCAGAAATGGCAGATTATGTGGTCGTTATGTATGCCGGCAGAGTAATAGAAAAAGGCACTGTGTCCGAGATTTTTCATAACCCTCTGCATCCTTATACCATCGGCTTGCAAAAATCAAAGCCCACGCTGGATTCCAACGAAGACGAGCTTTTCAACATCCCCGGCAACGTGCCCAACCCTGTTAATATGCCTTCTTATTGCTATTTCAAGGAAAGATGTTCAAAATGCATTGATAAATGCAACGGCGATTATCCTTGTATGATTCAGGTAAGTCCTACGCATTTTGTGGCTTGCCATCTTTACGGAGAGGAGAATAATAATGTCAGATAACCAAAAAAACATTGTTGACTCCCTTTATAATGATGAGCTTATAGAAAAGGAATATCTTGAAAGCCGCAAAAAGCAAATAGAAGCAGATAGCGCTCTCCCTCCCGACGCTGACGCTTTATTGGAAATACGCCATTTGCGCAAGTGCTTCCCCATTAAGAAAAACCTTTTAGGCAAAACACAAAAGGAGCTTGTTGCTGTTGACGATGTTTCCTTTAAGCTCATGCCCGGTGAAACTCTCGGTATTGTAGGTGAATCCGGCTGCGGAAAAACCACTATGGGCAGAACCCTACTCAAGCTTACACAGCCAAGCGGCGGACAAGTGTTTTTTAAGGGACAGGATATATCCAAATATACAAAAGCACAGATGCGTCCCATACGCACAAAAATGCAGATAATATTTCAGGATCCCTATTCCTCTCTTCCTCCCAGAAGCACTGTGGGCGATATACTTTCCGAGCCAGTTAAGGTACATAAGATAGTACCCGATAATCAGGTTAAGGATTACGTGCTTGACCTAATGGAAAAATGCGGTCTTCGCGATTATTACTATGAAAGATACCCCCACGAATTTTCCGGTGGACAGAGACAAAGAATTTGCATTGCCCGCGCTCTTTCGGTAAAGCCTGAGCTGGTTGTTTGCGACGAGCCTGTTTCCGCGCTGGACGTTTCCATTCAAGCGCAGATTATTAACCTTCTTAAAAATCTGCAAAAATCAATGGGACTGACTTATCTGTTCATTTCCCACGACCTTTCGGTAGTAAAGTTTATTTCAGATAAGATTATGGTTATGTATCTGGGTTCTATGATGGAATTCGGAAGCAAAAAGGATATTTTTGAAAACCCTTTACATCCTTATACAAAGGCTTTGTTCTCCGCCATCCCCAACCCTAACCCTGATATAAAAATGAACCGTATCGTCTTAAGCGGCGATATTCCCTCACCTGCAAATCCTCCAAAGGGGTGCCGCTTCCACACCCGTTGTCCTTATGCAACGGAAAAGTGCAAGCACGTCCCTCCCCTTTACAGAGAGTATGAGAAGGGTCATTTTGCCGCCTGCCATTTACTTGACAGAGAGAAGAATATTAATGAGTAAAAATAACAAAAAACAAAAAAAAGAAAAGATAACCTATATCGACGACGGCAGATCTCTTGCGGATATGTCCGGCGTACCTTCAAGAAAAACGAATTTTACCTCAAACTCCTCGTACCGTCCCCGCTCTACATTGAAAGAGCAGTTCCGTACATATATCGAAGCATGTAAAATGATGTTTCTTCCAATGCTGGTGGTTATGGGCTTTATCTGCGTATTGTTTTTGATACTCTGGTTTATTTTTTAATACAAAATTTAAGACGGCATTCTTGTGTAATTGAATGCCGTCTTTTGTTTTTACATATTATTTACTTTTTTCAATAGGGCTTTATAACGAGGTTGTTCGTTGAGCAAGAGGAAAGCTTTATCACAGATAATATGTTTTGCGGCTTTGACCGGATCTTTATACTTGGCTGTTCCATTATAGCCGTAACTGAAAACACAGTTTCTTAACAACGGTGAGTTTAGTGTTTGAGTTTTATTAAAATGTTTTGCCTGTGCCTGATAATAATCAAGGCATTTCTCCAACATTATAACAGCTTCTTCATATCTTCCGAGCTTTACAAGACAAAAGGCAGGGAACTTATATAACGGATAACCTTTATCATGAAACGGCGGATGATATTCGTCACCTACATAGAGTGAATTAATAACATTATGCATAAATGTATAACAGTTCAGCGCCTCTTCATAATTTCCGTTATTCATATATGAATTTCCCAGCATAAACACTTGGTGTCCCAACGTCTCTGTTAGTTTACGGATATTTTGGCAATGAAGCTCCTGCTGTTCCTCAGTTTTTCCTGCCTGCCATTTAAGTTCCGCAAGGCGTATACTGCTTATATTGTAAATGTCTTTCGGAAAACTTTCGGCAATTCCAAACGCTTTTTCCCAGTCGTCGTTACCGGCATAAATTTCCATCAAGTTTCTTTTTGCACATAAAATATCGTCCTGATCAGTGCTGTATTTGATAACTAACTCAGCCCAGCGAACACGCTCTTTTTTCAGGTCTTTAAGTCCATTTTCACCAAATATGCTTTTTAGTTCTTCACCGTCGTTATCTATTAACATTCCCGCAAAACATATTGCATTACACATAATTGTTGAATTGTTTGGAAACCGCTTTAAAGCTTCACGGTATTTTTCTAATATTTTAATTCCGACACGCGCTTGTTCTTCCGGCAAAACGTTTTCTTGCATGCGGAATATTTCGTCAAGTGCCGCTTCCACTTCTGCTTGAACATTTGTGCCGTAAACACCGAACAAAACATCCGTGGGTACGCCAAACAAATTTGCAAGCGGGACTACTTGTGTGATGTCCGGCAAACTGGTGCCGTTTTCCCACTTTGAAACAGCCGGTGCGGAAATATTTAATTGCTCTGCAAGCTCTTCTTGCGTAAGATTGCGTTCTTTACGAAGGCGTTTTATGATTTGCCCAATGCTTTCTTTCATGGTTTACCTCCAAAAATATTTATTCGGTACCGTTGTTAAAAGTATATCACACCAATTCTGATTTTTGAAGATATTATTCTGTCACCACAACTTAACCGTAAGTTAATTTTAAGGTAATTTGACTTTATTTGGCTTATATGTTATAATTCGTTGAGATTTTTCGGAGGAAGACAAATGA